>NZ_JBVJTD010000008.1:213170-340020 GCF_055605965.1 Streptomyces sp. NPDC037126
AGAGTGCTTCGGTCTGGGCGTTGACGAGCCGGATCAGTCCGCCGTCGTCGACGATGACCATGGCGTCCGGCGCCGCCTCCAGCAGCCCCCGGAACTTCTCCTCGGCGGCTCCCGGAGCTCCTGCCCGTGCCGGTGCTCCGCACCGGCACGGCTCCCGTGCCGTCGCACCGGCGGGATCCGGTGGTACCGCCAAGTCGCGCATCGCCATGCTCGCCCCCAGGCTCACCATGAGACGGGCCATTCCAGTGCGATCCGCACGGCGACACGACGCCTTGTCCTTTAGTGGCGCCACATCGCCCGAAATTTGTCGCCCACGATGATCGGGCTGACCGGATCTTGCCCGCCTCGGCCCGCTCGGCCTCCTGGCGCGGACGCCCGCGGGCCGCCAACTCCCTTTGGACACCCAGCGTTTACATGCGTTCGCCCCGTCGGCGGGAGGGTACTTGCTATGGTGTTACTCGTTGGTAGCAAGCCGAGTGGGGGGACCTGCGGCCATATCGCCATCGGGCGAACGGCCGAGACGGACGACCGGCAAGGGGGCCGGGCCGACGGCTTCTGCGCGTGCGCGCACACAGCCGCCGTACTCCAGTCCCCTCACCGCTGACCCGGACAGGTGAGACTCTTCACATGGCTCGTTCCCTGGTCGAATTACTGACCGTACACGCCCAGAAACAGCCCGACCGCACCGCCTACAGGTACCTGCTCACCGGTGACTGCGACGGAGAAGTCCAGCAGATCTCCTACGCACGACTGGCCGGCCGGACCCGCGCCGTCGCCGCCTGGCTCCAGGACCGCGGCCTCGCCGGCTCGCGCGCCCTGCTGCTCCATCCGCCCGGCCTCGAGTTCGTCTCCGCCTTCCTGGGCTGCCTCGCCGCAGGCGTCGTCGCCGTGCCGGGCGTGCCCCCGCAGGGACGGTCGCAGAACCACCGCGCCCTGATCCGGATGAAGCGCCTGATGGCCGACTCCGACGCCCAGGTGATCCTCGGCGGCCGCGAGGTCATCAACGCCCTGGGCACATGGACCGAGCACCTGCCCGAGCTGGACGCGGTCGCCCGCGTCGCCACCGAGGACATCCCCGACGACGCGGCCGGCTCCTGGCACGCCCCCGAACTCACCGCCGACTCGGTGGCGTTCCTCCAGTACACCTCCGGCTCCACCTCCGCCCCGCGCGGTGTGGTGGTGACCCACGGCAACCTGCTGGACAACCAGCGGATCATCACCGAGAGGATGGGGCACACCCCCGAGGCCCTGGCGGAGCACGGCGGGGAACTGCTCCTCAGCTGGCTTCCCGTCTACCACGACATGGGCCTCATGGGCCCCGTACTGAACACGCTGTACCTCGGCGCCACCGCCACGCTCTTCTCACCGCTGCACTTCCTGCAGCGCCCCGACCGCTGGCTGACCGCGATCAGCCGCTACCGGCCGCACACCAGCGGGGGCCCCAACTTCGCCTACGAGCTGTGCCTGAAGCACGCCACCGCCGACCTGGTCGACAGCCTCGACCTGAGCGCGTGGAAGGTCGCCTTCAACGGCGCCGAACCGGTGCGCGCGGCCACGCTGCGGCGGTTCGGCGAGACCTTCCGTGCGGCGGGCTTCCGCCGCGAGGCCTTCTACCCGTGCTACGGCCTGGCCGAGGCCACCCTCATGGTCACCGGTGGCACGGTGGGCGCGCCGCCCACCCTGCTGGAAGCCGCCGCCGGCCCGCACGCGGGCGAGGCGGACGCGGCCGCCGTGGGCTGCGGCCTGCCCGGGACCGGGACCACCGTGGTGATCGCCGATCCCGAGAGGCGGGAGGCGCTGCCCGAGGGCGAGGTCGGCGAGATCTGGGTGTCCGGCGCGAGCGTGGCCAAGGGCTACTGGCGCAACGCCCTCGCCACTCGCGAGACCTTCCGCGCCACCCTGACCGGCGGCGAGGACCGCTTCCTGCGCACGGCCGACCTCGGCTTCCTGCGTGACGGCGAACTGTTCGTCACCGGCCGCCTGAAGGACCTCGTCGTCGTCGACGGGCGCAACCACTATCCGCAGGACCTCGAACTGTCCGCGGAGTTGTCCCACCCGGCGCTGCGCCCCGGCTGCACCGCCGCGTTCTCCGTGGACGCCGGCGCGGAGGGCGAACAGGTCGTCCTCGTGGCCGAGGTGGCGCCCGAGGCGGCCGGCGAGGCCGAGAAGATCACCGACATGGTGCGCGGCGCGATCGGCGAGGCCCATCGCCTGCCGGTGCGGGACGTGGTGCTGGTCCACCCCGGCACCATCCCGAAGACCTCCAGCGGGAAGATCCAGCGCCGCGCCTCCCGGGCGGCCTATCTCGACGGCACCCTCGCCCCGGTCGGCGCGCCCGTCACGGGATGACCCGCCGCCGGTGCCCGTCCGCACCGGCGCGAGTCGCCCGTACCTCCCCGGGCGGCCGTACGTCACCCGATTCCAGCCGTACGCCGCTGCCGCATGCGGTCGTGCGGAATCCGCCCGCGTCACCACTGCTTGAGGACACCTCACCAGATGCCTGCGAACGAGCCCCGGAAGCAGTCCTCCACCACACCCCTCACCACCGCCGAGGACGTACGGGCCTGGCTGGGTTCGGCCGTCGCCGAGGCGGCCGGGCTCGATCGGCCGGACGTCGACCCGGACCGGCCGATCGCCGAATTCGGTCTGGGATCACGGCAGTTGGTGACGCTGGCCGCCGAACTCTCCGCACGCACCGAACGGCCGCTGGAGCCGTCGCTTATCTTCGACCATCCCACGATCGCCGCGCTGGCCGACGCGGTCCTCGGCGAACCGCCCGCCCCGTCGGCCGAGCGGGCCCCCGCCGGGGCTTCGCCGCGGGCGGCGGACGACGGCATCGCGATCGTCTCCATGGCCTGCCGCTTCCCCGGCGGCGCCGACGACCCCGAGGGGCTGTGGCGGCTGCTCGCCGCCGGCGAGGACGCCGTCCGCGAGGTACCGGCCGGCCGTTGGGACACCCGCGACCTCCACGACCCCGACCCCGACGCCGCCGGCAGGGCGTACACGCTGCGCGGCGGTTTCCTCGACGGCATCGACCGCTTCGACGCCTCCTTCTTCGGCATCTCGCCGCGTGAGGCCGACGCCATGGACCCGCAGCAACGGCTGCTGCTGGCGACCAGCTGGGAGGCGATCGAGCGGGCCGGGATCGTCCCCGCGACGCTGCACGGCAGCTCCACCGGCGTCTACCTCGGCCTGTACGACAGCGGATACCTCGCCTCCGCCCCGCTGGACCAGCTCGACGGGCACGTCGGCACCGGCTCGGCGCCCAGCGTGGCCTCCGGGCGCATCGCCTACACCCTCGGCCTGCAGGGCCCGGCGGTCACCGTCGACACCGCCTGCTCCTCCTCCCTGGTCGCCCTGCACCTGGCGGCCCGCGCGCTGGCGGCGGGCGAGTGCGACCTCGCGCTCGCGGGCGGCGCGAGCCTGCTGGTGACCCCGCGGGGACACGTGGAGTTCAGCAGGCTGCGCGCACTGTCGCCGTCCGGGCGGTGCAGCCCCTTCGCCGCCGGAGCGGACGGCGTGGTGTGGGCCGAGGGCTGCGGTGTGGTGCTGCTCAAGCGGCTCGCCGACGCCCGCCGCGACGGCGACCGGGTGCTCGCCGTGGTCAAGGGCTCCGCCGTCAACCAGGACGGCCGCAGCCAGGGGCTGAGCGCCCCCAGCGGGCCCGCGCAGGAACGGGTGCTGCGCGCCGCGCTCGACGACGCGGGACTCGCACCGGACGACGTGGACTACGTCGAGGCGCACGGCACCGGCACCCGGCTCGGCGACCCCATCGAGGGCCGCGCACTGGCCGCCGTCTTCGGACCGGGCCGCCCCGCCGGCCGGCCCCTCGGCGTCGGCTCGCTGAAGTCCAACATCGGTCACGCGCAGGCCGCCGCGGGCATCGGCGGCGTGATCAAGACGGTGCTCGCCCTCGGGCACGAGCTCATACCGCCGTCCCTGCACGCCGAGCCCCCCACGGAGCACGTCGACTGGGCGGGCGGCGGCCTCGCCCTGTACGGCAGCGCCCGCGCATGGCCGGGCGGCGGCGACCGCGTGCGGCGGGCCGGGGTGAGCGCGTTCGGCATCAGCGGCACCAATGCGCACGTCGTCCTGGAGGAGGCACCGCCCGCCGCCGCACAGGCCGGAGCGGAGGCCGAACTGCCCGGCCCGACGCTCTTCCCGCTCTCCGCCCGCACGCTTCCCGCGCTCCAGGCACAGGCCGGTCGCCTTCACGCACGTCTCGCAGCGCGGCCGGAGTCGCCGCTGCCCGCCGTGGCCGCCACGCTGGCCCACCGGCGCACCCACTTCGAGCACCGTGCCGTCGTCCAGGCGGCCGGACGCGACGAGCTGCTGACCGCGCTGGAGGCCCTCGCGGAGGGCAGGCCCGACACCGGCCCGACCACCGGCCCCCGGCGGACACCGCCCCCGGGCAAGGTCGCCTTCGTCTTTCCCGGCCAGGGCGCCCAGTGGGCCGGCATGGCCCGTGACCTGCTCGAAGGCGACCCCGTGTTCGCCGACGAACTCGACCGCTGCGACGCCGCCCTGCGGCCCTTCACCGCCTGGTCCGTGGCGGCGGTCCTGCGCGGCGGGCCGGGAGCCCCGTCCCTGGACCGCGTGGACGTCGTCCAGCCGGTGCTCTTCGCGGTGATGGTGTCCCTGGCCGCGGTGTGGCGGGTCCGCGGCGTCCGGCCGGACGCCGTGATCGGGCACAGCCAGGGCGAGGTGGCCGCGGCCTGTGTCGCCGGCGCGCTCAGCCTCAACGACGCGGCGGCGGTGGTCGCCCTGCGCAGCCGGGCCCTGGCCGGGCTGTCCGGCACCGGCGCCATGGCCGTCGTCGCCCTGCCGCACGCCGACGTGGTCACCCGTCTCGACGGTCTCGGCGGCCGGGTCTGCGTCGCCGCCGTGAACAGTGCCCGCGCGACCGTGGTCGCCGGTGACGTGGAGCCGCTGGAGGGCCTGCTCGCGGACCTCGACCGGGAACAGGTCTTCGTCCGTCGCCTCGACGTCGACTACGCCTCCCACAGCGCAGGGGTCGAGCCGGTCCGCGCGGAGGTCCTCGAAGAGCTCGACGGAGTGTCCACGTACCCCACGCCGGTCGCCTGGTACTCCACCGTCACCGGCGAGCCGGTCACCGAGGAGCTGGACGCCGGGTACTGGTACACCAACCTGCGCCGGCCCGTCCGCTTCGCGCCCACCGTGGAGCGCATGGCGGCCGACGGCTACCGCCACTTCGTCGAACTCAGCCCCCACCCGTCCCTGCTCACCGCCCTGCACACGATCGGCGAGGACTGCGGCCACGAGCTGGTCGCCGTCGGCTCCCTGCGCCGCGCCGAGGACGGGCCCGCCTGCCTGGACCGCTCCGCCGCCGAACTGCACGTCCTCGGACGGCGGATGGACTGGCGGCACCTGGTCGCCGCCACCACCGGGGTGGACCTGCCGACCTACGCCTGGGACACCCGGCGGCACTGGATCGAACCCCGGTCCGCCCCGGGCGGCCCCGGCCTGTTCGACCGGGCCGCGCACCCCTTGCTCGGCGTCCAGTTGCGGTCGGCCGACGAGACCCGCTGGACCTTCCGCAACGAGTGGTCCCCGGCGACCGCCGGCTGGCTCGCCGACCACACCGTGTTCGGCCGGACCGTGGTGTCCGGCACGACCCTGCTGGAGCTGTGCCGGGCCGCCCTCGCCGTGGCCCGCCCGGACGACCCGGCCGACGTGACCGACCTGATGCTGCTCACCCCCCTCGTGCTGCCCGCCTCCGGCACGGTCGAGGTGTCCGTCGAGGTCGTCACCACCGGCCCGGCACCGGAGATCACCGTGCACAGCCGCCCGCGCGGCCACGAGGACACCGGCTGGACCCCGCACGCCACCGCCTCGGCCGCCGGGGCGGCCCCGGCGACGGGGCGGCCGCCGCAATGGCCGAACGCGGCGGAACCCGCCTGGACCACGGAGACCTACGAGCGGCTGACCGCGGCCGGCCTCGGTTACGGTCCGGCCTTCCAGGGCGTAGCGCAGGCGGTGGTCACCGGCGCGGACGAGCTGCTGGCCCGGCTGTCGCTGCCGTCCGTCGCCCGCGACCCGGCCGACCCCTACCCGGTCCACCCGGCGCTGCTGGACGCCGCGCTGCACGTGGCCGCCGCCCTCGAAGGGGGTGCCGCCTCCGACGGCCGGGTGCTCCTCCCGGTCGCCGTGGGCCGCGCCGCGCTGCCGCACGGCGGCACCGACGACCTGACCGTGTCCGTGCGGCGCACCGGCGCCGCCGACACGGATCCCACGCTGGACGTGACGCTGTGGGACGCCGACGGCATCCTCCGGGGCCGGCTGGAGGGGGTGCGGCTGCGGGCCGCGAACCCGGCCGATCTCGCCGGCGGATCGGGCAACGGACGGCACCTGTACGAGGTGGCCTGGACGGCCGCGCCCGAACCGCCGGCCGGGAAGCCGGCCGGTGACTGGACCGTCGTCGGCGACCCGTCCGACCCGGACGTCGCCGCCGCCCTGCGCGGCCTCGAGGCGGCGGGGATCCGGTGCGGCGACACGGGGCGCGACGTGCTCGTACGGTTCTGGCCACAACCAGCCGGGGACGCCGCGACGGCCGCCGCCGTCCGGGAGGTGACGGAAGACGCGCTGGCCGAACTGCAACGGCTCGTCGCACAGGAGGAGGCCCCCGCCCGGACCGTCTGGGTGACCCGCGGCGCGGTCTCGGCCGCAGACCGGGACACCGTGCCCGGCCTCGTCCAGTCCGCCCTGTGGGGCCTGGCCCGCGGCGCCCGCGCCGAGCACCCGGACCTCGGGCTGACGCTGCTCGACCTGGAGGACACCGATCCCGCGGCCGCCCTGCTCGCCGCCGTCGCCCACGGGGACGAGCCCGAACTGGCGGGACGCGCGGGCACCTTGCTCGTGCCCCGGCTTGTACGCGCCCACGCGGCGGACACCGGCCGCGCGACCGTGCCCGCCGACGGCACGGTACTGATCACCGGAGGCCTCGGCGCCGTCGGACGCCACATCGCCCGGCTCCTCGCCGAACGGGGCGTGCCCCGCCTGCTGCTGACGTCCCGGCGCGGAGCCGACGACCCGCGCACGGCCGAGGTCACCGCGGAACTGACGGCGCTCGGCGCCGAGGTCGACGTGGCCGCGTGCGACGTCGCCGACGCCGCCGCCCTGGCCGGCCTCGTCGGTTCCGTCGCCGGCGAACTCCGCGGCGTCGTGCACTGCGCGGGCGTCCTGGACGACGGGGTGGTCACCGAACTGACTCCCGAACGCCTCGCCCGGGTGCTGCGCCCCAAGGCCGACGGCGCGGCCCACCTGCACCGGCTCACCGCCGACGCGCGACTCGACCTGTTCCTGCTGGTCTCCTCCGCCGCCGGTGTCGTCGGCAACGCGGGCCAGGCCGGCTACGCCGCCGCCAACACCTTCCTCGACCAGCTCGCCCACCACCGGCGCGGCCTGGGACTGCCCGCCGTGTCCGTCTCCTTCGGCGCCTGGGCGGGCGAAGGCCTCGCGGCCGAACACGCCGACCCGGAGCGGATGGCGCGCCTCGGCCACCGTGCCCTCACCCCGGAACAGGGCCGCGACCTCGTCGAACTCGCGCTGCGCCGGGGAGCCCCGCACCTGGTCGCCTGGGCGCTGGACCTGCCCCGCCTGCGGCGGACCACGGCCGGCGCAGGCGGCCCCGCGGCCGCGCTGTGGCGCTCACTGCTGCCCGCGCCCCGCACCGGACAGGAGGGCACGGACGCACTGGCGGACCGCCTCGCCCGGCTGCCGGAGCCCGAGCGCGCCCACCGCGCCCTGGAACTGGTCCGCGAGGAGGCCGCCCGCGCCCTCGGCCTGCGCTCGGCGGAGTCCGTCCACCCCGAACAGCCGCTGCGCGACCTCGGCATGGACTCCGTTACGGCGGTGGAGCTGCGCAACCGCATCGGCGCCCGCCTCGGCTCCCGGCTCCCCGCCACCCTGCTGTTCGACCACCCCACCCCGGCCCGCCTCGCCGAGCACCTGCTGGCCACCGCTCTCGCGACGGGCGGCCCCGCCCGTCCCGCGCCCGCCGCGCCCACCCCCGCGGCCGCGCCCGGCGAGCCGGTCGCCCTGGTGGCCATGGCCTGCCGCCTCCCGGGCGGCGTCGGCGACCCGGAGGAGCTGTGGCAGCTGGTCGCCGAGGGCCGGGACGCGATCGGCCCGTTCCCGGCCGGGCGCTGGGACGTCGAGTCGCTGTACGACCCGGACCCGGAGGCCCCGGGCAAGTCGTACGCCCGGGAAGGGGGCTTCCTGGACGACATCGAGTCCTTCGACGCGGGCTTCTTCGGCATCACCCCGAAGGAGGCCGCCGCCATGGACCCGCAGCAACGGCTGCTGCTGGAGACCGCCTGGGAGGCGCTGGAGCGCGCCGGGATCGTGCCCGCCGCACTCGCGGGCAGCACCACCGGCGTCTACGTCGGCATGTTCGGCAGCGACTACCTGACGGGCTCCCGGCTCGACCAGCTGGACGGCTACGTCGGCACCGGATCGGCGCTGAGCGTGGCCTCGGGCCGCCTGGCGTACGCGCTCGGGCTGCACGGCCCGGCGCTGACGGTGGACACGGCGTGCTCGTCGTCGCTCGTCGCGGTGCACCTGGCGGCGCAGGCGCTGCGGGCGGGCGAGTGCGACCTGGCGCTCGCCGGGGGCGTGACCCTCATGGTGACCCCGCAGACCTTCG
Organism: Streptomyces sp. NPDC037126; assembly: GCF_055605965.1. Classification (NCBI taxonomy): domain Bacteria; kingdom Bacillati; phylum Actinomycetota; class Actinomycetes; order Kitasatosporales; family Streptomycetaceae; genus Streptomyces; species Streptomyces sp. NPDC037126. The sequence goes on from NZ_JBVJTD010000008.1 coordinate 221,836, forward strand.
TGGAGTTCAGCCGGCTGCGGGGCCTGTCCCCGACCGGCCGCTGCCGCTCCTTCGCCGACGACGCCGACGGCGCCGTCTGGGCCGAGGGCGCCGGCATGCTCGTACTGAAGCGGCTGGACGACGCGCGGCGGGACGGCGACGAGGTGCTGGCGGTGCTGCGCGGCACAGCCGTCAACCAGGACGGCCGCAGCCAGGGCCTGTCCGCGCCCAACGGCCCGGCGCAGGAGCAGGTGATCCGGCGGGCCCTGGAGCTGTCCGGCCTCGAACCCGCCGACATCGACTACGTGGAGGCGCACGGCACGGGCACGACACTGGGCGACCCGATCGAGGCGAACGCCCTCGCGCAGGTCTTCGGCGGTTCCGGCGCCCGGCACCGCCCGCTCCACCTGGGCTCGCTCAAGTCCAACCTCGGGCACACCCAGGCCGCCTCGGGCGTCGCCGGGCTGATCAAGGTGGTGGAGTCGCTGCGCCACCGGACGCTGCCGGCCACCCTGCACGCCGGCACACCCAGCCGGCACGTCGAGTGGGACGGCAGCGGTCTGCACCTGCTGCGGGAGTCCGTGCCCTGGCCGGCGTCGGACGAGCGCGTCCGGCGGGCCGGGGTCAGCGCCTTCGGGATCAGCGGGACCAACGCGCATGTGATCGTCGAGGAGGCGCCCCCCTGCCCGCCGGAGCCGCGGCCCGCCCGTGAACACCCCTCCGCCAGGCGGTTGTTCGTCCTGTCCGGGCGGAGCGAGGCCGCGCTGCGCGGACAGGCCGCGCGGCTGGCCCGGCAGCTGGCCGGGGACACCGCGCTCGGGGACGTCGCCCACACGCTCGCCCGGCACCGCAGCCACTTCGCGTGGCGGACCGCGGTCACGGCCGGGGACCGGGACGAACTGCGCGCAGCGCTCGACGCGGTGGGCGGCGGACGGACGCGGCCGGCCCGGCCGCGCGAGGACCAGGCGGGCAAGGTGGCCTTCGTCTTCTCCGGACACGGCGGTCAGTGGCCCGGCATGGGGCTGGAGCTGCTGGCCGGGTCCGACGCGTTCCGCGAGGAGCTGAGCCGGATCGACGAGGCGGTGCGGCGGCGCGTCGGCTGGTCGGTGCTCAACGCGCTGAGGGCGCCGGAGGAGTCCTCCCCGCTCCACCGCACCGACTGCCTGCAACCGGTGCTGTTCGCGGTCGGCGCGGCTCTGGCCGCGGGGTGGCGGGCGCTCGGCGTGACCCCGGACGCCGTGCTCGGGCACAGCCTGGGGGAGATCGCCGCCGCGTACAGCGCGGGCGCCCTCGGCCTGGACGACGCCGTGACCGTGGTGACCGGGCGGGCCGCGGCCGTCGTCCCGCTGGTCGGGCAGGGCGGCATGGTCGCGGTGGAGCTGCCGCGGGCGCAGGTCGAGGAACTGCTCGCCGACCACGGCGGCCGGCTGTTCGTCGCCGCGGTCAACAGCCCCGGCTCCACGGCCGTGTCCGGCGCCGCCGACGCGCTGGCCGAGCTGAGCCGTCACCTGGAGGAGCGAGGGGTCGCCGTACGGCGGCTGTCCACGCCGTTCGCCTCGCACACCCCGCTCATGGAACCCCTGCGAGAGGAGCTGCTCGACCGCTTCCGCGGCGTCCGGGGCGCACCGGCGCCGACCCCGCTGTACTCGACGGTGCTGGCCGAACCCGTCCCCGGCGACCGGCTGGACGCCGGTCACTGGTACGACAACCTCAGGCTGCCCGTCCGTTTCGTCGACACCGTCCGGCGGTTGCTGGACGACGGCTACCGCTACTTCGTCGAGCTCAGCCCGCATCCCTCGCTGCTGTCCGCCATCGAGTCGGTGGCCGCCGAGGCGGGGATCGACGTGGCCGCGGTCGGCTCGCTGCGCCGTCAGCAGGACGCCCCCGACGCCCTGCTGCGCGGGGCCGGCGAGTTGTACGTCGCGGGCCACACGCCCGACTGGACGGCGCTGTTCCCGCGAGGCCGTCGCGTCGATCTGCCGACGTACGCCTTCGCCCGCGAACGTCACTGGCTCACGCCCGCCCCGGCCACCGCCACGGGCTCCTCACCGCTGCTCGGCACGCACGTCGAGTCCAGCGACGAGCCCGGCCGGCACCTCTTCCAGAGCGACATCGACCTGCGGGACGGCCGCTTCGCCTATCTGGGCGACCACCGGGTGGACGGCGAGGTCTGGCTGCCCGGCGCCGCCTTCCTCGACATGGCCCTGGAAGCGGCCCGCGCGGTGCAGGAGGGCCGCCACGTACACCTGCGGGACGTCGAGTTCGTGCAACCGCTGCGGTTGGACCCCGAACGGCCCGTACGGGTGCAGCTGGTGCTGCGGCCCGCCGAGGACGGCTCGTGGTCCTTCACCGTCGCCTCCGCGGCCGCGGGCGGGCGGCGCCCGCGGTGGGAGCGGCACGTCGGCGGACGCGTCGCGGTGACCGGCGAACAGCCCCCGGCCGGCGCGTCGCCGGCCCCCGTGCGTGAGCGGTGCACGCAGGACGTGGACCTGCCGGCGCTGTACACCGGGCTGACCGCCCTCGGCATCGACTACGGGCCCGCCTTCCGGGGCCTGGAGCAGGGCCGCCGCGGGCGCTCGGCGGCCCTGGGCCGGCTGGCCGCCAGGCCGGCCGCGGGGCACCTGCTGCACCCCGCGGTCCTCGACGCGGCGTTCCACACGGCCGCCCTGCCCGAAAACGCCCCCGAGGGCCGGGCGTTCGTGCCCGCCGGGGTGGGACACCTGCGCTTCACGGGCCTGCGCACGACGCCCGCCTGGGCCGGCTGCGAACTGCGCTCCGTGTCCGGGGACACCGCCACCCTGGACCTGAGGATCTGGGACGAGGACGAGCAACTCATCCTCGAGGTGACGGAGTTCCGGCTGGCCGCCCTCTCGCCGCTGGACGGTGCCCTCTTCGAGACGCGCTGGCACCCGCGCCCGGCCGCGCAGGAACCGCCGGCCCGGGGCACCTGGCTGATCCTGGCCGACGACACCGGGGTGGCGGCCGCGCTCGCCGAACGGCTCGGCTCCTCGGTGCCGCACGTCGTCGCCCGCACGGGCAGCGCCTTCGCCGCCGAGGGGCCCGGGCGTTACGTCCTCGACCCGGCCGACCCGCGGCAGCTGACCCGGCTGCTGGAAGAGGCCTTCGCGGGCGGCGGGCCCGAGCAGGTGGTCCAGCTGACCGCCCTCGACGCCCCGGCGATCGGTGACGCCGGATCGGCCGAGCGGGCGGCGCGGCTGTGCTGTCTGAACACCCTGCACCTGGTGCGCGCCCTCGCGGACCGCCCGGGGGGCCGCCCGCCGCGCCTGTTCGTCGTCGTACGCGGCAGCCAGGCGGCCGGGGGCAGCACCTGGGTGACCGACCCGCAGCAGGCGCTCGCCTGGGGCTTCGGCCTCGCGGTGGCGCAGGAGTACCCGGAGCTGTCGACCACGCTGATCGACCTGCCGCCCGACGACGGCGTCGACGCGCTGTGGACCCAGCTCAGGCACGCCGACGACGAACGGCTCGTCGCCCTGCGCGGCACCGGACGCCTGGTGCCGAGGCTGGCGCCCACCCGCCTGGACGACGGAGCGGACGGAGCGGACGGCGCGGAGGGCGTGGACGGCGTGCACCTGATCACCGGTGGCCTCGGCGGCCTCGGCCGCGTCGCCGCCGAACGGCTGGTCCGCCGCGGGGCCCGCCGGCTGGCCCTCATGAGCCGGGGCACGCCCGACGCGGAGGCCAGGGACTGGATCAGGGGTCTCGAAGAGCGGGGTGTCACCGTGCACCTGGCCCGTGCCGACGTCGCCGACCGGGAAGGTCTCACGGCCGCCCTGGACGCCGTACGGCACGCCTGCGGCCGGATCGGCACGGTCGTGCACGCGGCCGGTCTGCTCGACGACGCCACGGTGGCGAACCTGACCGACGAACGCGTCCTGCGCGTCCTCGCCCCGAAGGTCCTCGGCACCGCTCTTCTCACCGAGCTGACCCCGGAGGCCTCGAACCTGGTCCTGTTCGCCTCCGCGGCCGGACTCCTCGGGTCGGCCGGGCAGAGCCCGTATTCGGCGGCGAACGCCTTCCTCGACGCCTGGGCACACCACCTCTCCCACGCCGGCCGCCGGGCGCTGAGCCTGGACTGGGGTGCCTGGGCCGGTGTCGGCATGGTCGCCGGGTCCGACGCCCGGTCCGCCGGGACCGGCCGCTCGGGCATGGCCGCCTTCTCGCCGCAGGAGGGCGGCGAGCTGTTCGAACGGGTACTGGCCACCACCCGCCGCCAGCTCGCGCCGATCTCCCTGGACCGGGAGATGCTGACGCTCGTCCCGGACGCCGTGCGCACCCGCCCGATCCTGGGCGACCTGGTCACCGTCCCGGCGGGCACGGCCGCCTCCGACGACCTGGTCAGGAAGGTGTTCGCGGCGACGACGGACCAGGACCGCGCCGACTGGCTGGAGGCGTACGTCCGGGCCCGGGTCGGCGAGGTCTCGGGGGGAGCGGCCGACGTGTCGGCGACCAGCGCCCTGAAGGAACTGGGCCTGGACTCCCTGATGCTGGTGCGGTTGCGCAACGCCTTCGTCCGCGAACTGGGCGTGGAGCTCCCGGCCGCGGACGTGTTCACGGCGGCCGACGTCCGCGGCCTCGCCCAGGTGCTGGCCAAGGGCCTGCCACCACGGGAGGCGGTGGCGCGGCAGAACCCCGGCGACCTGGCGGAGAAGGTTCCGCAGACCGAACTGCGGCCCGCGACGCGCGACGTCGTACGACTGCTGCGCAGCGCCCGGCCGGGCATGCCGGACGCGGCACACGCGATCGGCCTCGCCGTACGGCTGACCGAGCCGACCACCCCGGAGACGCTCACCGGCGTCCTGACCCGGCTCGTCGCGCGGCACGCGGCCCTGCGTACCGCGATCGTCACCACGGGCGAAGGCGTCCGGCGGCTGCGCGTGGACCGGGTGCCGGCCGAGCCGGTGCTGCGCCGCACGGCGGTCGACGGCCCACCCGACGGCGCCGAGCGGCTGCGCACCCTCCTCGCGCCGCCGTTCGACCTGGAGGCGACACCGCTGTGGCGGTTCGAGCTGGTGGACGGCGGTGCGCACGGCCAGGTCCTGGTGTTCGGCGCCCATCACGCGGTCGGCGACCTGCAGTCGCTCCTGCTCGTCGCCGGGGAGATCGACGCGGAACTGTCGGGCACCCCCCTGGACGCAGCCGTCACGAACCGCGACATCGCCCTGCTCATCGAGGCCCAGCAGGGCGGTGAGGGCGCGGGCGCCGAGTGGCGCGAGCACTTCCACGGCAGCGAACGGCTCGACCTGGAACTGACCAGGCCGCGCCCGGCGACCCGGTCGTACCGGGCCGGCAGCGTGACCGTGACGATTCCCGACGGGCTGACGGAACGGGTCGCGGCGGCCGCGAGCAGGCTGGCCGTCACCCCCGCCGCCTTCTGCCTCGGCACCCTGACGGTGCTGCTGGCCAGGATGCGGGAACGGGAGCGGTTCGTGATCGCCGTGCCCGTGGACACCCGCATCCACGCGGACGCGTTCGACGCGGTGGGCTTCTTCGGCGTGCCGGTGCCGTTCCCGGCCGAGGCCCGCGCGGGCGAACAGGTCGCCGAGGTGCTGCGCCGCACCGACGCCCGCCTGCAACGCGTCCTGGCCAAGGGCGCCATGTTCTCCGACGTCCTCGCCACCCTGGCCCGGCAGGGCCTGCACCGGGAGGAGGCGCCGCTCGTCGAGGTCTACTTCAACTACGTACGGTCCTCGCGCCGCCTCACCCGGCTGGAGGTGCTGCCCGCCGGCACCGGCTGGTCGGACCTCGACCTGATGATCACCATGAGCCCGGACGCGGCACGCGTCCGGCTCGACCACAACCTGGACATCCTGGACGCCGCGGCCACCGCCGAACTCGCGGAGGAGTTCCTGCGGCTGCTCGGGGAGACGGCCGAGGACCCGGCGGTCCCGGCCCGCGCAGCCGCCCGGGCCCCCGCCGGTACGAAGCCCGCCCCCGGCCGGTCGCTGGCCCTCGCCGCCACCTTCGCCCTGGGCGACCTCCCGAAGATGTGCGAGGTGGCCGTGCGGGACGGGGCCGGGGACGGCGCACCGGCGATCGCCGAGGCGCCCTACCACCAGGTGCTCGCGAGCCTGCGGGATCCCTCGGGCGTCTTCACCGACCCCGCGACGGCGGTGGGTGCGGTACTGCTGCGCGCGGCGGACCTGGAGCGCTTCGGCCCGGTCGACGACGCGCTGCTCGCCGAGCTGCGCACCGCCTACCCGGCCGCGCTGAAAGCCCTGTCCGAACGCACCCGCAAGCCGCTGATCGTCGGGTTCCTGCCCGCGGCCCGCCCGGAGGAGAGGCTGAGCCGATGGGAGCGCGAGGTCGCCGCCGGGCTGAGCGGTCTGCCCGGCGTCGCGGTGCTCGGCCCCGACGACTGGACCCGTCACCACCCCGTCGCGGAACCCTTCGACGAGCGGACCGAGCGGCTGGCCCACCTGCCCTTCACCCCGGCCTTCCAGGCGGCCGTGGCGCTGCGGCTCGCCGAGGTCGTACGGGCGGTGCTGCGCCCGGCGCCGAAGGTGATCGCGGTGGACGGCGACGAGACCCTGTGGGGCGGGGTCGCCGGCGAGATCGGCCCCGAGGCCGTCGACCTGGACGGCCCGCGCGCCCTGCTCGCGCGAAGTCTGCTGCAGTGGCGCGCGGCGGGGGCGCTGCTGGTGCTGGTCAGCAACAACGACGAGGCCACGGTCCGCGCGGTCCTCGACCGGCCGGACAGCCTGCTGAAGGCCGGGCACTTCAGTGTGCTGTCGGCCGGCTGGGCACCCAAACCGGGCCGCCTGGCCGAGGCCGCGCGCACCCTCGATCTCGGCCTGGACAGCTTCCTGTTCCTGGACGACAACCCCGCCGAGATCGCCAAGGTGCGCTCCGCGCTGCCGCGGGTGCTGTCGGTGACCTGCCCGTCCGCGGACCGGCTGGAGGACTTCCTGGCGCGGTTGTGGCCCCTGGTCCCCGCGCCGGCGACCGCCGAGGACGCGCTGCGGGCCAGGTTCTACGCGCAGGACCGGGAGCGGGAGGCCGTCCGCGAAGCCGCCGGGTTCGAGGAGTTCCTCGCCGAGCTGCGGCTGGAGGTCGACATCCGGGCCCTGTCCGAGGCGGACGTCCGGCGGGCCGAGCAACTCGTCCACCGCACCAACCAGTTCACGCTCCGCGCCCGGTCCGCCGACGGCGGCGACGTCGCCCGGTGGCGGGAGCGGGGCGAGGTGTGGACGGCGTCGGCGAGGGACCGGTTCGGCGACTACGGCCAGATCGCCCTTCTCGCTCTGCGGGCGGACGGGGACCGGCTCGACGTCCTCGGCTGGCTCATGAGCTGCCGGGCACTCGGCCGAGGGGTCGAGGAACGCCTGCTGCAGTGGCTGGCCGACCGTGCCGAGGATCGGGGCTGCGCGACGGTCCGGCTGACGGCGGAGCGCACGGAGCGCAACGTACCGGCCCGGCGTCTGCTGGCCGCGCTGGGCGGCGGCCACCAGGACGACGAGCGCCTGGAGGCCGTGGTCACGCCGGACCGCCTGCGGGCCTTCCGGTCCTGGACGCAGCGATGAGGACGTCCCACGGCAGCGGGTGGACCTCCTGCCGGGCGAGCGGCTTCAACGCAAGCAGCGCATGCACCGCAAGCAAGGGCCTTGCCGGAAGCAAGGGACAAGGACGCACACATCGTGAAGGGCTCTCATGCGTGACGTGACGGAGGACTCCGGGCAGCGGGCGACCGCCGAGGCGATCGAGCGCGGCGGCGGGCTCGGTGTGGACGAACTGCTGGCGAGGGTGGCGCGGACGGCCACCGGCTCGGACTCCGGCGGCGCGCCCGCACCGCCGCCCCCGGACGTGGACGGCCTGGCCGCGGCCATCGCCGCCGCCGCGGGCCGCTACCTGCCCGCGGGACACCTGGCGCCCGACGCCGACTTCTTCGACGCGGGGGGCACGTCCGTGCACGCCGTGGAACTGGTCGCGGAGCTGGAGCGCGAGCTGGGCATCGGCTTCGAGCTGGACGAGGTGTTCGCCGACGCGCGCCCGATCGGTCTCGCCCGGCGCCGGCTGCGGGCGACCGGGGCCGGGGCGTCGGGCGAGGCCGCCCCGCCGGCCGTGGGCGCGGGCACCCCGGCGCCCACCACCCGGGGCATCGCGCCGGCCCCGCCCGCCGGCACGCAGCCGGCTTCCGGCGCGGGTGCCGTCGAGGCACCGGCTTTCCCCGGCAGCCCTTCACCCGCCGTAGCGGGCGCTCCCGCGGCCCCCGGGCCGCGCGTCCCACCCGCGCTCCGCCCCCGTACCGGCAGCGGCGACGACCGGTATGCCGGGGCCCACCCGGAGACCCTCGGCCAGATCCTCGCCGACCTGGCCCTCGCCGACCGCCTGCCGTTCGTCGACGTGCCCGAGCCGCTGCCGCCCCGCCGGATCCTGCTGACCGGCGTCACCGGCTTCCTCGGCAGTCACATGCTGCTCGACCTGCTCCGGCACAGCGACGCGCACGTCCACTGCCTGGTGCGCGCGGAGGACGAGGAGGCGGCCGTCGCACGGCTCGGCGAGGCGCTGCAAAGGCACCGGCTGCCCTGGTCCTCGGAGGTGCGGCGCCGGGTGACCGTGCTGCCCGGCGACATCCGGCGGCCCCGGCTCGGCCTGTCCGACGAACGGTGGCACGCGCTCGCCGACGAACTGGACAGCGTCGTCGGCGTCGCCGCGGCCGTGGACTTCCTGCGCGGCTACCAGTCGCTGCGGGCGAGCAACGTCCTCGGCGCGCTCACCCTCGCCGAACTCGCCGCCACCGGCCGTCCCAAGCCGCTGCACCACATCTCCTCGATCGCCGTGTTCAACGAGGTCGGCATCACGTCCATGGGCGAGGACGACCCACTCGCCCACGTCGACCGGCTCGTCTCGGGCTACGACCAGTCGAAGTGGGCCGCCGAGGCAGCCCTGCGCCGCGCCCGCGACCACGGCCTGGTCGTCACCGCGCTGCGCCCCGGCGGCATCGGCGGCCACACGAAGACCGGCGCTCACAACCCGCAGGACCTCAGCAGCGGCCTGATCTCGGCCTTCGGCCGGTTCCGCACCGTCCCCGCCTTCCGCTGCCTGAACGCGGCCCCGGTGGACTGGGTGAGCCGGGTCGCCGTCGCCGCGATCTGCGAGCCGGACGCCTGGGGCTACGACTACAACCTCACCGGCGTGCCCAACACCCTCGACGACGTCGTCCGTGACATGGCGCTCGGAGGCATGCACGTGCGGGTCCAGGACTGGGACGAGTGGCGCACCGACGTCCTGGCCCGCCTGGAGGCCGAACCGGTTCCCGAACTCGCCTTCCTGACCAGGGTGTTGCGGAGCCCCACCGCCCTCAGACTGTGCGAGGCGACCCTGCAGGGCCCGGCGGCCGGTGGCGCACGCACCACCGCGCTGGTCGAGGCGCTCGGGCTGCCGCCCGCCGCCCGCTACGACGCGCGGGCCCAGCTGAGGACCTTCGAGCGGCTCGCCGAGGACGGCCTCGCCAGGCTGCCGCACCGGGACGACCAGCCCTACCTGTGGTTCTCCGAGACGACGGAGGGCGGCGTGGGACCGGTCGGTTCCCCCGCCGACAGCCCCTGCTCCATGGCGCTCACCCTCTCCATCGCGAGCATGTACCAACTGGTCAAGGAGCGCCGGGTGGACGTGAGCGGCGAGGTCGTCTGCACCGCCGCACATCGCGAGCCGCTGACCGTCGAGCGCGGCGACATGTGGGTCCGTCCCGAGGAGGGGATCCCCCAGCAGCACGGGCTCAGGCACCAACTCCTGCGCTACCGGCTGCGGTTGCGCGACGCCGACGGCGGCCACTGGTGGCTGGAGGGCCACAAGTACGCCCGGGCCCGCCGCGACCTGTGGCGGCAGACCCGCGCGCTGACCGTGCGGATCGGCCGCGAGGGCGAACCGGCGAGCCTGGCGGGCGAGGTCGTGGTGCCCGCGGACTCCTACGTCCGCGACCAGATCGACGGCATCGAGGTGGACCCGCGCCTGACCCCCCAGGAGAAGCGGGCCGCCAAGCTGACCTGGCTCGCCTGGTTCGGCCTGGAGATGGGGCGCGGCCTGCTCGGCCCCTTCGCCCGCGCCGCCGGTGACCTGCTCGACCTGCGCCGCACCCCGACCCCCGTGGAGCACCACCGATGATCTTCAGGACGACCGCCTCCCGCGCCGGCGGGCCCGGGCTGCCCCGGGTCAGGACCACCGCGACCCCGCGCCCACTGCACCACCGCCTCGACCCGGCCCGCGTCGAGGAGATCCCCCTGCGGGCGGACGACGGCCTCCGCCTCGGCCTGACCCGCATCCGCACGGACGCCGCGGACCGCCCCGCCGTGCTGCTCCTGCACGGACACACCGCGTCCGCCGACATGTTCCTGCTGCCGGAGACCCGCAACCTGGTCGACGTCCTCCTCGACGAGGGCTACGAGCCCTGGCTGCTGGACTGGCGGGGCAGCTGCCGGCTGCCGTACAACGAGACCGGCCGGAGGTACACGTACGACGACGTGGCCTTGTACGACATCCCCGCGGCCGTCTCGTACGTCCGGGCGCGCACGGGCGACCGCCCGCTGTTCGTGGTCGCCCACTGCATCGGCTCGCTCACGCTGTCCCTGAGCATGGCGGCGGGACTGGTGCCGGGCCTCGCCGGCGTGGTGTCCCAGGGAGTGTTCCTGACGCCGAAGCTCGCCGGCCGGACGTCGCTGCGGATGTCGCTGGCGGGAGAGCTGCTGAAGACGCGGATCGACCACATCCCGGTCGACTTCCGCAAGGTGGGCCTGTGGTCGAAGTACACCCCGCTGTTCGCGCTGGCGTCACGGAAGGCGAGCTGCCCGGACCCGACCTGCCAGATCCTGCACAACTCCGCCTGGGGCACGGGGGCCTCGCTGTTCGTCCACGAGAACCTGTCCGAGTCCACCCACGACCGCCTCGCCGACCTCCTCGGCCCCGCCCCGCTGTGGATCCTGCCCCACCTGCGCCGCATCGAGCTGGCCCGCAGCGTGGTCCGCTGGCGCGACACCGACCACCGCTACCGCGCCCTGCCGCCCAACGCGCTGGACGCGGCCGGCCGTATCGACACCCCCGTGCTGCTGCTCGCGGGCAGCGAGAACGGGCTGTGGCTGGACTCCCAGCGGCTCTGCCACGAGGTACTCGCCCACCGGCAGCCCCAGTTGGACGTGTCCTACACCGAGATCCCCGGCTACGGCCACCTGGACACGTTCCTGGGCCGGGGCGCCGCGCTGGACGTCTTCGGTCACATCCTCGACTTCCTCGCCGCACGGCGGTGACGCGTATGGCGTACCACTGACAACAGATGACCACTTTTCGTACATTTCCGACTACACGAGCGCGGGCGCCTCCCCGGGTGGGCCTCGCTCCACTGCTTCAACTCGACGACGACGCACGACGGCTGCCCCGTCGTCGGGTGCACTCCGGCCAGGACGGCGTCGGCGCGCACCGTATCTCCGCCTGTGCGGGCCTGTGCCCGTGCAGATGGCGGAGGTTCTCGGTCAGATGCAGCGCGAGCGACCCTTCGAGGATGCGGGTGGCCACGGACGCCGCGGACTCACGGAACAGCAAGGAAATGCCCCCAGGCAGCACGAAGAAGACTCGTGCGGGTGGGGGCATGTCCTCCGGCGTCCGCCACGCGCCGCCGTGGAGCGGGTGCGATGGCGGATCAGGAAGCCCGTCGGGCCGCTGAGATGTTGTCTCGACATCCTAGGTGAGCGCGGCGATCAAGAGGAGGGGGTTCCGTACGGGTTCGGCCACGTCCGGTGACGGACGGCAGGGTCACCTGGTGCTCTGGCGAGAGCGGGCGTTGACCTCGGCGAGGAGAGCGCTCAGCAGCTCGTCCTGGCTCAGTGTGCGGACGTGACGCGGGTCGGCATCCCACTCGCGGCCGCCGCCGAGCGGCCGGACCTGGAGGTACGGACCTTCGTGGCCCATGACCCGGCCGACCCGGTCGCGGGCGGTGTCCCGTACGGCCTCTCCCACTGCCGGGACCCCGCTCGGGCTTCCACCCCGGTCGTCGTCCTCCGTCACGTACTGATCCCCTTCAGGATCACGTCCGCGAGCATGAGGGCCACGGGCGCCGAGCACACCCCGAGGTGAACGAGCGCGTACCGGGCGTCGTCCTCGCGGTCGTCCACCCACGGGGTGCGGATGTCCATCGCCGGAAGCTGGATACCGGCCCGGCTGAGCGCGGAGGCGAGGGCGTCACGGGCGTCGAGGGCCTCCTGGACCTTCGGAGCGGTGGGTGGCGGGCCGTCCGCGACGGCTGGGTGGTCGATCGCCGTCGCGTGGTCCGGGTGTCGCGGTGTGGGGGTCATCGTCGTCCTCGTCGGTCCAGTCCTACGGATTCCAGGACCCGGCTGCGCTGGGTGGATTACTCTGCGTAGTCCGGGCGTTACGAGGATGCGCCGGGATCTGAGCGGCCGGGCCGTGGACGGGGTCGTGCTTCCCCGCGTCCCGGAGGTCGTTCCACACCTTCCACACCGTCCACCGAGCTTTTCGGAGGGGAGCCAGCCGTATGCCGCAACGACGCGTCATCACCGGTCGCAGCCAGGAACCACGTCAGCGCTTCGCCGAGGAACTGCGCACCCTGCGGGCGGGCAGCGGGACGAGCCTGCGGCAGCTCGGGGAACGGCTGGGCTGGGACTGGTCCCTGTTCGGCAAGATGGAGAAGGGCGAGACGCTGGGCAGCCCGGAGGTCGTCCAGGCCCTCGACACGCACTACGGCACGCCGGGACTCCTGCTAGCGCTCTGGGAGTTGGCGGCCGGGGACCATACGCAGTTCCGGGAGCGGTACCGGCGGTACATGGCGCTGGAGGCGGAGGCGGTGAGCCTGTGGCACTTCGCGGTGAGCGTCCTGCCGGGACTGCTGCAGACGCCGGGGTACGCGCGCGAGGTGCTGGCGGCCGGTGGGCTGAAGGGGAAGGAACTGGAGCAGCAGGTCGAGGCTCGGATGGGACGGCGGGAGTTGTTGGAGGGGGAGGATGCGCCGAGGTTTCGGACGATCCTGTCCGAGGCGGTGCTACGTATGGCGCTGCTGGACTTGGGCGAGTGGCGCGGGCAGTTAGAGCACCTGGCCGAAATGGCAGAGCAGCCGAACATCGCTGTTCAGGTGCTGCCGTTCAGCGCGGGCCCGTACGGCCTGGACAGCACTGACGTGTGGTTCCTGCGGCTGCCGGATGGACGTACGGTGGCGTACACAGAGAACGCGCACCGGGGCGAACTGATCGAAGAAAGCTTGGCGGTTGAGAAGCTGCAGGGCGCTTACGATGCAGTGCGTGACCTGGCGCTGTCCCCAGCCGAGTCGCGGAAGTTCGTCCTGCGCATGTTGGAGGAAGTACCGTGCGAACCATCGACGTGAGTGCCCTGACCTGGCGCAGCAGCTCCTACAGCAACTCGGACGGTGGCGCTTGCATCGAGGTCTCTGACAACTTCGCGGCTGCCGTACCGGTGCGAGACAGCAAGGTTCCGCACGGGCCGGTTCTCGTGTTTCCGGCTGGCGGGTGGTCGTCCTTCGTGGCGGCCATCAAGAGCGGTAGCCTGCGCGGCTGACACGGAACGTCGACGGCCCTGGCGGTGACTGTTACCGCGAGGGCCGTTTCCGTTGCCGCCCTGCTTACTTCTTGGCCGGACGCCGGCCGCGCAGGTCGTCGTCGGTGAGCCCGTGCTTGCCCTGTTCCATCTGCCGGTCACCCTCGAAGAACCGCTTGCCGCGCGCCCGCCAGTAGGAGGGATGCAGGAAGTCGGCCGAGGTGTACTTCGGCGGCACGGGGATGGTGTCCCGGATCTTCCGCTTGGCCGATTCGTCCGGGGCGGCGTCCTCCTGCCGCTGGAGATCCCGGACCTGCTCCCAGTCCGCGCGCTTCTTGAGCCCGGCAGGCTTGTAGCGCAGGGCAGCGAGGAAGGACACGTGCTCGGTCGTCATCAGCTCAGATGTCCCGGAAGATCTCGATCTGCGCCCCGACGGAGTTGAGTCGTTCGGCGAGGTCCTCGTAGCCGCGGTTGATGACGTACACGTTGCGCAGCACGGACGTGCCCTCGGCCGCCATCATCGCCAGCAGGACGACCACGGCGGGGCGCAGGGCCGGCGGGCACATCATCTCGGCGGCGCGCCAGCGGGTCGGGCCCTCGACCAGCACCCGGTGCGGGTCGAGCAGCTGCAGACGGCCGCCGAGGCGGTTGAGGTCGGTCAGATAGATCGCCCGGTTGTCGTAGACCCAGTCGTGGATCAGGGTCTGGCCGGACGCGACCGCCGCGATCGCCGCGAAGAACGGGACGTTGTCGATGTTCAGGCCCGGGAAGGGCATGGGGTGGATCTTGTCGATCGGGGCTTCGAGCTTGGACGGCCGGACCGTGAGGTCCACCAGCCGGGTGCGGCCGTTGTCCGCGAAGTACTCGGGGCTGCGGTCGTGGTCGAGGCCCATCTCCTCCAGGACCGCCAGCTCGATCTCCAGGAACTCGATCGGTACCCGGCGCACCGTCAGCTCCGACTCGGTCACCACGGCGGCGGCCAGCAGGCTCATCGCCTCGACCGGGTCCTCGGAGGGGGAGTAGTCCACGTCGGAGTCGATGTTCGGCACGCCGTGCACGGTGAGGGTGGTGGTGCCGATGCCCTCCACCCGTACGCCCAGGGCCTCCAGGAAGAAGCACAGGTCCTGGACCATGTAGTTCGAGGAGGCGTTGCGGATGACCGTCACGCCGTCGTGCCGCGCGGCGGCCAGCAGCGCGTTCTCGGTCACGGTGTCGCCGCGCTCGGTCAGCACGATCGGGCGGTCGGGGCGGACCGCGCGGTCCACCTGCGCGTGGTACTGGCCCTCGGTGGCGGCGACCTCCAGGCCGAACCGGCGCAGCGCGATCATGTGCGGCTCGATGGTCCGGGTACCGAGGTCGCAGCCGCCCGCGTACGGCAGCTTGAACTGGTCCATGCGGTGCAGCAGCGGGCCGAGGAACATGATGATCGACCGGGTGCGCACGGCCGCCTCGGCGTCGATCGCCGCCATCTCCAGCTCGGCCGGCGGGACCAGCTCCAGGTCGACGCCGTCGTTGATCCAGCGGGTGCGGACGCCGATGGAGTTCAGCACCTCCAGCAGGCGGTAGACCTCCTCGATCCGCGCGACCCGGCGCAGCACCGTGCGGCCCTTGTTCAGCAGCGAGGCGCACAGCAGCGCCACGCAGGCGTTCTTGCTGGTCTTCACGTCGATGGCGCCGGACAGCCGGCGGCCGCCGACGACCCGCAGATGCATCGGACCGGCGTAGCCCAGCGACACGATCTCGCTGTCCAGGGCCTCTCCGATGCGGGCGATCATCTCAAGGCTGATGTTCTGGTTGCCCCGCTCGATGCGGTTGACCGCGCTCTGGCTGGTGCCCAGCGCCTCCGCGAGCTGCGTCTGTGTCCAGCCGCGGTGTTGCCGGGCGTCGCGGATGAGCTTGCCGATGCGTACGAGGTAATCGTCTGCCATGAGGTTGAGGTTATCTCAGATATGAGATGGCGCCCGTTCGAGGGGGCCATTCGGGTGACGGCGCGTCAGTGACCTGCGGGTTCACGGCGGATGTCCCACCTGCGGGTGATTCGCCCGATAGGTGGCCGAGAGTCCGGTCACTCGGGCGGCAGGCGAAAAACGGCATGGCCGGGCCCGGCCGGGCATGACCAGTCGGCGGCCATGTACTAGAGTTATCTCGACATCGAGATATCTGCCGAGGCGCACCGCGGCCGCCACGCAGTAAGGGCTACCTAACTTAGCCTTACCTTAGCGGATCGGCCCAGCCGGCGTGGCGGCACGATTGTCGGTGGTACGCGCACATCAAAGAAGGAGACTGTCGTGTCGGCGAACAGCTTCGACGCCCGCAGCACGCTGCAGGTGGGCGACGAGTCGTACGAGATCTTCCGGCTGGACAAGGTGGAGGGCTCGGCCCGGCTGCCGTACAGCCTCAAGGTCCTGCTGGAGAACCTGCTCCGCACGGAGGACGGCGCGAACATCACCGCCGACCACATCCGCGCGCTCGGCAACTGGGACTCGCAGGCCCAGCCCAGCCAGGAGATCCAGTTCACGCCGGCCCGCGTGATCATGCAGGACTTCACCGGCGTTCCCTGCGTCGTGGACCTCGCGACCATGCGTGAGGCCGTGAAGGAGCTCGGCGGCGACCCCGCCAAGATCAACCCGCTGGCCCCGGCCGAGCTGGTCATCGATCACTCCGTCATCGCCGACAAGTTCGGCACCAATGACGCCTTCAAGCAGAACGTCGAGCTGGAGTACGGCCGCAACAAGGAGCGCTACCAGTTCCTGCGCTGGGGCCAGACCGCCTTCGACGAGTTCAAGGTCGTCCCGCCGGGCACCGGCATCGTCCACCAGGTCAACATCGAGCACCTGGCCCGTGTCGTGATGGTCCGCGACGGCAAGGCCTACCCGGACACCCTGGTCGGCACCGACTCGCACACCACCATGGTCAACGGCCTCGGCGTCCTCGGCTGGGGCGTCGGCGGCATCGAGGCCGAGGCCGCCATGCTCGGCCAGCCGGTCTCCATGCTCATCCCGCGCGTCGTCGGCTTCAAGCTCACCGGTGAGCTGCCGCCGGGCACGACCGCCACCGACCTGGTCCTCACCATCACCGAGATGCTCCGCAAGCACGGTGTGGTCGGCAAGTTCGTCGAGTTCTACGGCGAGGGCGTGGCCGCCACCTCCCTGGCCAACCGCGCCACCATCGGCAACATGTCGCCGGAGTTCGGTTCCACCGCCGCGATCTTCCCGATCGACGACGAGACCCTGAACTACCTGCGCCTGACCGGCCGCTCCGAGCAGCAGGTCGCGCTCGTCGAGTCCTACGCCAAGCAGCAGGGCCTGTGGCTGGACCCGAAGGCCGAGCCGGACTTCTCCGAGAAGCTCGAACTGGACCTGTCCACGGTCGTCCCGTCCATCGCCGGCCCGAAGCGCCCGCAGGACCGCATCGTCCTCGCCAACGCCGCCGAGCAGTTCAAGCTGGACGTGCGCAACTACGTGGACGTCGTCGACGAGGCGGGCGTGGAGTCCTTCCCGGCCTCCGACGCCCCGGCCGTCCACCCGAACGGCGCCCCCTCCAACCCGGTCCAGGTCACCGCCCCCGACGGCACGACCTACGAGCTGGACCACGGTGCGGTGACGGTCGCGGCCATCACCTCCTGCACCAACACCTCCAACCCGTACGTCATGATCGGCGCCGCCCTGGTCGCCAAGAAGGCGGTCGAGAAGGGCCTGACCCGCAAGCCGTGGGTCAAGTCCACCCTCGCCCCGGGCTCCAAGGTCGTCACCGACTACTTCGAGCGGGCGGGCCTCACGCCGTACCTGGACAAGCTGGGCTTCAACCTCGTCGGCTACGGCTGCACCACCTGCATCGGCAACTCCGGCCCGCTGCCGGAGGAGGTCTCCAAGGCCGTCAACGACCACGACCTCGCGGTCACCTCGGTCCTCTCCGGCAACCGGAACTTCGAGGGCCGCATCAACCCCGACGTCAAGATGAACTACCTGGCGTCCCCGCCGCTGGTCGTCGCGTACGCCATCGCGGGCTCCATGAAGGTGGACATCACCACCGAGGCGCTCGGCACCGACCAGGAAGGCAACCCGGTCTTCCTGAAGGACATCTGGCCCTCCGAGGCCGAGGTGAACGAGGTCGTCGCCGCCGCCATCGGCGAGGACATGTTCTCCAAGTCCTACAGCGACGTCTTCGCCGGTGACGCCCAGTGGCAGGCGCTCCCGGTCCCGACCGGCAACACCTTCGAGTGGGACGCCGAGTCGACCTACGTCCGCAAGCCCCCGTACTTCGAGGGCATGGGCATGGAGCCGGCCCCGGTCGAGGACATCGCCGGCGCCCGCGTGCTCGCCAAGCTGGGCGACTCGGTCACCACCGACCACATCTCCCCGGCCGGTGCCATCAAGGCCGACACCCCGGCGGGCACGTACCTCACCGAGCACGGTGTGGAGCGTCGTGACTTCAACTCCTACGGCTCCCGCCGTGGCAACCACGAGGTCATGATCCGCGGCACGTTCGCCAACATCCGCCTGCGCAACCAGATCGCGCCGGGCACCGAGGGCGGCTACACCCGCGACTTCACGCAGGCCGACAGCCCCGTCTCCTTCATCTACGACGCCTCGCAGAACTACCAGGCCGCCGGCATCCCGCTGGTCGTCCTGGCCGGCAAGGAGTACGGCTCCGGCTCGTCCCGCGACTGGGCCGCCAAGGGCACCGCGCTCCTCGGCGTCAAGGCCGTCATCGCCGAGTCGTACGAGCGCATCCACCGCTCGAACCTCATCGGCATGGGCGTCCTGCCGCTCCAGTTCCCGGAGGGCCAGTCCGCGGCCTCCCTCGGCCTGACCGGCGAGGAGACCTTCTCCTTCACCGGCGTCGAGGAGCTGAACAACGGCACCACCCCGCGCACGGTGAAGGTCACCACCGACACCGGTGTCGAGTTCGACGCGGTCGTCCGCATCGACACCCCCGGTGAGGCCGACTACTACCGCAACGGCGGCATCATGCAGTACGTGCTGCGCAGCCTGATCCGCAAGTAGGCGCCACGGCACAGCGGCCAAGGGCCGCACCCCCGGCCGGGGGTGCGGCCCTTCGCCGTGTCACCAGTCCGTCGGGATGTCCGGCAGCGGCAGGTCGGGGACCTGCCCCAGCGCCATCTCGGCCCAGATGACCTTGCCCTGCGGGGAGTACCTGGTGCCCCACCGCTCGGTCATCTGCTGCACCAGGAACAGGCCGCGGCCGCCCTCGTCGGTCGTCGCGGCGTAGCGCAGGTGCGGCGAGGTGCTGCTGCCGTCGGCCACCTCGCAGATCAGCGTGCGGTCCCGGATCAGGCGCAGGTGGATCGGGTCGGAGCCGTAGCGGATGGCGTTGGTGACGAGTTCGCTGAGGACCAGTTCCATGCCGAAGCCCAGCTCGGCCAGGCCCCACTCCTCGAGCTTCTCGGACACGGCCAGGCGCATCCCCGACACGGCGGCCGGATCGCGCGGCACGTCCCAGTCGGCGACCTGTGCGGGGGCGAGCGCCCGCGTGCGTGCGACGAGCAGGGCGACGTCGTCCTTGGGCCCGTGCGGGAGCAGCTCGTCCAGCACCGCCTGGCAGCTGGCGTCCGGCGAGCGGTCGGGGTGGCCGGCCAGCGCCTGGCGGAGCAGCTCCATGCCCTCGTCCAGATCGCGGGTGCGGTCCTCGATGAGACCGTCGGTGTACAGCACGAGCTGGGTGCCCTCGGCGAGCTCCAGCTCGGCCGTCTGGAACGGCATGCCCCCGAGGCCGAGCGGCGGCCCGGCCGGCATATCGGGGAAGACGACGCTGCCGTCGGGGTGGACCAGGGCGGGAGCCAGGTGCCCCGCGCTGGCCATGGTGCAGCGGCGCGTCACGGGGTCGTAGATCGCGTACAGGCAGGTGGCGCCCACGATCTCGCCCGCGGTCTCCGGGCAGGCCTCGTCCTGGTCGATGCGGCCGACCAGGTCGTCCAGGTGGCTCAGCAGCTCGTCGGGCGGCAGGTCGAGGGTGGAGAAGTTGTGCACCGCGGTCCGCAGCCGGCCCATCGTGGCGGCGGCGTGCAGGCCGTGCCCGACCACGTCGCCCACGGCCAGCGCCACCCGGCTGCCCGGCAGGGGGATCACGTCGAACCAGTCGCCGCTCACGCCCGACTGGGCGGGCAGGTAGCGGTAGCCGACGTCGAGCGCGCTCTGCTCGGGCAGCGCCCGGGGCAGCAGGCTGCGCTGGAGGGTGACCGCCAGGGTGTGCTCGCGGGTGTACCGGCGGGCGTTGTCGATGCTGACCGCGGCGCGGGCCACCAGCTCCTCCGCGAGCGACAGGTCCTCCTCGTCGAAGGGGTCCCGCTTGGCGCGGTAGAAGTTGGCCATGCCGAGGACGACACCGCGCGCCCGGATCGGGGCCACGATGAGCGACTGGATGCCGTAGTCGAGGATGTCCAGGGTGCGCTGCGGGTCCTGGGCCCGCCAGCCGTCCGCCGCGGACAGGTCGGGCACCAGCTCGGCGCGCCCGGTGTCGTAGCCGCGCGCCTGCGGGGTGGACGGCAGGAAGTCGATCAGCCGGTTCTTCTCGTAGAGCGGGTGGTCGTCCCGGACGCCGTGCACGGCGACGCGGCGCAGGTCCGTCGCCGTGGGGGGCGGCTCCTCGCCGTGCAGCACGCCGTCGGCCAGGTCCACGGTGACGAAGTCGGCGAAACGCGGGACGGCGACGCGCACCAGCTCCTCCGCCGTGCGGGCCACGTCGAGGCTGGTGCCGACGCCCAGGCCGGCGTCGTAGAGCAGCTTCAGCCGCTCCCGGGCGACCTCCGCGCGGCCGGACAGTGCCTGGAGCTCGGTGGTGTCCCGCAAGGTCACCACGGTGCCCGTGGGGCCTCCGGCGGCGTCGGTGGGCCGCTGGTTGACGGCCAGCAGCCGCTCGCCGGCGAAGAGCACCTCGTCGGTGGCCTCGCGCCCGGAGGTAAGCAGCTCCACCGTCTCGGGGTCCAGGCCCGGCAGCTCGGACACGTGCCGTCCCTCGGCCTCCGGGGGCAGGCTCAGCAGGCGCCGGCCCTCGTCGTTGGCCAGCAGCAGCCGTCCGTCGTCACCGACGATCAGCACCCCCTCCCGCACGGAGTGCAGCACCGTGTCGTGGTGCTCGTACATGCGCGTCATCTCGGCCGGGGCCAGGCTGTGGGTCTGGCGCCGCAGCCGCCGGCCCACCAGCGCGGTGCCGCCGGTCGACAGCACGAACGCTCCGGCTCCGGCGGCGAAGATGATCGGCAGCTGCCGGTCCACCTCGTTGGTGACGTTCTTGACCTTCAGCCCGGCGGAGACGAGGGCGACCACATGGCCGTGCGCGTCGTCGATGGGAACGGTCGCCTGCATCTCGTGCCCGAGCGGGCCGTGCACCTCCTCGGTGTAGAGCTTCCCGGCCAGTGACGGCCCGATCCGGCCGACGAACCGCTTTCCGATCTTGCTCGGCATGGGGTGGGTGTAGCGGATGCCCTTGGTGTCCATGACGACGATGAAGTCGACGCCCGCCGCCTTGCGCCCGGCCTCGGTGAGCGGCTGCAGGACCTTCGAGGGGTGAGGGGTCTTCAGTGCCTGCAGGATGCCGGGGGAGTGGGAGAAGGTCTCGGCGACGGCGACGGACCGGCGCCTGGCCTCGGCACCCGTGTCCCGTTCCGACTGCACGACGAGAGCGAGGACGGCGCAGAGCACGAGCAGGACCACGAGGGCCACCTGGAGCAGGAAGACCTGTCCGGCGACGCTCCGCGGGCTCTTGCCGATCACAGATCGCAGCAGAAGGCGTCTGAATCGGGCAATGCTGTCCGACATGCCGCATTTGTAGCACCGGCGTTTCCCGGGTGGCTACGGCTGTTCCACGAGATGGACAGAAGTTCCGCCCAGAAAACCCCTCGGGCGGACCCGGTGGCGGTGCACACCGGGTCCGCGAGCCGTGCAGGTGAGGGGGGTTGAGAGACCTGCACGGAGGGAATTGTCGGAGGCGAGTTCGAACCGTCTTCGGCGAAAATGCCGGACAACGTTGTCGTTGCCCTGTACATGACTTTACCGCGGCAACCGACAACGATGTCAACCGACTTGGGGTACTCCGGTCGGGTGAACCGGCGGTGGGGCCCCCGAGGCGCAAGTGGTCTCCTGTGGTACCGGTGGCGCACGTTACTGTCCCCGGGGCCTGTGCGACCTGTGGTGCGCGCCCGTCCGTGAGGAGGAAGGGCCGCATCATGCGCCTCGGACCCACGTCCCTGCTGCTGGCCGCGCTCCTCACCACCGCCGGCGCCGCACCGCCCGCCTCCCCGGATCTCGTCGACGACCCCACGCGCTACGTCGATCC
This sequence comes from Streptomyces sp. NPDC037126, assembly GCF_055605965.1. NCBI lineage: Bacteria > Bacillati > Actinomycetota > Actinomycetes > Kitasatosporales > Streptomycetaceae > Streptomyces > Streptomyces sp. NPDC037126. The sequence goes on from NZ_JBVJTD010000008.1 coordinate 243,622, forward strand.
GCTGATCGGCACCGGGAACGGCGGCAACGTCTTCCCGGGCGCCGTCGTGCCGTTCGGCATGCTCTCCTGGAGCCCGGAGAACACCGAGGGCGACGCCACCAGAACCGTCGCGCCCGGCGGCTACCGGTACGACGCCACCCGCGTCCGCGGCTTCAGCCTCACCCATATGTCCGGCACCGGCTGCGCGGGCGGCAGCGGCGACATCCCCTTCTTCCCGTACGCGGGCGAGGTCACCTCCTCCCCGGCGAGCGACACCGGGGACGCCGTCTACGCGGCCGGCTTCTCCCACGCCGACGAGACCGCCGCGCCCGGCCACTACCGGGTGGGCCTCTCCTCCGGTGTCACCGCCGACCTCACCGCCACCGCCCGCACCGGCTCGGCCCGCTTCACCTTCCCGGCCGGCAGGCCCGCCTCCCTGCTGGTGCGCACGGCCAACGCCGAACTGGGCTCGCAGGACTCCACGGTCACCATCGACCCCGCGACCCGGACCGTCTCCGGCTCCGTCACCTCCGGGGACTTCTGCGGCTACCTCGACCCCGAGGGCCGGCGCGCCTACTACACCCTCTACTTCACCGCGCACTTCGACCGCCCCTTCCGCGCCACCGGCACCTGGCGGGACGGCACGCTCAGCCCCGGGTCCCGGGGGACGTCCGGCGGCACCGGCGGCTTCGCGCACGGCGGACGGCCCGTCGCGGGCAGGGGCGCGGGCGGGTACGTCCGCTTCGCGCCCGGTACCGGCCCGGTGAACGTCAAGGTCGGCATCTCCTACGTCAGCCGCGCGGCCGCCGAGGCGAACCTCGCCGCGGAGAACCCGCCGGGCCGCTCCTTCGACGCCGTACGGGACGCGGGCCGCCGCGCCTGGCGCGACCGCCTCGCCGCCGTCCGCGTCGGCGGTGGCACGGACGCCGACCGCACCACCTTCTACACCGCGCTCTACCACTCGCTGCTGCACCCCGACGTCATCAGCGACGCCGACGGCGGGTACCGGGGCGCCGACGGCCGGGTCCACCGGACCGGCCGCGGCCACCGCGCCCAGTACGGCACCTTCTCCGGCTGGGACGTCTACCGCGACCAGGTGCAGCTCCTCACCCTGCTCGACCCCCGCACCGGCTCCGACATCGCCCAGTCCCTGTACGGGCTGGCCCGGCAGAACGGGGGGACCTGGGACCGCTGGCTGCACGGCGCGAGCGGCACCCACGTCATGAACGGCGACCCCGCACCGACCGCGCTGGCCGGCATCCACGCCTTCGGCGGCACCGGCTTCGACCTGAGGGGCGCCCTGCGGTCCCTGGTCCGGGCGGCCACCGTGCCCACCCCGCAGGACCTGTCCGGGGCCGGCCGGCCGGTGCTCTCCGCCGGCCAGCGCCCCTCGCTGGACGAGTACCTCCGCCTGCACTACATGCCGAGCGTGTCCCACGCCTGGGGCGGCGCCGCCGAGACCCTGGAGATGTCCACCGCGGACTTCTCGCTCTCCCAGCTCGCCCGGGCGGCCGGGGAGCGGGCCACGGCGGCCGTCTTCGCGCGCCGCGCCCAGTGGTGGCAGAACGGCTTCGACGTCGCGGCCGACCCCGGTGGCGGCTACGCCGCCGACCGCAGGGCCGACGGCAGCTGGGTCCCCGGCTTCACCCCCGGCACCGGCGGCGGCTTCGTGGAGGGCACGGCCGCCCAGTACACCTGGATGGTGCCGCACGACCTGGCGGGCCTGTTCGCCGCGCTCGGCGGCCGGGACAAGGCCCTCGCCCGCCTCGACGGCTTCTTCCACGACGCGGACGGCCGCTGGGCCCTCACCGGCAGCGGCGGCACCAGGGCCGAGCTGGACAACGAGCCGTCGATCAACGTCCCCTACCTGTACGACTACGCGGGCGCCCCCTACCGGACGCAGGAGACCGTCCGCGCGGCGATGCGGAGACTGTGGTCCACCGGGCCCGGCGGCATCCCGGGCAACGACGACCTCGGCGCGATGTCGTCCTGGTACGTCTTCGCCGCCCTCGGCATGTACCCGCAGGTGCCCTCCCGCGCCGAACTGGTCCTCGCCTCACCGCTGTTCCGGCGCATCGAGATCCACCGCCCGCGGGGCAACGACATCTCCGTGCGCGCTCCCCGGGCGGCGGCCGGTGCTCCCTACGTCCAGGCCCTGGAGGTCGACGGCCGCCGCAGTGACCGGCCCTGGCTGCCCGCGTCCTTCGTGCGCGACGGCGGCCGGCTCGACTACACGCTGTCCGCCGTCCCCAACCGCCGCTGGGGGGCGGACAGCCCGCCGCCGTCCTTCCGGGAGGGCGAGCAGCCGTACCAGGTCGGCGTCGGCCCCACCAGCGCCACCCTCGCGCCCGGCGGCAGCACGAAGGCCGTCGTCCGCGCGCTGTCCCTGAACGGCGGCGCCGGGCCCGGGGCGCGCTTTCGGGTGCGGACCCCGGCGGGGGTCACCGCCACCCCCGCCGAGGGCACGGTGACCGGCGGCGCCCGGGAGATCACCCTCACCGCGGCGCGGGACGCCCGCCAGGGCTTCGCCGACGTCACGGTCACGGTGACCGCGGGCGGCACCGCCGCCCGGCAGCCGATCACGCTGACCGTGGCCGCCCCGGGCACCCTGCTCGCCGCGTACGACGGCACCGGCATCTCCGACGACGCGGGCGACCACGACGAGGCCGACTACGACGGCGGCGGCTGGAGCTACTCCCGCCAGGCCCTGGCCGCGGCCGGCCTCGCCCCGGGGAGGCGGAGCACACCCGGCGGCCTCGCCTTCACCTGGCCCGACTCGCCCGACGGACGCCCGGACAACGCCTCCGCGAACGGCCGGACCATCCAACTGCCGCAGCCCGCGGCGAGGTTGTCCTTCATCGGCAGCGCGGTCGACGGCGACCGGCGGGGCACGGCGACCGTCACCTACACCGACGGCACCACCGGCACCGCCGACCTGTCCCTCACCGACTGGACCGTCGGCGGCGGGGGCGGCGGCACCGTCCGGTACGGCAACGAGATCGTCGCCCGGGCCGCCTACCGCAACCTCGCCGGCGCCGGGAAGGACCCGGTCGCCGCGTACGTCTTCGCGACCAGGCCCCACGAGGCGCCCGCGGGCCGGCGGATCAGGAGCGTCACGCTTCCCGACGCCCCCGGCCTGCGCGTGTTCGCCCTGGCCACCGGCTGAGCGGGCACGCGAGAGGGGGCGGACCCGGCCGGGCCCGCCCCCTTTTCCTGTTCGCTGTCCGGGTCAGGCCAGCAGCTCCACCTCCGCCAGTGTCGACTCGCCGTCGAGGACCAGGCGGTACCTGGCGTAGGTGCCCGGCGTGGCGATCGAGAAGGCCCGGGTCTGGCGGTCCCAGGTGAACGACTCGCCGGAGCGACGGTCCAGGGTCTGCCAGGTGGTGCCGTCCGAGGAGCCCTGCAGGGTCCAGCCGGTGGGTGCCTTCGTGTGGTCGTCCGACGAGGTCAGCGTGTACTGGAGCGGCTTCACCGCGCCGTCGACCGGCAGGTCGACCGAGGTGACCGTCGCGCTCGTCGCCGAGGTGTTGTCGAACAGCGCGCCGTCGCCCTTCAGCACGTCCGCACGGGGCGCCGGCACCTTGTCGTCCTGCGTGATCGAGACCGGGGCGGCGTCCTTGCCCGTGCCCCAGGTCGACGGCCTGGGACCCATGAAGAACTCCAGCACCCCGCCCTTGGACAGCATCGAGTGCGGGAGCGAGGTCGACGTCCAGGGACGGCCGTTGAAGGTCACGCCTTGGACGTAGACGTTCTTCGCACTGTTCCGCGGTGCCTTGACCACCAGGTCGCGGCCGTTCTCCAGATGGACCGTGACCTGCTTGAACAGGGGCGAGCCGATGCTGTAGTCACCGCTGCCCATCACCAGCGGGTAGAAGCCGAGCGCGGAGAACAGGTACCAGCCCGACTGCTCGCCGTTGTCCTCGTCGCCGTGGTAGCCCTGCCCGATCTCGCTGCCGGTGTAGAGCCGGGAGAGGATCTCGCGGACCGTCGACTGCGTCTTCCAGGGCTCCCCGGCCGCGTCGTACATGTAGGCGATGTGGTGCGCGGGCTGGTTGGACTGCCCGAGCATGCCCATCCGGACGTCCCGGGCCTCGGTCATCTCGTGGATGACACCGCCGTAGGAGCCGACGAAGTCGGGCGAGGCGGTCTCCGGCGTCGCGAAGAACGCGTCGAGCTTGTCCGCGAGGCCCTGCCGGCCGCCGTACAGATTGGCGAGGCCCCGGCTGTCCTGCGGGGCGGTGAAGGCGTAGCCCCAGCCGTTGGTCTCGGTGTAGTCGTAGCCCCACACGCGCGGGTCGTACTCGGCCGAGTTCACCCGCCAGTGGCCCTGGGCGTCGCGGCCCTGGAAGAAGCCCGCCTTGGGGTCGAACAGCTGCACGTAGTCCTGGGCGCGGTTCAGGAAGTACTCCGACTCCTCCTGGTACCGCTTCTCGCCCGTCCTGCGGTACAGCGCCTCGCCCATCCTGGCGATGCCGTAGTCGTTGATGTACCCCTCCATCGCCCACGACAGGCCCTCGTCGGTGTCGGTGCTGGTGTAGCCGAGGAAGGGCGACGTGGTCATGCCCTTGCGGCCGACACCCGACATCGGCGGGACGACGGTCGCGTTCTTCACGGCCGCCTCGTACGCCGCCTTCGCGTCGAACCTCACGCCCTTCGCGTAGGCGTCGGCGAACGCCACGTCCGAGGAGGTCCCGGTCATCAGGTTGGCGTAGCCGGGTGAGGACCAGCGGGAGGTCCAGCCGCCGTCCTTGTACTGCTGCACGAACCCGTCCACCATCTCGCCCGCCTGACTGGGTGTCAGGAAGGAGTACGCGGGCCAGGTGGTCCGGTAGGTGTCCCAGAAGCCGTTGTTGACGTACACCTTGCCGTCGACGATCTTGGCGCCGGTGTGGGTCGGGGTGTCCTGGCTCGGCATGGGGGAGAAGGGGGAGGCGTACCGGTAGGTGCCGCCGACCTTCTCGAAGCCGGAGTTCGGGTACAGGTAGAGCCGGTACATGCTGGAGTACAGGGTGGTCAGCTGGTCGGGCGTCGCGCCCTCCACCTCGACCTTGCCCAGCAGCGTGTCCCAGACGCGCTGGGCGCGCGCCTCGACGGTGCCGAAGGAGGTGCCGTCCGGGATCTCCTGGCGCAGGTTGTCCTTGGCCTGGTCGACGCTGATGAGCGAGGTCGCGAGGCGCAGGGTGACCGTGTGGTCGGCGCCCGCGTCGAAGCGCAGATAGCCCTTCACCCCGCTCGATCCGCCGTCCGTCACCGGCTTGTCGAACTCGCCGTACACGAACAGCCGGGTCGCGCCCGCGGACAGCCCCGACTTCACGTCCGAGTAGCCGGTGACGATCCCGTGCTCCTTGTCCAGGGTCAGCCCCGCCTGCTCGGTGACGTTGTCGAACAGCACGCTCGTGTCGTCGCCGGGGTAGGTGAACCGCAGCACCGCCGCGTGGTCGGTCGGCGTCATCTCCGCCTTGAGGCCGTTCTCGAACCGGACGCCGTAGTAGTACGGGCGCGCGGTCTCGTTCTCGTGCCGGAACGGCAGCTCCCGTGCCTCGCGGCCGGTGTCCGGGATGCCGGACGCGGCCGACGGCATCACCTGGAAGGTCTGCCGGTCGCCCATCCACGGGCTCGGCTCGTGGCTCGCGCTGAACGCCTGGATCGTCGGCAGGTTGTCGTCGTTGTTCGCGTGCGCGTACTCGTACAGCCAGCTCAGCGAGGAGGCGTTGGTCACCGGGGTCCAGAAGTTGAAGCCGTGCGGCAGCGCGGTCGCCGGGAAGTTGTTGCCGCGCGAGAAGCTTCCGCTGGAGTTGGTGCCCCGGGTGGTCAGCGCGTAGTCCGACAGATGCGCCTTGGGCCGCTCCGGCGCCACGGGCCGCAGGGCCACGTCGTCGATCCAGCCGCGGAACTTGGCCGGGCCGTCGGGGGAGTCGTACCCGACCAGGATCCGGTCGACCGTCTTGCCCGCCGCCACCGAGCCGATCCGCGAGACCACGTCGTTCCACTGGTTGACGTAGAGCGACTTCGACTCGCCCTGCCCGCGCGGCGACAGCGGGAACCCGTGCTGGTCCAGCGCCCCCAGGCCGCTGAGATAGGTGCCGTCGGTGAAGGCGAGGTCCAGGGAGACGTTCGTGGCGTCGTAGTCCCGGTCGCCGTCGGCCATCGACGGGAAGACGCGGTACGACAGCTGGGTGTACCCGCCGACCTTCACGTTCACGTCGAAGACCTTGTTGTACGAGTACGCCCGGCCGCCCGCCGTGTGCCGGCCGGCGTAGCGCAGGGCCCGCTCCCCGGTGAACCCGGCGTGCGCCTTGGCCGTCGGCGAGGCGGTCGGGCCCTTGTCGACGAGCGTCAGCATGTCCTGCGGCACTGGGCCGCCCCCGCCGCCGGTGGAGAACTGCACATCGGCGAGCTGCAGGATGTCCGGGGCGCCGTTGTTCTTCGTCACCTCCAGCCGGAAGTGCTGGTACTCGGCCGGCTGGGCGAGGTCGTAGGACTTGGTCTGGAACCGCTCGGTGAAGTTCTCTCCCGAGCGGGTGTCGACGGTCTTCCAGTCCTTGCCGTCGGTGGAGCCGAGCAGGGTCCAGTCCCGCGGGTCGCGCTGGTCGTCGTCGTTGGCCGAGGTCAGCGCGTAGGTCACCAGCTTGACCGGCTTGTCGAGGTCGAACTCCGCCCATCCGGTGGGCTCGAAGGTCAGCCACTTGGTGCCGGGCTCGCCGTCGACGAGGTTCTCCTTGACCTCGCCCGCGCCCGTGTTCTCGCCGCTCGCCCGGACCTCGGTGACATGGTCGTCGACGTTCCCCGGTATGCCGGTGCTGTAGCCGCCGTCGACGCCCGAGGCGCGCTTGGCGCCGTCCGGCCCGGTGTCCACCGTGTTCAGCCAGTCCGGCGCCGGATCCCCCGCCTCGAACGAGGATGCGAACTCCCGGTCGGCGGCCGGGGCCTTGGCGGGCAGCGCGACCGCCGCGCCCTGTGCACCGGCGGCCATGACAAAGGCGGCCGTGAGGACGACCGCCGGACCCCATCTGTGCCGAGATCTCCGCTGCATCTACGGATTCCCTCCCTGCGCCGGCAGTGGACAACGTTGTCAGATGCGGGGCGCAGGAACCAGTAGGTGGTCAAGTAGCCGGTTGTGTCAAGGGTGTTGGGCGTGGCATTCAGGCACTCATGGTGCGACTTTCCTCTTCGGGCCGCGCACAGGCCGCTCATATTTCCGCGAGGTCTCAACTCGGAAAAGACCCATCGCGAACCCTGTATTCGATCTTGCTCAGCTGGCGGGAAGTGGACTATACCTGTCGGCGTTTCCTGCACGACCCAGCACTACCCGACCGCGGTGCCGGGAGGATCCGGTTCACCGCCTGAGTCCTGGAGAAGGCGAGGACTTGAGCATGGGATCCACTGCGCACCAAGACGGCGAGGGCGTCGGCCGCCGTGATCTGATCAAGCGGTCCGCCGCGCTCGGCCTGGTCGCCGCGCCGGGAATGGGCCTGTTGTCCGCCTGTGCGAGCGGCGGCGGAGGCGGCGGCAACTCGGACGAGGGCAACACCAAGGGGAAGGCGTCGAAGGACAACCCGTTCGGCGCCAAGAGCGGCAGCAAGCTCGACGTCGTCGTCTTCAAGGGTGGTTACGGCGACGACTACGCGCGGGCGTGGGAGGCCGACTTCAGCAAGAAGCTCGGCATCACCTCGACCCACACCGGCACCCAGGAGATCACCGGCAAGCTGCAGCCGCGCTTCAACGCCGGCAACCCGCCGGACATCGTCGACGACTCCGGCGCCCAGCAGATCAAGATCGACGTCCTGTACAAGAACGACTCGCTGCTCGACCTCTCCGAGGTCCTCGACGCGCCGTCCGTGGACGACCCGGGCAAGAAGGTCCGCGACACCCTGATCCCCGGCACCCTCGACCCGGGTGTCCAGGAGGGCAAGGTCGTCGCCCTCAACTACATCTACACGGTGTGGGGCCTGTGGTACTCCGGCAAGCTCTTCAAGGAGAAGGGCTGGACGCCGCCGAAGACCTGGGACGACTTCCTCACCATCTGCCAGGACGCCAAGAAGCAGGGCATCGGCGGTCTCGCCCACCAGGGCAAGTATCCCTACTACATCAATGTCGCCATCATGGACATGATCGCCAAGAAGGGCGGCATCGACGCCGTCAAGGCGATCGACAACCTGGACCCGAAGGCGTTCGTCGGCTCCGACGCGGCCCAGGCCGGCATCGAGGCGATCTACGAGGTCGTCGAGAAGGGCCTGCTGATGCCCGGCACCAACGGCCTGACCCACACCGAGTCGCAGACCCGCTGGAACCAGTACAAGGCCGCGTTCATCACCTGCGGTTCCTGGCTGGAGAACGAGCAGCTGAAGCAGACGCCGACCGACTTCGACATGAAGTTCCTGCCGATGCCGCTGCTGTCCGGCAGCAAGATGCCGTTCGAGGCGATCCGGGCCGGCTCGGGCGAGCCCTTCATCATCCCGGCCAAGGCGGCGAACCTGCCCGGCGCCAAGGAGTTCATGCGGCGCATGCTCTCCAAGGAGTGGTCGACGCTGTTCGCCAAGGAGGCGAACTCCCTCACCATCCTGCAGGACGGCGTCGACCCCAGCGTGAAGCTGCGGCCCGGCACCCAGTCCACGGTCGAGGCCTCCAAGGCGGCCGGCTCCAACACGTTCCGGTACCTGTACCCCGACTGGTACAGCGAGATGGACACGGCGCTCCAGAACGCGTCCAATGAGCTGATGGCGAAGCGCATTCAGCCGAAGGAGTGGCTGAAGCGGTGTCAGGCGGCCGTGGACAAGCAGGCCAAGGATCCGGCGTCCAAGAAGAACCGGCACGAGTAGATCCGCCCGGGCGCCGTGGGGGCGCGGGTGTGATTGCGTGTGAGGGTCCGCAGTGGCTCGTCGCGCGGTACCCCGCGCCCCCTTCGGGGCGTCGGTGCTGACCGGAAACACAGGGGCAGGTATGCGCAAAGGGCAGTACCGGTTCGTCGCGGGGTTCCTCTTCGTTCCCGTGGCGCTCTATCTGATCTTCGTGATCTGGCCGTACATCCAGACGTTCGGCTATTCACTGACGGACTGGAAGGGGCAGTCGCAGACCTTCAGCTTCGTCGGTCTGGACAACTACAAGGCGCTGTTCCAGGACGACGTGTTCCTGGAGGCCATCTGGCACAACGTCCTGTTCCTGATCTTCATCCCGGTGATCACGATCCTGCTCGCCCTGTTCTTCGCCTTCATGCTGAACGCGGGCGGGCGCAGCAGGGCCGGCGGGGTGCGGGGGGTCGCCGGATCCTCGTTCTACAAAATCGTCTACTTCTTCCCGCAGGTGCTGTCGCTGGCGATTCTCGCCGTGCTTTTCAACGCGGTGTACCGCAGTGACGGCGGCGGCCTTCTCAACGGTGTGCTGATCAAGGTCGGACTGGTCGACGCACAGAATCCGGTGGAATGGCTGAACGAGCCGAACCTGGTGCTGTGGGCACTGATGGTCGCCGTGATCTGGCAGGGTGTCGGCTTCTATCTGGTGCTGTTCTCGGCCGCGATGCAGTCCATTCCGAAGGACATCTACGAGGCCGCCCTGATCGACGGCGCGAGCCGCAACCAGTCCTTCTTCCGCATCACCCTGCCGCTGCTGTGGGACACCGTTCAGACCGCCTGGGTCTATCTCGGCATCGTCGCCATGGACATGTTCGTACTGGTGTCCTCCATGACCCAGAACATGGGCGCGTACGGCGGCGGTCCCGACCATCACAGCGATGTGATGTCGACGGTGATGATGCGCAACTTCCTCTACTACGGGAAGAGCGGCTATGCCTGCGCCATGGGCGTGGTCATGCTGCTGCTCACCCTCGTCCTGTCCGTGGTCACGCTGCGCGCCACCCGCCGCGAGCGCATCGAGTTCTGAGCGGGAGTATCGACGATGAGTGCACTCAAGGAGACCATCCCCGCTCCGGCCGAGGAGCCCGCGGCCAAGGCGCCCGCCGGCCCCGGTGACCGGCGCGGCGAGGGTGTGGTCCTGAACGTCTTCTCGCACGGCTTCCTCGCCCTGTGGGCGCTGCTGATCGTGCTGCCGCTGCTGTGGCTGGTGCTGAGCTCCTTCAAGACCGACGCCCAGATCGGCGGCTCCGCCTTCGGGTGGCCGCACGACTGGTCCCTCGGCGTCTTCCGGCGGGCCTGGAACAAGGGCATCGGGGACTACTTCCTGAACACCGTGATCGTACTGGTGTTCTCCGTGCCGCTGACGATGCTCTTCGGGTCGATGGCGGCCTACGTGCTGGCCCGGTACCGGTTCTGGGGCAACCGGCTGCTGTACTACTTCTTCGTCGCCGGCGCCATGTTCCCGGTCTTCCTGGCCCTCGTCCCGCTGTTCTTCATGGTCAAGCGGCTGGACATGCTGAACACCTACCAGGGCCTGATCCTGGTCTACGTCGCCTACTCGATGCCGTTCACGGTGTTCTTCATGCACGCCTTCTTCCGGACCCTGCCCACGGCGGTCTTCGAGGCTGCGGTCCTGGACGGCGCCTCCCACACCCGGACCTTCTTCCAGGTGATGCTGCCGATGGCCAAGCCCGGCCTGATCAGCGTCGGGATCTTCAACACTCTGGGCCAGTGGAACCAGTTCATCCTGCCCACGGTGCTGATGCAGCCGCAGAGCGGATCCGACCCCGAGCGCTACGTCCTCACCCAGGGCCTCATCCAGCTGCAGCAACAGCAGGGATACGCCTCCGACCTGCCGGTTCTGTTCGCGGGTGTGACGATCGCGATGATCCCGATGCTGGTCGTCTACCTGTCCTTCCAGCGTCAGGTGCAAGCGGGTCTGACCTCGGCGACCCTGAAGTAGCGGGACACAGCGCGACCGACCGTGTGCACGCCGTTCCGGGCTCCGGGACGGCGTGCACACGTGTGTCCGAGCACCCGGAAACGGTTCAACCTCTTGACGGAAGGCAACCCGAACGGCTCAGCTTAGAGTTCACTAGTTGGATACACGGGGCCTCGCCGAAGCGGCCCCGCGCTCAGGAGGTCGTCGTGGAGACTCCAGGGTCGCAGTCATCGCTGCACCGAGCCAACCTGGAGCGGGTCGTCCGGGCCGTACGCCTGGCAGGGTCACTCACGCAGGCGGAGATCGCGCGGACGACCGGTCTGTCCGCCGCGACCGTCTCCAACATCGTGCGGGAGCTGAAGGACGGCGGAACCGTCGAGGTCACGCCCACGTCGGCGGGCGGGCGGCGGGCCCGCAGCGTCAGCCTGAGCGGGGACGCCGGCATCGTGATCGGCGTCGACTTCGGACACACCCATCTGCGCGTCGCGGTCGGGAACCTCGCCCACCAGGTGCTGGCCGAGGAGGCCGAACCGCTGGACGTCGACGCCTCCGCGGCCCAGGGCTTCGACCGAGCGGAAGAGCTGGTCAGCCGCCTGATCGCGGCGACCGGGGTCGACCGGTCCAAGATCGCCGGCGTGGGGCTCGGCGTGCCGGGCCCGATCGACGTGGAGTCGGGGACGCTCGGGTCCACGGCCATCCTGCCGGGCTGGGGCGGCACCAAGCCCGCCGAGGAGCTGCGCGAGCGGCTCGGCGTGCCCGTGCACGTGGACAACGACGCCAACCTCGGCGCCCTCGGCGAGCTGGTCTGGGGCAGCGGCAAGGGCGTGCGCGACCTGGCCTACATCAAGGTCGCGAGCGGTGTCGGCGCCGGTCTGGTCATCGAGGGGAAGATCTACCGCGGCCCGGGCGGCACAGCGGGGGAAATAGGGCATATTACACTCGATGAATCCGGCCCGGTCTGTCGTTGCGGGAACCGTGGCTGCCTGGAGACCTTCGCGGCCGCGCGCTACGTGCTCCCGCTGCTCCAGCCCAGCCACGGCCCCGACCTGACCATGGAAGGCGTCGTACGGCTGGCCAGGGACGGAGACCCGGGCTGTCGTCGGGTGATCGCCGACGTCGGCCGCCACATCGGCAGTGGGGTGGCCAATCTCTGCAACCTGCTGAACCCGAGCCGGGTGGTCCTCGGCGGTGATCTCGCCGAGGCCGGTGAGCTGGTCCTCGGGCCGATCAGGGAGTCCGTCGGCCGCTACGCGATCCCCAGTGCGGCGCGTCAACTCTCCGTTCTCCCCGGGGCACTTGGCGGCCGTGCGGAGGTGCTCGGAGCGCTCGCCCTCGCTCTCAGCGAGATGGGCGATTCGACCCTTTTGGATGGAAGTCTTCCGGTGGCGGCACCTGCCTTCACTTAGAGAACGGATGGCACCGTTGCCATCTCGTTAAGGATTTACTTCTTGACGTCGCACGTGCGGCCGAGTTGACTTCCAGCCACCTCGGCCGCAACGACGCGGCCTCGTCAGGGAGGTTCCTAGAAGTGAACACGCGTATGCGTCGTGCGGCTTTCGCCGTTGCTGCTGGTGCCATGGCCGTCTCGCTCGCTGCCTGTGGCAGCGCGAAGGAGTCCGGCGGCGGCTCCAAGTCGTCGGCCGGCTCCAAGAAGGGCGACGCCATCAAGGTCGGTCTGCTCCTGCCGGAGAACCAGACCGCCCGTTACGAGAAGTTCGACCGCCCGCTGATCGAGAAGAAGGTCAAGGACCTCACCGGTGGCAAGGGCTCGGTCGTCTACGCCAACGCCAAGCAGGACGCGACCCTGCAGAACCAGCAGGTCGAGACGATGATCACCAACAAGGTGGACGTGCTCATCGTGGACGCCGTGGACTCCGCAGCCATCCAGAGCTCGGTCCAGAAGGCCAAGGACGCCGGCATCCCGGTCGTCGCCTACGACCGCCTGGCGCAGGGCCCGATCAGCGCCTACACCTCGTTCGACAACGAGACCGTCGGCAAGACCCAGGGCCAGGCCCTCCTCACGGCGCTCGGCTCCAAGGCCAAGTCCGGCAAGATCGTCATGATGAACGGCTCCGTGACCGACCCGAACGCCGCGCAGTTCAAGAAGGGCGCCCACGAGGTGCTCGACGGCAAGGTGAACGTCGGCAAGGAGTACGACACCAAGGACTGGAAGCCGGAGAACGCCAACTCCAACATGGAGGCGGCCATCTCGGCTCTCGGCAAGAAGAACGTCATCGGCGTCTACTCCGCCAACGACGGCATGGCCGGCGGTATCATCACCGCCCTCAAGGCCGCGGGCCTCAACGTGCCGGTGACCGGCCAGGACGCGGAGCTCGCGGGTGTGCAGCGCATCGTCGCCGGCGACCAGTACATGAGCGTCTACAAGCCGTACGCCCCCGAGGCCGACGCGGCCGCCGAGATGGCCGTGGACCTGGCCCAGGGCAAGTCGCTCGACTCCGTCGCCAAGGACAAGGTCGACAGCCCGACCACCAAGCAGGTTCCCTCGGTGCTGGTCCCGGTCACCGCGCTGACCAAGGCCAACATCAAGGACACCGTCATCAAGGACGGCGTCTACACGGTGGCCGACATCTGCACCGCGCAGTACAAGGCGGCCTGCGACAAGATCGGTCTGAAGTAAGCAGCCGCACGTGCCTTTCCAACTAGGGGAATTCACTCTTGAATTTCCCTAGCGGGAGGAAGGCGCCCCAACAGCTCCTCCGGTGCCCCGCGCAATCAGACAGCCCCGCAAGCTCGGGCGCGGGGCGCCGGACGGATCTCCCCCCCCCAAACTTCTGCACAACCTCCCGCCGGGTCAGGCGGCGAAGGAGATGGTTCACGTGTCCGCTACGCCCGTGCTGGCGTTGCGCGGGGTCCACAAGCGGTTCGGTGCCGTTCAGGCGCTCACCGACGTAGAGCTTGAGGTCCACGCCGGTGAGGTGGTCGCCCTGGTGGGCGACAACGGTGCCGGAAAGTCCACGCTGGTCAAGACGATCGCCGGCGTGCACCCCATCGATGAGGGCGTCATCGAGTGGGAAGGCAAGACCGTCCAGGTCAACAAGCCGCACGACGCCCAGAACCTGGGCATCGCGACGGTGTACCAGGACCTCGCGCTGTGCGACAACATCGACGTCGTCGGCAACCTCTACCTCGGCCGGGAGCTCCGCCGTCGCGGGGTGCTGGACGAGGTCGAGATGGAGCGGCGCTCGCGCGAGCTGCTGGACCAGCTCTCCATCCGCATCCCCAGCGTGCGCATCCCGATCGCCTCGCTGTCCGGCGGTCAGCGCCAGGTCGTGGCCATCGCCCGCTCCATGCTCGGAGAGCCCAAGCTGGTCATCCTCGACGAGCCCACCGCGGCGCTCGGCGTCGAGCAGACCGCCCAGGTCCTCGACCTGGTGGAACGGCTGCGGGAGCGCGGTCACGCCGTCATCCTCATCAGCCACAACATGGCCGACGTCAAGGCGGTCGCCGACAAGGTGGCCGTGCTGCGTCTCGGCAGGAACAACGGCGTCTTCGAGGTCAAGTCGACCTCGCAGGAAGAGATCATCTCCGCCATCACCGGCGCCACGGACAACGCCGTGACCCGTCGTGCGGCGCGCACCAATGGGGAGATCAAGAAGTGAGCATCGACAAGACCTCCACGCCTCCCGAGGACACCCCTGTGGAGAACCCCGAGGCGGCACGCGGCGCCGATGTCGCCGTCGACCCCCGCCTGCTGGTGCGCGAACAGGGCTTCGCGGGCTACATCACCGAGTTCAAGCGCAAGATCAAGGCCGGTGACCTCGGCTCCATCCCGGTCGTCATCGGTCTGGCGGTCATCTGGATCATCTTCCAGAGCCTGAACTCCAACTTCCTCACCGCGGGCAACCTGTCCGACATCTCCGTCGCCATGGTGGGCACGGGCATGATCGCCGTCGGCATCGTCTTCGTGCTGCTGCTCGGCGAGATCGACCTCTCGGTCGGCTCGGTCTCCGGTGTCGCGGGTGCCGCGTACGCGGTGCTGAGCGTCACCCACGGCATGTCCGCGTGGCTCGCCCTCGTGCTGTCCATCCTCGTGGGCACGGCCGCCGGTGCGATCCACGGCTTCTTCTTCGCGAAGATCGGTGTCCCGGCGTTCGCCGTCACCCTGGCCGGTCTGCTCTTCTGGAACGGCTTCATGCTCCAGATCCTGGGCGACAGCGGCACCATCAACCTCGACAGCAACGGCCTGGTCGCCCAGCTGACCAGCTACTACTTCTCCGACGTCGCCGCCGCCTACGGGCTCGCGGCCGCGGTGACCGTGCTGTTCTTCCTCACCTCCTTCCTCGGCAACAAGCGCCGCGAGGCGGCCGGCGTGCCGTCGCGCCCGCTGAGCGAGACCGTCCTGCGCACCGTGCTGCTGGCGATCGTGTCGTTCGCCGCCGCCGCCGTGTACAACCAGTACAAGGGCCTGCCGCTGGCCGTCGTCATCTTCGTCGGCGTGCTGATCCTCACGGACTTCGTGCTGCGCCGCACCGCGTACGGCCGCAAGATCTTCGCGCTCGGCGGCAGCGTCGAGGCGTCCCGCCGTGCCGGTATCAACGTCGCCTGGGTCCGGATCTCGGTCTTCGCGATCTCGGGCACCTTCGCGGCGATCGGCGGTCTCTTCATCGCCTCCAAGATCGCCTCGGCCAACCAGGGCGCCGGCGGCGGTGACCTGCTGATGAACGCCATCGCGGCGGCCGTGATCGGTGGCACGTCCCTCTTCGGCGGCCGCGGCCGCACCTGGAACGCGCTCCTCGGTGTGCTGGTGATCGTCTCGATCCAGTACGGCCTCGCCCTGGAGGGCATCGCCTCGCCGGTCCAGTACATGATCACCGGTGGTGTTCTGCTCGCCACAGTCGTCATCGACGCGGTGACCCGCAAGACCCAGAAGACCGCTGGTCGCGCGTAGCGCCCCCGGTTTCGAGACAGCGCCCGGTGCCGGAAAGGCGCCGGGCGCTGTCGTGTCGCGCAAAGCATGAACATTAGACTCGACGGGCCCGGCAAAGCTCGATCAGCTCAACGCAAGGAGGCACGGGTGCCGCTGCTGACCCGCATCAGGGGACCGCGCGATCTGGACCGGCTCAGCCTGGAGGAGCTGGACCAGCTGGCAGGGGAGATCCGGACCTTCCTCGTCGACGCCGTCTCCAAGACCGGCGGCCACCTCGGTCCCAACCTGGGCGTGG
Source organism: Streptomyces sp. NPDC037126 (assembly GCF_055605965.1). Lineage (NCBI taxonomy): Bacteria > Bacillati > Actinomycetota > Actinomycetes > Kitasatosporales > Streptomycetaceae > Streptomyces > Streptomyces sp. NPDC037126. The sequence continues at coordinate 259,575 of NZ_JBVJTD010000008.1, forward strand.
TCGAGCTCACCATCGCCCTCCACCGCGTCTTCGAGTCCCCCAAGGACAAGGTGCTGTGGGACACCGGCCACCAGTCCTACGTGCACAAGCTGCTGACCGGCCGGCAGGACTTCTCCCGCCTGAAAATGAAGGGCGGCCTGTCGGGCTACCCCTCGCAGGCCGAGTCCGAGCACGACGTCATCGAGAACAGCCACGCCTCCACGGTGCTCGGCTGGGCCGACGGCATCGCCAAGGCCAACCAGCTGATGAAGCGGGACAGCCACGTCGCCGCCGTCATCGGCGACGGCGCGCTGACCGGCGGCATGGCCTGGGAGGCCCTCAACAACATCGCCGACGCCAAGGACCGCCCGCTGGTCATCGTCGTCAACGACAACGAGCGGTCGTACGCGCCCACCATCGGCGGGCTCGCCAACCACCTGGCGACGCTGCGCACCACGGACGGCTACGAGCGCTTCCTGGCCCGCACCAAGGAGGTGCTGGAGCGCACCCCGGTGGTCGGGAAGCCGCTGTACGAGACCCTGCACGGCGCCAAGAAAGGGCTGAAGGACTTCATCGCCCCGCAGGGCATGTTCGAGGACCTGGGCCTGAAGTACGTCGGCCCGATCGACGGCCACGACATCGAGGCCCTGGAGTCCGCGCTGGCCCGCGCCAAGCGGTTCGGCGGCCCGGTGATCGTGCACATCCTCACCGAGAAGGGACGCGGCTACCAGCCCGCCCTCCAGGACGAGGCCGACCGCTTCCACGCCGTCGGTAAGATCCACCCGGACACCGGTCTGCCGATCGCCTCCTCCGGCGCCGACTGGACCTCCGTCTTCGGTGACGAGATGGTCCGCCTCGGCGAGGAGCGGGAGGACGTCGTCGCCATCACGGCGGCCATGCTCCAGCCGGTCGGCCTGGACAGGTTCGCCAAGCGATTCCCCGAACGGGTGTACGACGTTGGGATCGCGGAGCAGCACGGCGCCGTCTCCGCGGCCGGTCTCGCCCACGCCGGGGTGCACCCCGTCTTCGCGGTGTACGCCACCTTCCTCAACCGCGCCTTCGACCAGGTCCTGATGGACGTTGCCCTGCACAAGTGCGGGGTGACGTTCGTGCTGGACCGCGCCGGTGTCACCGGCACCGACGGCGCCTCCCACAACGGCATGTGGGACATGTCGATCCTCCAGGTCGTGCCGGGGCTCCGGCTGGCCGCGCCGCGCGACGCCGACCAGGTGCGGGCGCAGCTGCGCGAGGCCGTCGCCGTCGACGACGCGCCGACCGTGGTGCGCTTCTCCAAGGGCGCCGTCGGCCCCGCCGTACCGGCCGTGGGCCGCGTCGGCGGCATGGACGTGCTGCGCGAGCCCGGCACCGACCGGCCGGACGTGCTGCTGGTCTCCGTGGGCGCCCTCGCGCCGATGTGCCTGGAGATCGCCGGCCTGCTCGACAGGCAGGGCATCTCCACCACGGTGGTCGACCCCCGCTGGGTCAAGCCCGTCGACGAGGCCATGGCACCGCTCGCCGAGCGGCACCGGGTCGTCGTCACCGTCGAGGACAACAGCCGGGTCGGCGGTGTCGGCTCCGCGGTCGCCCAGGCCCTGCGCGACGCGGGCGTGGACGTGCCGCTGCGCGACTTCGGCATCCCGCCGCGCTTCCTCGACCACGCCTCGCGCGCCGAGGTGCTCGCCGAGATCGGGCTGACCGCTCCGGACATCGCCCGTCAGGTCACCGGGCTGGTCGCGCGGCTCGACGGCCGGTTCGACCGTACGGCCGACACGGTGGACTCCGTGGAGCCCGCGCGCGACTAGGACGGCTTGCAAGTACGGGCCGGTTCCGCCGCTTCTCCAGGTGGCGGAACCGGCCCGTCTGCGTGAACCTGCCTGTGCCGGGGCATACGCACCCCGACCCTCTCGATCATGTTGAGCCATATCGAGGTCTCACAAGCGTGGGAGGCAGGAACGTGAGCAGCTCGCTCTTCAGGACGAAGAACGTCGAGCAGTCCATCCGGGACACCGAGGAACCGGAGCACTCGCTCAAGAAGACCCTCTCCGCGCTCGATCTGACCGTCTTCGGCGTCGGTGTCATCATCGGCACCGGCATCTTCGTCCTCACCGGACAGGTCGCCAAGAACAACGCCGGTCCGGCGGTGGCGCTCGCCTTCGTGGTGGCCGGCGTGGTCTGCGCCCTCGCCGCCCTCTGCTACGCCGAGTTCGCGTCCACGGTCCCCGTGGCCGGCTCGGCGTACACGTTCAGCTACGCCTCCCTGGGCGAGCTGCCCGCCTGGATCATCGGCTGGGACCTGGTCCTGGAGTTCGCCCTCGGCACGGCGGTGGTGGCGGTCGGCTGGTCCGGTTACATGCGCTCCCTGCTGGACAACGCGGGCTGGCACCTGCCCGCGTACCTGTCGGGCCGCGACAACGCCCACGGCTTCGGCTTCGACATCCTCGCCGCCGCCCTGGTGCTGGTGCTCACCGGCATCCTCGTCCTCGGCATGAAGCTCTCGGCCCGGATCACCTCGCTCGTCGTGGCCATCAAGGTGGCCGTCGTGCTCATCGTGATCATCGCCGGTGCCTTCTTCGTCCGCGGCGAGAACTACCGCCCCTTCGTCCCGAAGCCCCAGCCGGTACCGGCGGGCGGCGACCTCAAGGCGCCGCTCATCCAGCTGATGTTCGGCTGGGCGCCCGCCAACTTCGGTGTGATGGGCATCTTCACCGCCGCCTCCGTGGTGTTCTTCGCGTTCATCGGCTTCGACATCGTCGCCACCGCCGCCGAGGAGACCCGCAACCCGCAGCGCGACATGCCCCGCGGCATCCTCGGCTCGCTGGCCGTCTGCACCGTGCTCTACGTGGCCGTGTCCATCGTCGTCACCGGCATGGAGAAGTACACCCGGCTGTCCGTGGAGGCGCCGCTCGCCGACGCCTTCAAGGCGATCGGGCACCCCTGGTTCGCGGGCGTGATCAGCTTCGGCGCCGCCATCGGCCTGACCACGGTCTGCCTGATCCTGCTGCTCGGCCAGACCCGGGTGTTCTTCGCGATGAGCCGCGACGGGCTGCTGCCGCGCTTCTTCTCACGGGTGCACCCGCGGTTCAAGACCCCGCACCGGCCGACCATCCTGCTCGGCGTGATCATCGCGATCGTCGCCGGGTTCACCAGCCTGGCCGAGCTGGCCGAGCTGGTGAACATCGGCACCCTGTTCGCGTTCGTGGTCGTGGCGATCAGCGTGATCATCCTCCGCAGGACCCGCCCGGACCTGCCGCGCGCCTTCCGCACCCCCTGGGTGCCGGTCGTGCCGATCGTGTCGGTGTGCGCCACGCTGTGGCTGATGCTCAACCTGCCCGCCGAGACCTGGCTGCGGTTCGCCATCTGGATGGTGATCGGCTTCTTCGTCTACTTCTTCTACGGCCGCACGCACAGCCGTCTGGCCCGGCGCGACCCGAGCCCGGCGGCCGACGTCCCTCAGCCGCCCGCCGGCTGAGGCCCGCTAGGCCCTCAGCCGAGCACCGCCCGCGGGCCGGCCACCTCCGCGCCCAGTTCCCCCACCCGCCGGCGCAGCTCGCGGTCGGCGGTGACGACCAGACAGGCGCGGTCGGCGGCGGCCGCCGCGAGTTCCACGATGCGGTCGTCGCCGCTGCCCGGTGCCTCCTCGACGCGCACCCCGGGAACCGAGGGCACCCCCCGGGCGGCACCCTCCACGACCAGCACCAGCTCCACCGGTCCCGGCAGGCCCGCCGCGCCGGAGCCCGCGTACGGCACCAGCCGGTCGCGCAGCCGCTCGGCGGCCCCGCGCCGGTCGCGCCACCAGCCGTCGGGCACCGACCCGACGACGTTCGCGCCGTCGACGACGAGCAGCGGCAGCGGCGGGTGCGGGGCGTGCGGGGTGTCAGCGGCGTCCGTCATGCCTGCCATGTTCCCCCCCGGCTCACCGAGTTCCGCTGGACCCGTCCCACCCGCGGGTGATCTCGCCGATCGCGGCGACCGCCCGTTCGGCGGCCTCCCCGCCGGCGCGCACCACAGGGGAGAGCTCGACGTGCAGGAACGACACGTGATCCGCGTCGGCGATGTGGCCCTGCACGTTCAGCGTGCCCTCCAGCGGACAGGTACGCGCCCAGGCCCGGCACACCGAGAAGCCGTGCGCGGTCAGGGCGTCCGCGAGTCTGCGGCCGTCCTCGACACCGGTCGTCCCGGTGCCGGTGGAGGTGATCGCGTCGTAGTCCGGGGCGGCGGAGGCCGCGAAGCCGTGGAGCTGGACGCCGGGCATGCCCCGGCGGGCCAGTTCGGCGCAGACGGCGCTGAAGACGGAGTCCGCGCGGTGCGCCACGTCCGCGGAGTTGCCCACTCCGGCCTTGCGGTGCGCTCCAGCGATGATCAGAACGCCACCGGGGGTGCCCCGGAGCACCCGCACCCCCAGCTGCTCCGTGCCCCGGTCGAACACGGGGTGCGGGACCTGGACCGACCAGCGCGGGCGGTGGTCGAGATCGAGGTAGACGCGCCCCCAGCCGCGCGGCGACGCGGAGCCGTCGGTGCGGTCGGCCACCTCGGCGAGGTGCCGCCCGGAGACCCGGTCGACGACGGTGCGCAGACTGAAGTCCTCACGCGCCAGCAGCTTCTCGGCCTGCGCGCGGTGTCCGTCGAGCAGCTGCCCGACCGCCTGCGCGATGGCCTGGCGGTCGGCCGGGCCGGGCTGCCGGTAGCCGTACCCGGGGCCGAACCGGCTGGTGAACTGCGCGACGGTGCTCGCCAGGTCGATGCGCTCGGGTCCCTTCGGGTCGGCCCGGCCGGAGCCGCCGCGGGTGTGCTGGAGCAGCACCGTGAGCCCGCCGGCCAGGGCGGCGAGAACCAGCAGGACTGCTGCGATCGTCAGGGTGCGTGGGCGGGTGGCTCTCATGGTGTCATCAAGATATCCCGGTGAACAGACGCCTCAGCCGCGCCCTGTTGACACTGCTGCCCCCGCTGTCCCTGCCGGCCCCGGTTGTCCCGGGGTGCGAAGCGGCCGTCAGCGGCTCGGGGGAGGGGGCGGGCCGGGGCCCGGCGGCCCCGGCTTAGAGTGATCCGGTGAACGGCGACTGGCTCCTTCGCGGCCGAGACGGCCGGCTCAGTGTCTACCAGCTGTCCGGCGACGCCGTACTGTGCCGGGCGGAACGCGGGCCCGGCGGCCCCTGGTCCGCCGCCCGCAGGATCGGCGGGGAGCAGCGCCTGCACCCCGTCCTGGCGCTCGGTCAGGGAGCCGACGGCTACGCGCACCTGGTGTCCTGGCGGCCCACGGCCAAGGGCGAGTCGGGGCTGGTGCACTCCACCCACTTCCGCCCCCACCTCGCGGCCCTGGACTGGCACCCGATCGGCCACCCGCACCAGAAGGGCGACCGGACGGGCACGCCCGCCGTGGCGGTCGACGCACAGGGCCGCGCACACGTCTTCGTCCCCGGATCCGACGGCGGGGTGAGCCTGCTCGCGCAGAAGGAGAAGGGCGGCTGGGAGCCCTGGCGGGACCTCGGGGGCCGCGGGGTGCGCGACGGCCTGGCGGCGCTGACGGGGGAGTCCGGCCGGGTCGAGCTGTACGCGGCCGTGCCCGACGGCATCGCGCACTGGCGCCAGGAGGAGCCGGGCGCCGAGCCGGTCCTCCGGGAGACCCTGCGGGCCGAGGTCCGCCCGGGCACCCTGCACGCCCTCGCCACGTCCGCGGACCGCACGACCGTCTTCTACACCGGCACCGGCGGTGACGTCAGCGCCTGGCGGCCCGGCACCGGACCCGTCGTCGTGCTGCCCTCCGCGGGCCACGGCCCGGTCGCCGCGGTCCGCTGCGAACTCGACGGCCACGACTGCACGTTGCTCGCCCAGCGCTCGGCGGACGGCCGGGTCGCCTTCGCCGCCTATCCGACCGAGCTGGAGTCGGCCGGCGCCTGGTGGACCGAGTCCGGCCCGCAACTGCCGGTGGACGCGGCGGTCGCCCTGACGACGGACGAGGACGGCCGGGTCGTCGCGGCAACGTTGTCCACCTCCACCGGCAAACTCCTCCTGACCCGCCGCAAGGACGAACCGGGGCTGGCACTGGAGGCGTGGCAGCCCGTCTGACATGCGAAAGGGCCCCCGCCGCCGCGGGGGCCCTTCCTCATGTCACCGGTGTCACGCGGGAACGCCGGCCACGCCCTGGGCCAGGAACCTCTTGCCGTTCACGCGCTCCGAGACGCCCTCGCGGTCCAGGTACGGCGTGATGCCGCCCAGGTGGAAGGGCCAGCCGGCGCCCGTGATCAGGCACAGGTCGATGTCCTGGGCCTCGGCGACGACGCCCTCGTCGAGCATGAGCCCGATCTCCTGCGCCACCGCGTCGAGCACCCGGGCCCGCACCTGCTCCTCGGTCAGGACGACGTCGCCCTGCTCCAGCAGCGCGGCGACCTCCGGGTCCAGCTCCGGCTTGCCGCTGTCGTACACGTAGAAACCGCGCTTGCCGGCCTTGACGACCGCGGCGAGGTTCGAGGAGACGGTGAAGCGGTCCGGGAACGCCCGGTTGAGGGTCTCCGAGACGTGCAGGCCGATCGCCGGGCCGACCAGCTCCAGCAGGACCAGCGGGGACATCGGCAGGCCCAGCGGCTCGATCGCCTTCTCGGCGACCGCGACGGGGGTGCCCTCGTCGATGACGTTCTGGATCTCGCCCATGAAGCGGGTCAGGATGCGGTTCACGACGAACGCCGGGGCGTCCTTGGTGAGGACCGCGGTCTTCTTCAGCTTCTTGGCGACGGCGAACGCCGTGGCCAGCGAGGCGTCGTCCGTCCGCTCGCCGCGGACGATCTCCAGCAGCGGCAGGATCGCGACCGGGTTGAAGAAGTGGAAGCCGACGACCCGCTCGGGGTGCTGCAGTTTCGACGCCATCTCCGACACGGACAGGGAGGAGGTGTTGGTCGCGAGGATCGCGTGCGCCGGGGCGACCGCCTCGACCTCCGCGAACACCTTCTGCTTGACGCCCATCTCCTCGAAGACCGCTTCGATGATGAAGTCGGCGTCCGCGAAGCCCTCGGCCTTGTCCAGCACACCGGTCACCAGCGCCTTGAGGCGGTTGGCCTTGTCCTGGTTGATCCGGCCCTTGCCGAGCAGCTTCTCGATCTCGGCGTGGACGTAGCCCACACCCTTGTCGACGCGCTCCTGGTCGATGTCGGTCAGCACGACCGGCACCTCCAGGCGGCGCAGGAAGAGCAGGGCCAGCTGCGAGGCCATCAGACCGGCGCCGACGACGCCGACCTTGGTGACCGGGCGGGCCAGGTTCTTGTCCGGGGCGCCGGCCGGGCGCTTGCCGCGCTTCTGCACGAGGTTGAACGCGTAGATGCCCGCGCGCAGTTCGCCGCCCATGATGAGGTCGGCGAGGGCCTGGTCCTCGGCGTCGTAGCCCTGCTGCAGGTCGCCGTTCTTGGCGGCCTCGATGATGTCGAGGGCGCGGTAGGCGGCCGGGGCGGCGCCGTGCACCTTGGAGTCCGCGACGAAACGGCCCCGGGCGACGGCCTGGTCCCAGGCCTCGCCGCGGTCGACCGCCGGGCGCTCGACCTTGACGTCGCCCTTGAGGACCTGCGCGGTCCACAGCAGCGACTGCTCCAGGAAGTCGGCGCCCTCGAAGAGGGCGTCGGCGATGCCGAGCTCGAAGACCTGCTTGCCCTTGAGCTGCTTGTTCTGGTTCAGCGAGTTCTCGATGACGACCGAGACGGCCTTGTCGGCGCCGATCAGGTTCGGCAGCAGCGTGCAGCCGCCCCAGCCGGGGACCAGCCCGAGGAAGACCTCGGGCAGCGAGAACGCGGGGATCGCCTTGGAGACGGTCCGGTAGGTGCAGTGCAGGCCGACCTCGACGCCGCCGCCCATCGCCGCGCCGTTGTAGTAGGCGAACGTCGGCACGGCGAGGTTCGCGAGGCGCTTGAAGACCTCGTGGCCGCCCTTGCCGATGGCCAGCGCGTCCTCGTGCCTCTTCAGCAGCTCGACGCCCTTGAGGTCGGCGCCGACCGCGAAGATGAACGGCTTGCCGGTGACACCGACACCGACGACGGTGCCCTCGGCCGCCTCCTTCTCGACCTGGTCGATCGCGGCGTTGAGGTTCGCCAGCGAGGCCGGTCCGAAGGTGGTCGGCTTGGTGTGGTCCAGGCCGTTGTCCAGCGTGATGAGCGCGAAGCGCCCGGCACCGAACGGGAGGTCGAAGTGGCGTACGTGCGCCGACGTCACGACCTCGTCGGGGAACAGCTCGGCCGCACCCTTCAAAAGCTCAGCGGTGGTGCTCACTTGTCCCCCTCGAAGTGCGGGTTCTCCCAGATGACCGTCGCGCCCATGCCGAAGCCGACGCACATGGTGGTCAGGCCGTAGCGGACCTGCGGCTGCTCCTCGAACTGGCGGGCCAGCTGCGTCATCAGACGGACGCCGGAGGAGGCCAGCGGGTGACCGAAGGCGATGGCGCCGCCGTACTGGTTGACGCGCGCGTCGTCGTCGGCGATGCCGTAGTGCTCGAGGAAGGCCAGGACCTGGACGGCGAAGGCCTCGTTGACCTCGAACAGGCCGATGTCGGAGATGGACAGGCCCGCCTGGGCCAGCGCCTTCTCCGTGGCCGGGATCGGGCCGTAGCCCATGACCTCGGGCTCGACGCCCGCGAAGGCGTACGACACCAGGCGCATCTTGACCGGCAGACCGTTCTCGCGGGCGAAGTCCTCGCTCGCGATGATCGACGCGGTGGCGCCGTCGTTCAGACCGGCCGCGTTGCCCGCGGTGACCCGGCCGTGCACGCGGAACGGCGTCTTGAGGCCGGACAGGTTCTCCAGCGTGGTGCCCGGGCGCATCGGCTCGTCGGCGGTGACCAGGCCCCAGCCGGTCTCGCCGGCCTCGGGGCTGGTGCGGCGCACCGAGATCGGCACCAGGTCCTGCTGGATCTTGCCGTTGGCGTACGCCTTGGCGGCCTTCTCCTGCGAGCGCACCGCGTACTCGTCGGCGCGCTGCTTGGTGATGCTCGGGTAGCGATCGTGCAGGTTCTCGGCGGTCATGCCCATGAACAGGGCGGACTCGTCGACCAGCTTCTCGCTGACGAAGCGCGGGTTCGGGTCCACGCCCTCGCCCATCGGGTGGCGGCCCATGTGCTCCACGCCACCGGCGATGACGGCGTCGTAGGCGCCGAAGGCGATCGAACCGGCGGTGGTCGTCACGGCGGTCAGGGCGCCGGCGCACATGCGGTCGATGGAGTAGCCGGGGACGGACTGCGGCAGGCCCGCGAGGATGCCGGCCGTGCGGCCGAGGGTCAGGCCCTGGTCGCCGATCTGCGTGGTCGCGGCGATGGCGACCTCGTCGATCTTCTTCGGGTCCAGACCGGGGTTGCGGCGCAGCAGCTCCCGGATCGCCTTCACGACGAGGTCGTCGGCGCGGGTCTCGTGGTAGATGCCCTTCGGGCCCGCCTTGCCGAACGGGGTGCGGACGCCGTCGACGAAGACGACGTCCCTGACGGTACGAGGCACGATGGCTCTCCTCCAGGGTGCGGGATGGCACTGCTGCGCGGCGCTGCGCTGAGCGCGCGCTCAGGACCCATGCTACTTATGAGTAACGTAGCTGCACAGTCCTGCCGGGGGGAGCGGCGAACGTCACACCGAACGGCGTAGCGGCCGACCATCTTGGCGAGATCTCGACGGGCCGCCGGCACCCCGGCCGGACCGCAGGTACCCAGAACGTGCCGAGGCACCCAGGACCGGGCCGGAGTACCTCAGGATCGAGCCAAGGCGCCCTTGGCCGGGGCGCCCCTGATCGAGCCCGGGGCACCCCTGGTCCGGTCGAGGCACCCAGGCGCGCGCCCGGGGCCCCTGATCGGGCGGCAGCCGGGCCGGAGCACCCCGGGTCGGGCCGGAGCGCCCAGGCCGGGCCAGGTCGCGGGAGAACGACGGCGTGTCACGGGCACGGGGCCGGTGGGCCCGGCGTGGCGGACCCGGCGGGCGGTCGTGGCGTGGGCGGGCGCGGCGGCCCCGCAGCGGCGGGAACCGCCGGTCAGGGCCCGGCGCCCGCGCCCTGGACTTCCGCGCCCTGGACTTCCGCGCCCTGGACTTCCGCGCCCTGGACTTCCGCGCCCTGGGCGCCCGCGTCCTAGGCGCCCGTGCCGGTTCCGGTCAGTGCCGCGACGAGCACCGGCGTGACCAGTTCCACCTGCCACGGCCGTGCGCCGTATCCGGCCAGCGCGGCCCCCACCGAAGCGGTGTCGGCCACGGCGGGCGGCTCCCAGCACAGGCGCCGCACGGTGTCCGGCGACACCAGGTTCTCCTGGGGCATGGTGAGCCGCTCGGCCAGGGCCGACACGCCGGCCCGCGCGGCCGACAGCCGCGCCGCGGCGGCCGGGTCCTTGTCGGCCCAGGCCCGCGGGGGCGGCGGACCGGTCACCGGCTGGCCCGGCTGGGGCAGCGAGGTGTCCGGCAGGGCCTTGGCCCGGTCCACGGCCGCCTGCCACTGGTCCAGCTGTCGCCGCCCGGTCCGGTGCCCGAAGCCGTTCAGCGAGCCCAGCGCGTGCACGTTGACCGGCAGCGCCAGCGCGGCCTCCACGATGGCCGCGTCAGACAGCACCTTGCCCGGCGACACGTCCCGTCGCTGGGCGATGCGGTCCCGCGTCTCCCACAGTTCCCGGACGACGGCCAGCTGCCGGCGCCGCCGCACCTTGTGCATCCCGGACGTCCGGCGCCAGGGGTCCTTGCGGGGCTCGGCCGGCGGCGCGGTCGCGATCGCGTCGAACTCCTGCAGGGCCCACTCCAGCTTGCCCTGGCGGTCCAGCTCCTTCTCCAGGGCGTCCCGCAGGTCGACCAGGAGCTCCACGTCCAGGGCCGCGTAGCGCAGCCACGGCTCGGGCAGCGGGCGCGTCGACCAGTCGACGGCGGAGTGGCCCTTCTCCAGGACGAAGCCGAGGACGCCCTCGACCATGGCGCCGAGGCCCACCCGGGGGAACCCGGCGAGCCGGCCCGCCAGCTCGGTGTCGAACAGGCTGGTGGGGAGCATGCCTATCTCGCGCAGGCAGGGCAGGTCCTGGGTGGCCGCGTGCAGCACCCACTCGACGCCGGACAGCGCCTCGCCGAGCCCGGACAGGTCGGGGCAGGCGACGGGGTCGATCAGCGCGGTGCCGGCGCCCTCGCGGCGCAGCTGCACCAGGTAGGCGCGCTGGCCGTAGCGGTAGCCGGAGGCGCGCTCGGCGTCCACGGCGACCGGACCGGAGCCGGCGGCGAACGCGGCGGTCACCTCGGCGAGGACGGCCGCGTCCGTGACCACGGGCGGAATGCCCTCGCGCGGTTCGAGCAACGGAGTCGGCGCCCCCATCACAGAAGATCCGGCGTCGTCCGGAGGCGTGCCTCCGTTGCTGCGCAGGGAGCTGTCTGCTGCGGTGTCTTGGGCGTCGGTCACCTGTCAAGGGTATCCGTGTATGGACGGCGCCCGTCGCCGGAACGTTCCGTCGACGGGCGCCGGGGGGTCGTAAACCAGTCAGCCCGGTGAAACCGCCGGTTCACGTGAGTGACCGGCCGCTCCTTGGAAGAGGGCAGTGGGGAGGGGCACCGGAAGAGGCTCGGGAGGGGCTTCGAAGAGGGGCGGGGAGGGGGTCAGTGGATGATTCCGGTACGCAGGGCCACGGCCACCATGCCGGCCCGGTCGCCGGTGCCCAGCTTGCGGGCGATCCGGGCGAGGTGGCTCTTCACGGTCAGGGCGGACAGGCCCATCGAGACGCCGATCGCCTTGTTCGACTGGCCCTCCGCGACCAGCCGGAGCACCTCGACCTCGCGTCCGGACAGCTCGCGGTAGCCACCCGGGTGGCTCGGGGCACCCGGGGGGCGGCGGTGCATCCGGGCGGCGGCACCGAGGGGAGTGGCGCCCGGTCGGGTGGGGAGCCCGATGTTGGTGCGGGTGCCGGTGACGACGTAGCCCTTGACCCCGCCGGCCAGGGCGTTGCGGACCGCGCCGATGTCGTCGGCGGCGGACAGGGCGAGACCGTTGGGCCAGCCGGCGGCGCGGGTCTCGGACAGCAGGGTCAGGCCGGAGCCGTCGGGCAGGTGGACGTCGGCGACGCAGATGTCGCGGGGGTTGCCGATGCGGGGACGAGCCTCCGCGATGGACGAGGCCTCGATGACGTCGCGCACGCCGAGCGCCCACAGGTGGCGGGTGACGGTCGAGCGCACGCGCGGGTCGGCCACGACCACCATGGCGGTCGGCTTGTTCGGGCGGTAGGCGACCAGGCTTGCGGGTTGCTCAAGGAGAACGGACACCAGGCCTCCTGGGGTGGGGGGACGGGGCCGGCTTGTGGGGATGAAGCCGGGACGAACCGTGCTTTGAAGGTCACAGTCGTCTTCGGCAGCAAACTCGTCCGCCTTTAGAGAATGATCACGATCTAGTGAGTAACAATCTGTGCAATTCGGACACGCGATCGATCATCCGAAGATCGAATCGGTTCAAGCGGATGCGATTCGAGTGCGCAATGTGGCCGTATCGACAAAGAGATGGTCAACAGGCCGCCCTGGAGGGCCGAGCCGCCGGAGCCCGGCCCTCACATCACCGGGACTGCGGACCTCGCCGCTGCGGCAGCGTCACCACCGAGGCGTCGCCGGGACCGGCCGGCGGCAGTCCCCCGACCTGGGCCAGCAGGTCGCACCAGGAGGCCAGGTGGGCCCCCGTGTCCGGCACCCCGCCGAGGCCCTCGCGGGGCGTCCAGGAGGCCCGGATCTCGATCTGCGAGGCGGGCGGCCGCTCGGACAGCCCGCCGAAGTAGTGCGAACTCGCGCGCGTGATCGTGCCGCTCGGCTCCCCGTAGCCGAGCCCGCGTGCCTGCAGCGCCCCGGTCAGCCACGACCAGCACACCTCCGGCAGCAGCGGATCGGCCGCCATCTCCGCCTCCAGCTCCGCGCGCACCAGCGTCACCAGCCGGAACGTGCCCCGCCAGGCGTCGTGCCCGGCCGGGTCGTGCAGCAGCACCAGCCGGCCGTCGGCCAGCTCCTGCTCACCGTCGACCACCACGGCCTCCAGCGCGTACGCGTGCGGGGCGAGCCGCTGCGGCGCCGGTGTCGGCTCCACCTCGATCTGCGGCCGAAGCCGGCTGCCGCGCAGGGCGTCCACCGCGGCCCGGAAAGCCGGCGGGCCCGAGGTACTGGAGTGCCGGTCCGCTTCGTCGCTGTCCTTCACGTCGTCCATTCCATCAGCGCTGTCCGACATTCGTCCGTGAGCCGCAGCCATGCGGGGAAGAGTAAGGGGAAGCGGGGCCTTGTGCAGGCAAGACACCCCGCGCCGTTCGCTGCCGCCGCCTGGGCGCCTTCGGGCCCCGGTGACGTGCGAGACTTGGCCCGTGACCGCCAACGACGCCCTGCCGGGCAAGCAGCCGACCGCGACGTACGACAGCGCCTTCCTGAAGGCGTGCAGGCGTGAACCCGTGCCGCACACCCCCGTGTGGTTCATGCGCCAGGCCGGCCGCTCCCTGCCCGAGTACCGCAAGGTGCGCGACGGTGTCCCGATGCTCGAGTCCTGCATGCGGCCCGAGCTGGTCACCGAGATCACCCTGCAGCCGGTGCGCCGCCACGACGTGGACGCGGCGATCTACTTCAGCGACATCGTCGTACCGCTCAAGGCCATCGGGCTCGACCTCGACATCAAGCCCGGCGTCGGCCCGGTCGTCGAGCAGCCGATCCGCACCCGCGAGGACCTGGCCCGGCTGCGCGACCTCACCCCCGAGGACGTCTCCTACGTCACCGAGGCGATCGGCCTGCTCACCCGCGAGCTGGGCGCCACCCCGCTGATCGGTTTCGCGGGCGCGCCTTTCACCCTCGCGAGCTACCTCGTCGAGGGCGGCCCCTCGCGCACGTACGAGAACGCCAAGGCGATGATGTACGGCGACCCCGCGCTGTGGGCCGACCTGCTCGACCGCCTCGCCGACATCACGGCCGCCTTCCTGGAGGTCCAGATCGAGGCCGGTGCCTCCGCCGTCCAGCTCTTCGACTCCTGGGCCGGCGCCCTCGCCCCCGCCGACTACCGGAACTCGGTCATGCCCGCCTCGGCGAAGGTCTTCGACGCGGTCGCGGGCTACGGCGTCCCGCGCATCCACTTCGGCGTCGGCACCGGCGAGCTGCTGGGGCTCATGGGCGAGGCAGGCGCGGACGTCGTCGGCGTCGACTGGCGCGTCCCGCTGGACGAGGCCCGGCGCCGCGTCGGTCCCGGCAAGGCGCTCCAGGGCAACCTCGACCCCACGGTCCTGTTCACCGGCAAGGACACCGTCGAGGCCAAGGCCCAGGAGGTGCTCGACGCCGCCGCGGGCCTGGAGGGGCACATCTTCAACCTCGGCCACGGGGTCATGCCGAGCACCGACCCGGACGCCCTGACCCGGCTCACCGAGTACGTCCACACCGCCACCGCGCGCTGACTCACCACGTGTAGCGGGGCCGCGCCCGCCTGCCGAACAGCAGGCCCTGCGGCTCCGGCGGGGGAGGCGTGCCGGGCTTGAGCGGCCAGGCGAGCAGCATGCCGGCCACGAAGCCCACCACGTGTGCCGCGTACGCCACCGAGCCTGCGCCGGAGACACCGCGCCCGGACGAGTACACCGCCTGCAGCACGAACCAGAAGCCCAGCACCAGCCAGGCCGGCAGTCGCAGCGGCAGGAAGATCAGGAACGGGACGAGGACCCAGACCCTCGCTCTTGGCCACAGCACGATGTAGGCACCGAGGACACCGGCGATCGCCCCCGACGCGCCGATCAGCGGCTCGCTCGACGTGGCGTTGAGCAGCGCGAAGCCGTAGCCGGCCGCGTAGCCGCAGACGACGTAGAAGACGAGGAAGCGGATGTGGCCCATCCGGTCCTCGACGTTGTTGCCGAAGATCAGCAGGAAGAGCATGTTGCCCAGCAGGTGCAGCCAGCTGCCGTGCAGGAACATCGCCGTGAGGACCGACAGCGGAGCCGACTTCCGGTAGCGGGGCGGCCCCACGACACAGCCCGGACCGTGCGGGTCCACCCCCACCTGGCCCGTCGGCACCAGCTGCGGCAGCTGATGGTGGATCAGTTCCCGCGGGACCGCCGCGTACTGGTCCATGAAGGCCTGCAGATGGCACAGCTGTGCCAG
Source organism: Streptomyces sp. NPDC037126 (assembly GCF_055605965.1). Lineage (NCBI taxonomy): Bacteria > Bacillati > Actinomycetota > Actinomycetes > Kitasatosporales > Streptomycetaceae > Streptomyces > Streptomyces sp. NPDC037126. Next base: position 274,610 of record NZ_JBVJTD010000008.1, read on the forward strand.
GTCGCTGCCGCCGGCCACGGAACCGGCTATGCCCGGCATGGACAGGAACACGAGGACGTTGGCGGCGATGAGGGCGTACGTCACCCAGGGGGTGCGGCGCACCGGGTTCACGTCATGGACGGGGATGACCACACAGAAGTACTGCCCGCGACGGCCCGCGCGAATCGGTGAACACGGCCGGGCAGGTGTGCGTATGTGTGTTCAACCGACGTGAGGATCAGGCGATGAACGAGCGAGTGGCTCCCCCGATGCACGCCCTGCCCGACGGCGAGGCCGAGATATCCCTGGTCGTGCGGCTCCCCTGGGAGGACGTCGCGCGGCTCGGCCAGGAGGCCGGACGGCTCGCCTCCCAGATGCAGCGCCCCGTGACCCTCGACGAGGCGGTGAGCCACCGGCTGCGCTCGGCCCGGCCGGCCGCCTCCCACGCCAAGCCCGCGGGCGAGCAGCCCGCGGCCGTGTCCGCCCTGCCGCGGATCAGCGGCACGGCCTAGCCGTATTGACCCACCTTCGCCACCGCCTTCCTGGCCGCCACCAGCACGGGGTCCCACACCGGCGAGAAGGGCGGCGCGTAGCCCAGGTCCAGGGCCGTCATCTGCTCCACCGTCAGCCGCGCGGTCAGCGCCACCGCGGCGATGTCGACCCGCTTCGCCGCGCCTTCTCGCCCGACGATCTGCACCCCCAGCAGCCGGCCCGTGCGGCGCTCGGCGAGCATCTTGACCGTCATCGGGGAGGCGCCGGGGTAGTAGCCGGCGCGGCTCGTGGACTCGATGGTGACGGTCTCGTAGCGCAGGCCCACCCGCAGGGCGTCCTTCTCGCGCAGGCCGGTGCGGGCGATCTCCAGGTCGCAGACCTTGCTGACCGCGGTGCCGACCACGCCCGGGAAGGTGGCGTAACCGCCCCCGGCGTTGGTGCCGATGACCTGGCCGTGCTTGTTGGCGTGGGTGCCGAGCGGAACGTACTGCTCCTGGCCGGAGACCAGGTTCAGCACCTCCACGCAGTCGCCGCCCGCCCAGACGCCCTCGTGGCCGCGCACCCGCATCGCGAGGTCGGTGAGCAGACCGCCGTGGGCGCCCAGCGGGAGGCCGGCCGCGCGGGCGAGCGCGGTCTCCGGCCGGACCCCGATGCCGAGGACCACCACGTCCGCGGGGTACTCGGCCTCCTCCGTGACCACCGCGCGGACCCGGCCGTCCTCCCCGGTGAGGATCTTGGTGACCTCGGAGTCGTTCACCATGGTGATGCCGAGCCCCTCCATGGCCCGGTGCACCAGGCGGCCCATGTCCGGATCGAGCGTCGACATGGGCTCCCTGCCCCGGTTGACGACCGTCACCTCGAAACCGCGGTTGATCAGCGCCTCGGCCATCTCCACGCCGATGTAGCCGGCCCCCACGACCACCGCGCGGCGGCCCCGCGTGCGCTCCAGGGTGTCGAGCAGCGTCTGCCCGTCGTCCAGGGTCTGCACCCCGTGCACCCCGGGGGCGTCCGCGCCCGGCATGTCCGGGCGGACCGGCCGGGCGCCGGTGGCGATCACGAGCCCGTCGTACGGCGTCCAGGACTCGGCCCCGGAATCGACGTCACGCGCGCGTACCCGCCGGCGGTCCACGTCGATCTCCGTGACCTCGGTGCGCAGCCGCAGATCGATGCCCCGCGCGCGGTGCTCCTGCGGCGTGCGGGCGATCAGGTCGTCCCGCTCGGGGACGTCGCCGCCCACCCAGTACGGGATGCCGCACGCCGAGAAGGACGTGAAGTGGCCCCGCTCGAAGGCCACGATCTCCAGCTCCTCGGGCCCCTTCAGCCGGCGTGCCTGCGACGCCGCCGACATGCCCGCGGCGTCGCCGCCGATCACCACCAGCCGTTCCCGGCCACCGCTCATCGTCATGTGAACACGCTAGAGGGCGCGGCCGGTTCAGTCCCGGCCGGGCTCGCCCGGCGACGCCTCCGGCGCGGGGCGCGCCGACGGCAGCGGGCCGAGCGGCGTCGTCGCGGGCGCGGGCTCCCTCCGGCGCGGCAGGCGGGGCCGCACGACCCGGGCCCACAGCAGCGCGAGCAGTCCCGCGAGCGCCGCGAACGGCAGGACCGCGCCGAGCGCGAGGGCGATCCAGCGCAGCATCGCGGCGAACGCGTGCCAGCCGCCCGCCAGCGCGTCCACGAAGCCGGGCGGGCCGCCGGCGGCCGCCGCCCGGGTGGGCCTCTCGGACAGCGACAGCGTGATCGTGGCCAGGTCGGCGCGGTCCTTCAGGGACGCCTGCCGGGCCAGCAGCGCCTCCAGGTCGGCCTGGCGGCTGCTCAACTCGCCCTCCAGGGCGACGACATCGCTCAGCTTCGTGGCCCGGTTCATCAGCACGCGGATCCGGTCCACGCTGGCCCGCTGCGACTTGACCCGGCTCGCGACGTCCACCACCTGGTCGGTGACGTCCACCGCCTTGGCCGTGCGGTCGACCAGCCTGCCCGTGCCCTGGAGGTCCGCGAGGACCCCGTCGTACCTCGCCGTGGGCACGCGCAGCACCACCCGGGTGCGCTCGTGGCCGTCGCCGTCCCGGCTCGTGGACTCCTGACCGACGTACCCGCCCGCGGCCTCGGCGGCGGTCCGCGCCTCCTCCAGGGCCCTGGGCACGTCCTTGACCTCGACCGTGAGGGACGCGGTGCGGATGATCGCGTTCGAAGGGAGAGCGGGCGCCCGGTGGGCGGACCCGGTGCCGGCCGCCTCGCCGCCGGCCGCGGCCCGCGGCGCCTTGCCGTCCGCGGCGGACTTCGCGCCGCCGTCCGCATCGCCCGCGCCGCCGCATCCGGCGAGCGCCAGGGAGGCGGCGATCAGGACCCCGGCGAGCGCCCGGCCGGGGCGTGCTGAGTGTGCGGACCGTGCGGTACGTGGTGTGCGCATGGGCGGTACCCCCGGATCGGTGACCTGTGTCGCTCCTGCGACGCCGGGCCGGGCGGCGACGTTCGCGCGTGCCGGTCCCGAAGCGGTCACGGTCCGGGCTCGGCCAGGACACCGGGTCCCGGCGGGAGTGTCCGTGGCCTCTGAGAGAGTGGGGACATGAGCGCAACGGGTACGAGCACGGGGCACGTCGTCGTCATCGGAGCCGGTATCGCCGGTCTCGCCGCCGCCCACCGGCTGCTGGCGCGCGGCGCGCGGGTGACCGTGCTGGAGGCCTCCGGCCGGGTCGGCGGCAAGCTGCTGCCCGGCGAGATCGCGGGCGTCCGGGTCGACCTGGGCGCCGAGTCGATGCTCGCCCGCCGCCCCGAGGCCGTGGCCCTCGCCCGTGAGGTCGGCCTCGCGGGCCGCCTGCAGGCGCCGGCCACCGCCTCCGCCTCGATCTGGACCCGCGGCACCCTGCGCCCCATGCCCAAGGGCCATGTGATGGGCGTGCCCGGCACCGCGGCCGCGCTGTCCGGCGTGCTCTCCGACGAGGGCCTGGCCCGCATCGAGCGCGACGCCGACCTGCCCCCCACCGAGGTCGGCGACGACGTGGCCGTGGGGGAGTACGTGGCGGCCCGGCTCGGCCGCGAGGTCGTCGACCGGCTGGTCGAGCCCCTGCTCGGCGGGGTGTACGCGGGCGACGCGTACCGCATCTCGATGCGCTCGGCCGTCCCCCAGCTCTACCAGGCGGCCCGCACCCACGCCTCCCTCACCGAGGCCGTCCGCGACATCCAGGCGAAGGCCGCCGCGGGCGCGGGGACCGGGCCCGTGTTCATGGGTGTCGCGGGTGGTGTGGGCAGCCTCCCGCTCGCGGTCGCCGAGTCGGTACGCGCGCGCGGCGCGGAGATCCTGACCGGCACGCCGGCGCGGGAGCTGCGCCGCGTCGGCACGGGTGACGCGGACACCCCCGGGGGCACCGGCGGGGCCTGGCGCGTGGTCGCCGGTGACCGCGTGCTGCACGCGGACGCCGTCGTCCTCGCCGTCCCCGCGGGCCCGGCCGCCGGACTGCTGCGCGCCGAGGCCCCGGCCGCCGCGGCCGAGCTGGCCGCCGTCGAGTACGCCTCGATGGCCCTGATCACCCTCGCCTACCGGCGCTCCGACCTGGACCTGCCGCAGGGCAGCGGCTTCCTCGTGCCGCCCGTCGACGGGCGCACCATCAAGGCCTCGACCTTCGCCTCCCAGAAGTGGGGCTGGATCGCCGAGGAGGACCCCGGGGTGGCCGTCCTGCGCACCTCCGTCGGCCGGTACGGTGAGACCGAGGTGCTCGGCCGTGAGGACGCCGACCTGGTCGAGGTCTCCCGGCACGACCTGCGCGAGGCCACCGGCCTGGACGCCGTACCGCTGCGCACCCGGGTGACCCGCTGGACCGACGGCCTGCCCCAGTACCCGGTCGGGCACCACGCGCGCGTGGCCCGCGTCCGCGAGCACGTCGCCAAGCTGCCGGGCCTCGCGGTGTGCGGCGCCCAGTACGACGGGGTGGGCATCCCGGCCTGCATCGCGAGCGCCCACGCGGCCGTGGACCAGCTCGGCTAAGACGCGAGCACAGTGGCGCAGCCGACGGCCAACCCGGTGCAGACTCTGCACGGAGGAGCGGGAGAATAGGGATTATGAGTGACGACGCCCCCACCACCGAGCCCGGCAGGATCCCGAACAAGGGCAAGCTGGCCAAGGACCTCAACGAGGTCATCCGCTACACCCTCTGGTCGGTCTTCAAGCTGAAGGACGTGCTGCCGGAGGACCGCGCGGGCTACGCCGACGAGGTCCAGGAGCTGTTCGACCAGCTCGCCGCCAAGGACGTGACGATCCGCGGCACGTACGACGTGTCCGGCCTGCGCGCCGACGCCGACCTCATGATCTGGTGGCACGCGGAGACCGCCGACCAGCTCCAGGAGGCGTACAACCTCTTCCGCCGCACCAGGCTCGGCCGCGCGCTGGAGCCGGTGTGGTCGAACATGGCGCTGCACCGCCCGGCCGAGTTCAACCGTTCGCACATCCCGGCGTTCCTCGCCGACGAGACGCCCCGCAACTACGTGAGCGTCTACCCCTTCGTGCGCTCCTACGAGTGGTACCTGCTGGCCGACGAGGACCGCCGCCGCATGCTCGCCGACCACGGCAAGATGGCCCGCGGCTACCCGGACGTGCGCGCCAACACGGTCGCCTCGTTCTCCCTCGGCGACTACGAGTGGGTGCTGGCCTTCGAGGCCGACGAGCTGCACCGCATCGTCGACCTCATGCGCCACCTGCGCGGCTCCGAGGCCCGCAGGCACGTCCGCGAGGAGATCCCGTTCTACACGGGCCGCCGCAAGGACGTCGCCGACCTGGTCGCGGGCCTCGCCTGACCGTCACCGCCGGTCGGCCTTGCCCTTCAGGGCGTCCCGCGCGGACTGCCCACGGGTGCGGCCGGCCGGGGCGTCGGGCTTCGGCTCCGGGTGCGCCGCGCAGGACGTGTGCCGTGCCGGGAGGCGGCCCTCCAGCAGATAGCCGTCGAGGTAGCCGTTGACGCACTTGTTGGGGCCGCCCCCGATGCCGTGCGTGCCCGCGTCCCGCTCGGTCACCAGCACCGAGCCGGCCAGCCGCCGGTTCATCTCCAGCGCGCCCGCGTACGGCGCCGCCGCGTCCCGTTCGGCCGCCAGGATCAGCACCGGCGCCAGCTCGCCCGGCCCGGTCCGCAGGTCCGGCGGCTGCTGCCGGGGCGCCGGCCAGTAGGCGCACGGCAGGTTCATCCACGCGTTGTCCCAGGTCTCGAAGGGCGCCTGCCGGGCCAGCCGGGTGTTGTCCCGGTCCCATACCTTCCAGTCCGTGGGCCAGGGCGCGTCGTTGCACTCCACGGCCGTGTACACCGCGCTGCCGTTCTCCGCCTCGGTGGCCGTCCCGGCCCCCGGCGCCGCCAGCCGGACCAGCGGCCCGGGGTCGCCGTGCAGATAGGCGGAGAGGGCGGCGGCCCGGCTCGGCCAGAAGTCGTCGTAGTACCCGGCCATCAGGAACGCGTTCTGCAGCTGGCCCGACCCCACCTTGCCGTCCGCCGCCTTCGCGGTCAGCCGGTCCCGGGCGGTGTCGTAGCTGCGCTGCACCTTCTGCGGGGTGTCACCGAGCCGGTACACGTCGTCGTGCCGGGCGATCCAGTCGCGGAAGTCCGCCCAGCGCTCCTCGAACGCGGCCGACTGGTCCAGGTTGCTGCGGTACCAGATCTTCGCCGGGTCCGGGTCCACCGGCGAGTCCAGCACCATCCGCCGCACGTGCGAGGGGAACATCGCCGCGTACACCGCGCCGAAGTAGGTGCCGTACGACGCGCCCATGAACGTCAGCCGGTCCTCGCCCAGCGCGGCCCGCAGGACGTCCAGGTCACGGGCGTTGTTCAGGGAGTTGTAGAAGCGCAGCCCGCCGCCCGAGCGCTGGGCGCAGCCGTGCGCGTAGGCCTTCGCCCGGGCGATGCGCTCCCGCTTGTACGACTCCGAGGGGTGCGGCGGTGACTGGGTGGGCGTCCTGCCGAACCGTTTCGGGTCCACGCAGGACAGCGGCGCCGAGCGGCCCACCCCGCGCGGGGCGTAGCCGACCAGGTCGTAGGCGGAAGCGATCCGCTGCCACTCGGGAAACGTGCCGACCAGCGGGAAGTACATGCCGGAGGCGCCCGGGCCGCCCGGGTCGTAGACCAGGGCGCCCAGCCGGGGGACCCTCCGCTTGCTGTTGTGCGGGTCCTTGTGCGTGGCCGCGGCGCGGCTGACGGTGAGCCTGATCTGCCCGCCGTCGGGGTGCGCGTAGTCCAGCGGGACGGTCACGGTGCCGCACTCCAGGCCCGCCGGGGCGTGCGGCACGTCGGCGGCGGCACACCTGCCGAAGTGCGGCCCGGCCGCCCGGGCGCGGGCGGCGGCCACCGCGGTGCCGCGCAGCTCGGCCACGCCCGGCACGGCGTGCGCGACGGGCGCGCCGGTCGTGCCGCCCGCCGGGGCGGCGGCCAGGGTGGTCAGCAGCAAGGACCCGGCGGCCGAGGCCAGCGCGGCAGCTCTCATCGCTCATCCCTTCGGTCACGGCGGCGATGGCACGACTGCCACGGCCCGGCGACAACAAAAGGGATATTTCGTTCGGCCCTCGGTGAAGGCAAGCACCGTCCGCCCGGTGTCGGCTCAATGCCCCCGATGCGCCCCCCGCGCCGCCGCTACTCCCGCCACGGCTGGTCGCGGTGGGTGAAGGCGGCCCGCAGCTGCGGCTCGCCGATCGCGCGGATGCCCCGCACGGCCACCGAGGTGAGGAACGACCGCTCGTCACCGGCCGGCCGGCGCACCAGCGCGCCCAGCAGCCGCTGCCCGGCCGGGGAGGCCCAGCGCGAGTACGGGTGCACCTCGAACCGGGTGATGACCAGGCAGCTCAGCGACAGCGCGAGCGGGAGCGCGAACCACGCCCCGATCAGCACGCGCGGCGTCCCGGTCTGGACGGGCAGCAGCAGCGCGGTCACCCCGAGCGCCGCCACGGCGAGCGCGGCGGCCCGCACCCGGCGGACGGCGGCCCCCACCGTGGACCCCGAGCCGTCCGGCACCGCGAGCCCCGCCCGCACCAGTCCGTCGGCCAGCCGGCGCACGGCCTCGGCCCCCGCCGCCCGCGCCCGCACCGGCGCTATCCGCGACTGCCCCTCGGGCCCGATCGCCCCTATGACCGACCGCTCCATGTCGTCCCGCCCCCGCGGGTCCACGACCGTGGCCCAGCCGGTGTGCGCGAGCAGCAGCCGCCGCTGCCTGGCCATGGAGATCAGGGTGACGTCGGCGACCCGGGCGGGGCCGCCGGAGAGGAACGCCGCCTCGTACAGCGTCAGATCGCGGCCCCCGCCCGGGGCGACGACACCGCTGTCGGCGGCCGCCGCGCGGACGGCGGCCAGACACAGCCGGGTGCACGCCGTACCGGCGAACGCCCAGGCCAGGAGCAGGAGAAGGACCCAGAACATGACGTTTTTCTATGCCAGGGGCCTGGGCGGGCGCCATGCCCTGTTCATCATACGGACGGAGTGTCGCCGGGATGTGACGTTCCGTTTCACCTGCAGGTGGGTGCGGCGGAGTGCCCGCCGGGGTGTCAGGGACCGTCCGGCGGCGGGCTGGAGGCCGCGGGCGGCAGGGAGTACGTCTCGCCCGGCGACGGCGTGACCGCGACGGCCGCACCCGGGTCGGACTCCGGCGGGGTCGCCACCGGTGACGGGGAGGCGGCGAGATCCCGGGCCAGCGCGCCGAAGTCGACGTACCCCGTGGCCTCCAGGGCCTTGATGTGGTCCAGCACGGTCGCGTCGGCGTCGTCGGCGAGATCGCGGACCAGGGAGTTCTGGGTGCCGGCGCGGACCTGGCCGGCCAGCGCGAACACCCGTCCGTGGGCGAGCCGCAGGAGCTGCGCGAACTGGCGGTCGAAGTCCTGGCCCTGGGCCGCCGTCAGCGTGGCGAGCCACTGCTTCTGCTGCGCGTTCGGCTGGTTCGGCAGCGGGAGGCCGAGCTGGGTGGCGACGGTCCGCACATGCGCGTCGAGGGAGGTGTGCCCGTCGACGAGGTGCCGGCCCGCGGTGCGGACGGCGGCCGTGGTGCCCTTGCGCTCCGCCATCTCGCCGGCGGCCGCCCCCCACAGGCCGGCCAGCCGTACCTTGGTGACGAAGTCCCTGTCCTGCGCGGACAGCGGGCCGTACGGGGTGGTCACGGTCGTCGCGCTCAGCACGTCCGCGCCGACCGGCTGCGGCCGGTCGGCGTAGGACCACAGCGGGTAGAGCAGAGCGGTGGCCGTCGCCGCGAGGGCCAGGATGATGAACCCGGTGCCGCTGAACATGCCTCGGCCCTTGATGGGGGGTCGCGGTCGCATGGTGCCTCCTGATACGGCACCGCACGCCGGGGTGCGAGTGGGGCGGGTGCCGGGCTGGCATATTACTGCGAGTACCTGGGGCCCGTGGCGCCGCCTCGGGGCTGTGCGCAGCGGTCGGCCGCGGGGGTGCTCCGGCGGGGGTGTGCGCGGCGCCTCAGAGCCGTGTGCCGTGGGTGGCCACGGGTGCGTCGTGGCCTGGCGCGGAGTTGCCCGGATCCCTGAGGCGGGTTGCCGCTCCGTCGCCCGTCGAGGCGCCGTAACTCCGTGCTGGTGCTCGCGGTCCCGCGCGCCCCTTGTTTTGACGCTGTGGCCTCAAGGCTTCCGCAGGAGCACCCTCCGGGCCACCTGGGCCGCCCGCACCGCCGGGCGGTGGGAGCGGGGGGTGGGGCCCGAGCGGTTCAGCCACCATGCGCGCAGGGCCCGCCGGGTGTCCGGGGGGACGGGCCGGGTTCCTCGCAGCAGGTGGCCCGCGAAGTTCAGCGCGTCCCGGCGGTAGCCGTCGCTCATCGGCCGCTCCCGGGCGTACGACAGGAACGCCTCCCGGTAGCCGTCCCCGAGGATCACCGGCAGCTCGGGTGCCACCTTGGCGACCACGTCCGCCCGCTTCGAGGCGAGCGCCCGCGCCTGCACCCCCATGCGCACCCGGTCGAACCCCTCGGGCACCGGCGTCCCCGCGACCAGCGAGGACAGGAGGGCGGCCTGCGCGACCCCGAGCCGCTGCCGGGTGCGGACCTCGGTGGCCGGACGCGTCAGCACGGCGACACTTCCGTCTCCGTCTGCGTCAGTGTCTGCCTCTCCGTCTCCGTCGGACGTGGCACCGGTGGCACCGGCCGTCGTGCCCCCACGCCTGTCCGTACGGCCGCCGCCGGCCTCCACGATCTCCCGGATGGCGGCCAACTCCCCTTCCATTTCCTTCGGTTCGGGGAAGTTCTCGTCGCGTTCCAGCAGCACACCGGGCGGGGTGACCCGGGAGACGAGGTCGGTCAGGATGTCCAGCACCGGCCGCGGCACGGGGTGCGCGTGGCTGTCGTGCCAGACGCCGTCGCGTTCGAAGCCGCCCGCGACATGGACGTACGCGAGGGCCTCCAGGGGCAGCGCGGCGAGCGCCTCGGCGGGGTCCTCGCCGCGGTTGACGCGGTTGGTGTGGAGATTGGCCACGTCGATGAGGAGCCGTACGCCGGTGCGTTCGACCAGTTCGGCGAGGAACTGCCCCTCGGTGAGTTCCTCGTCCGGCCAGGAGAACAGCGCGGCGATGTTCTCCAGGGCGAGCGGCACCGGCAGCGCGTCCTGGGCGATCCGCACGTTCTCGCAGAGCACGTCCAGCGCGTCCCGGGTGCGCGGTACGGGCAGCAGATGGCCCGCCTCCAGGAGCGGCGAGGCGGTGAGCGCGCCGCCGGCCCGGACGAACGCGATGTGCTCGGTGACCAACGGCGCGCCCAGCGCCTCGGCGCGTTCGGCGAGGGCGGCGAGGCGTCCCCCGTCCGGCCGGTCCGCGCCGCCGAGCCCGAGGGAGACGCCGTGCGGCACCACGGTCACCCCGCGTTCGCGCAACCGCAGCAGCGACTCGGGGAGATGGCCGGGGCAGACGTTCTCCGCCACGACCTCCACCCAGTCGACGCCCGGCATGCGCTCCACGGCGTCCGCGATCTCCGGCCGCCACCCGATCCCCGTACCCAGTCGCCGCATGTCCCGTCCCCCTCCTCGACCGCTGCTTCCGCGCCGAACTACGGGGGTATGGCCCCACCGCCCCACCCCGAACCCCCTGCAGGCCCCGTTCAGAGCAACATTTGAGGTTCGGGCCCGGGGGGCAGGTGTCAGTGCAGGGCCGGGTGGTCGGCGACGATCGTGCAGGAGCCCGGGGCGATCTCCGTGAAGCCGGCGTCGCGGACCAACGGCAGGTCGCTTTCGGTCAGTTCGGTCCACTCGGCGGGTGCGGCGGTGCGGACGGCGAGGGGGAAGCCGGCGTCGCGCCAGACGGTGCGCGCCTCGTCGGACAGCGCCCACCAGGCCAGCTGCGCGCCGTGCCCGGCCTGGGCCATGGTCTTGCCGGCCGACATCCGGAGGTCCGGGTTCAGCCACAGCACGGGCTCGGCGCGGTCGGCTTCGACGGGCGGCTCGGGGTCGTCCAGCTCCGTGCCGGACACCTGGAGCTTCGCCAGGTCCTTGGGCCAGCCGTCCAGCGGGACCGGCGGGAAGACCCGCACCTGCGCGGACTTGCCGGTCACGGTGATCCCGGGCAGCGCCTCCGCGCGCCGCCACTCGGCGCCCCTGGCCCGCCGGACGACCTTGCGGATCCGCGCGTCCTCCCAGTTCCGCACGGCGTCGGCCCACTCGCCGTCGCCGTGCGCCCGGTCGTCGCCGAGCAGGACGAGGACGGCCCGGGCGGCCGTCTCCAGCGCGTCGGTACGGGCGGGCGGCGCGTCCCGCTCGATCCGCACGACGAGCGGCAGCACGAACTGGGGGGCCTCGTCGCGCGTGCTGCGCTCGGCCTGGAAGGGACTCTCACCGGGGGCTGGAACATGGCTCACGGCAACCCACCCTACGAACCCGCCGGACCGCCGCTCAACGTGCGGGTCCCGCGGACGCGATGTCGACGACCGGAGCGACGCGGCTGGGCACGCTGGGCCCGTGGCGATCGGCCGGGGGCGGAACGAGTGCGGTACCTCGATGTCGGCGACGACGCCTCGAAGGCCCGCGCCGCCTCCGGGGAGAGGGGCTGGGGCGGGGTCGCCGCGGGCTTCGGGCCAGTGGCGGCCGGGTTGCGGGCCGCTCCGAGGGCGCCCGGGGCCGTCTCGTCGACGAAGGACGGCCCCCGTGCACGGTGACCTGCGCCCGACCGCCGTGGGCCGCCGCTCGGCCTTCGCCGGGCGGCGGGCGTCGGCGATCGTGCAGTACGTCGTGTCGTCCTCGTCGCTCATGCTTCCAGCGCAGGACGCTCAGCGGTGTCCGCCGGTCTCGCCGATCAGCTGGGAGACCTTCACGAAGCGGTAGCCGCGCTTGCGCAGCTCCGGCACGACCGCGCGCACGACCCGCTCGGTGGTCGGGGCGGCGCTGCGGGTGCAGTGCATGATCACCACCGACCCGGGCTTCACCCCGTCCAGCACCTGCCGAGCCACCGCGTCGGCGTCCGTGGCGAAGGCGTCGCCGCTCACCACGTCCCACTGCACGGCGGTCATCCCGAGCCCGCCGAGCGTGCGCAGTGTCTGGCGGTCGTAGCAGCCGCCCGGGAAGCGGAAGTACGGCATCGTGTTGCGCAGGCCCGCCCTGCGGAAGGCGGCCTGTGCCCGTTCGACGTCCGAGCGCATCTTGTCGGCGGGGATCGTCGGCAGGCCGTAGCAGTCGGCGGTGAACGCGTAGTGGCTGTAGGAGTGGTTGGCGACCTCGAACTGCGGGTCGCTGCCGAGGCTCCGGGCCTCGACCGGGTACTGGTCGGCCCACCGGCCGGTCATGAAGATGGTCGCCGGCACCTTCAGCGTGCGCAGGATGCCGATGAGTTCGGGGTTGTCGAAGTGCTCGCCGGAGGCGGCGCGGGGCCCCTCGTCGGCGGTCATGTCGGCGTCGAAGGTGAACGCCACGGTCTTGCCCAGGGTGCGCGGGCCGTGTTCGAAGACCGGGGTGACACCGCCCGGGCCCGGCGCGAGCACGGGCGGACGCGAGGCGGACGGAGAGGCGGAGACGGAGGACCTATCCGGGCCCGGGCGGCTGGTGCCCGTGGAGCCCGCGGTCCCGCAGGCGGCGAGAGCCGCACCCAGGGCGCAGACGGCGGCGATTCGGCGTGCTAGTGGGATCACCGTATGAACGTAGGACTAATTGCACGGTTATATGTCGATATAGTTCGCGGCGTGGCGGTACGGTCACCCGCGCGGCGGGCGGGCCTCCCCGCTCACCCGGGCTCCCGCCGCTCCAGCGGACGCACCGCCGGACCCTGGAGCACCCGGCCGTCGACGTCGAACCGGGAGCCGTGACAGGGGCACTCCCAGGCCCGTTCGGCCCGGTTGAAGGCGACCAGGCAGCCCAGGTGGGTGCAGCGGGCCGAGACGGCGTGCAGTTCGCCCGCCTCGTCGCGGTGCACGGCCAGCCGCTCGCCGCCCGACCGGACCAGCGCGCCGTCGCCGAGCGCGAGGTCCTCCACCGAGGCCGGTTTCCGCAGCCGGTCGCCGACCAGGTGCCGGGCCACCTCCAGCTGCGTCCTCAGCAGCGACGGCGCCTCGCGCACCACCGACTTCAGCCGGCGCGGGTCGTACAGTTCCCGCCAGGCGCAGTCCCCGCCGGTGATCAGCGCGGTCAGCAGCAGCCCGGCCATGATGCCGCCGCTCAGGCCCCAGCCGCCGAAGCCGGTGGCCACGTAGGAGTGCCGGGCGCCCGGGTGCAGCGGGCCGACCATCGGCACGGTGTCGGTGGAGTCGTTGTCCTGCGTGGCCCAGGCGTGGTCCAGGGCCACCCCGGGGAAGTGCTGCTCGGCCCAGGCGGCGAGCCCGTCGAACCCGGCCTGCGGATCACCGGTACCGGGCGTGAAGTGCTCCCCGGTGACGACGAGCAGCCGCTGCCCGTCGTCACCGTACGGCGCGGTGCGCACCGAGCGGGTGTTCTCCTCGGGCGTGATGTACATGCCCCCGGGGTCCGGGCCACGGTTCAGCGGGCCGGCGACGACCAGTTCGCGCCGCGGGGACAGCCGGGGGAACAGCACGGCCCGGTCGAAGATCGGGTAGTGGGTGGCGACCACGACGTCCCGGGCGGTCACCGTGTGGCCCGACTCGGTCGTCAGCCGGCAGGGCTCGCCGCCCTCCTGCAGCCCGACGACGCGTGTCCCCTCGTACACCAGGCCGCCCCGCGCGAGGAGGTCGCCGGTGAGCGCCAGCAGGTACCTGACCGGGTGGAACTGCGCCTGCCCGGTGACCCGGACCGCGCCCGCCACCGGGAACGGCAGCCCGGTCTCCGTCGTGAACGAGGCGTCGAGCCCCGCCTCGCGGGCGGCCCGCGCCTCGGCCCGCACCTCGTCGGCGCGGCCGGGGTCCCGGACGTAGGTGTACGCGTCCCGGGTCTCCCACTCGCAGTCGATGCCGAGGCGGGCCACCAGCCGGGCCGCGTGCTCGATCGCCTCCGACTGGGAGCGGGCGTACAGCCGCGCGGCCTCGGGCCCGCGGGTGCGCCGCAGCCCGTCGTAGACCAGGGTGTGCTGGGCGGTCAGCTTGGCCGTGGTGCAGCCGGTGACCCCGGCCGCCACCCGGTCGGCCTCCAGCACCGCCACCCGCAGTCCCGCCCGGGTCAGCTCGTGGGCGGTGCTGAGCCCGGCGATGCCCGCGCCGACGACGGCCACGTCGACGTCGAGGTCCCCGTCGAGGGCCGGGTGGTGCGGCCGGGGGGCGGTCCGCAGCCAGTACGATTCGGTGACCTTCCGCTGTTCGCGCATGCCCGCCGGGTACCCCGGGCCGCCCGGCTCACGGCCGGCTCAGCAACTGCTCCCTGGCCCGGGCAGCGTCGAAGTCGCCCGCCGGGTAATGCGGGTCCAGCTCGCGCAGGTGCTCCAGCAGCAGCCGGCTGACCGCCCAGTTCCGGTACCACCTGTGGTCGGCCGGGACCAGGTACCAGGGAGCCTGCGGGGTGGAGCAGTGCTCCAGGGCCAGCTCGTAAGCCTCCTGGTAGTCGGGCCACAGGGCGCGCTCGGCGATGTCGCCGGGGTCGAACTTCCAGTGCTTGTCCGGGCGGTCGAGACGGCGCAGCAGACGGCGCTTCTGCTCCTCGTACGAGATGTGCAGGAAGCACTTGACCACGGTCACGCCGTCCTCGGTGAGGGAGCGCTCGAAGTCGTCGATCAGGCCGTAGCGGCTGCCGACGGTGGAGGCCGGGACGAGGTGCCGGACGCGGGCGATCAGCACGTCCTCGTAGTGCGAGCGGTCGAAGATGCCGATCTCGCCGGGCTCCGGCAGGGCCCGCCGTACGCGCCACAGGAAGTCGTGCCGCAGCTCCTCCTCGGTGGGCGCCTTGAACGAGTGGATGCGGCAGCCGGACGGGTTGAAGTGGCCGATCACGTGCTTGACCGTGCCGCCCTTGCCGCTGGTGTCCATGCCCTGGAGCACCAGCAGCAGCCGCCGCCGGTCGCCCGCGGTGCCCGCCGCCCACAGCCGTTCCTGGAGCCGGGCCAGCCGCTTGGTCATCCGGTCGGTGTCCGCGAGCCCGGCCTTCTTGCCGCCGGGCGCTCCCGGGGTGGCCCCCGGGTCGTGCGCCGTCAGCTCGACGCCCTCGCCCGGCGGGAGACGCAGCAGTTCCCGCAGCTCCTTGTCGTTCTTGCCCACGGCCACCCCTTCCACGGAATCCTTCGATGGTGCGTCCGGTGATCCGGTACCCGCCGGCGGAGCTTCCACCGGGGCGGCGTCCGGCGCCTCAGCGGCCGTAGCGGCCGGTCAGGGTGCCGGTGGCGAGGGTGTGCCCGGACAGGGCCCGCAGGAGGCCGGCGGGGCCGGCGCCGGCGCCGAGGCGGGGGCTCCGGTCGGTGGCGTAGAGGGTGAGGACGTAGCGGTGCGGGCGGTCGCCGTGCGGTGGGCAGGGGCCGCCGTAGCCGGTCCTCCCGAAGTCGTTGCGGCCCTCGGTCGCCCCCGGCGGACGCTCCCCGGCGGACAGACCGCCGGTGCGGGGACCGAGGTCCCACACCAGCCAGTGCGTGAACGTGCCGTGCGGGGCGTCGAGGTCCCGCAGGAGCAGGGCCAGGGACGCCGTGCGCGCGGGCACGCCCAAGAAGGCGAGCGGCGGCGAGACGTTCTCGCCGTCGCAGGTGTAGCGGCGCGGTACGGTCCCGCCGTCGGCGTAGGCCGGGCTGGTCACCGTGATCCGGTGGGCCGCGGTGGGGGAGGGGGCGCCGTCGCCGTGGCCCCGCGCGTCCCCGCACCCCGCGACGGCGGCCAGCGCGGCCACCAAGGCCGCCGAGGTCTTGCGCATGCCCGCACGCTAGCCCGGCCACGCCCCTCCGTCGCCGCCCGGCACGCCGCCCAGAAGAAGACGGTCGTCGGTCACGCGTCGGCCGCCCGGTCCGGGGGTGTGGTCCTCGGGCACGGGTCGACCGTCCCGTCCGGGGGCCCTCGGTCGCGGGTCGGCCGCCTCTTCCAGGGGTGTGGTGGTCGGTCGCGGGTCGGTCGTCTCGTCCGATGCTGTGGCCCTCGGTCGCGGGTCCGCCGTCCCGTCCGGGGGGTGTGGTCCTCGGTCACCATCGGCCGTGCGGCTCTGGGGGCGAGGTCAGCGTTCGGCCGACCTGCCCGGGAGCCCCGGCCCGGGCGTGGGCTGTGGTCCTCGGCCGGCGTTCGGCGGGCCCGCCGAACGCCGGCCTCCGTCAGTGTTCGGTGTGCTGCTCCGGGCGGGGTGCTCCGGCGCCGTTCGGGGCGGCGGCCTTGTGGCTCACTCCGGGGAGCGTGGCGGCGCCGGGCCCGCTGTTCGGCGGGCTCTGCTGCTCCCCGCCGGGCGCGCTCCGCTGCAGGCCCGCCGCGGGCAGCGCGGCGGCGGTCTCGTCGGCGTTCGGGGTGTTCTGCTGCTGGCCCCTTTCGAGGAAGTGCAGCAGTTCCACCGGGATCGGCAGGACCAGCGTGGAGTTCTTCTCGGCCGCCACCGCCATCACCGTCTGGAGCAGGCGCAGCTGGAGCGCGGCCGGGGTGCCGGACATCTGCTGGGCGGCCTCGGCGAGCTTCTTGGACGCCTGCAGCTCGGCGTCGGCGTTGATGATCCGCGCCCGGCGCTCACGGTCCGCCTCGGCCTGGCGGGCCATGGACCGCTTCATCGTGTCGGGCAGCGAGACGTCCTTGATCTCGACCCGGTCGACCTGGATGCCCCAGCCCACGGCCGGGCTGTCGATCATCAGCTCCAGACCCTGGTTCAGCTTCTCGCGGTTGGAGAGCAGATCGTCCAGGTCGCTCTTGCCGATGATCGACCGCAGCGAGGTCTGGGCCATCTGCGAGACGGCGAACCGGTAGTCCTCGACCTTCACCAGCGCGCTCGCCGCGTCGACCACCCGGAAGTAGACGACCGCGTCCACGCGGACGGTGACGTTGTCGCGGGTGATGCCCTCCTGGGCGGGGATCGGCAGCGTCACGATCTGCATGTTGATCTTCTGCAGCCGGTCCACGAAGGGGATGATCAGCGTGAAACCCGGCGCCCGTACGTCACCGGCGAGCCGTCCGAGCCGGAACAGCACACCCCGTTCGTACTGCTTGACCACCCGGGCCGCCATCCCCAGGTACACGATTCCGGCGCAGCCCACTCCGACGAGCGCCCCCGCCAGTTCCTGGACCATGATGACCTCCTCGCACAGAGGTCTGTTTCGTCTGTTGATGCAACGATATGCCACTTCTCGGCCGACCGGGCCGGACGGGTGGGCTTCCCGGCCGGCCGAGCCGGGCTCGTCCCGCCGGGAGGCCGGTCACCGTGCGGTCACAGGGACTCGAAGGTGTCGGTCTCCGGCCGGTGCGCCCGTACGGCACCGGTGTGCACCTCGTAGTACCAGGCGTGCAGACCGAGCCGGCCCTGCGCCAGCCGCCGTTCGACGCACGGGTACGAGCGCAGCCGCAGCAGCTGGGTCAGTACATGGGCCTGCACGCCCTCGGCGACCTCGGGGTCCTCGGCCGCGCCGGACGGGCGCGGGGTCGCGTGGGCCAGCCAGTCGCGCACGGCGGGTACGGCGGTCAGGTCGTCGCCGCGCACCAGCGCGCCGACGGCGCCGCAGTGCGAGTGGCCGCAGACGACGATGTCGCGGACGCCGAGCACCTCCACGGCGTACTCGATGGTGGCCGCCTCGCCGGTGGGGTGCGCGCAGGCGTGGGGCGGGACGATGTTGCCCGCGGTGCGCAGTTCGAACAGCTCACCGGGTCGGGCGCCCGTGATCAGGGCCGGGACGACCCGGGAGTCGGAGCAGGTGATGAACAGGACCTGCGGGGACTGGCCTTCGGCGAGCCCGGCGAACTCCTCGGGGCGCTGTCCGAAGGTGCGGGCGTTGTCGATGAGGGGCTGCATGCGCGTGGTTCCTCTCCCGGACCAAGCGATGGTCAATGGCTGGTCAAGGAAGAGGTTAGCCCCCGCGCGGCCCTCCGCGGGGTCAACACCGCGAGCATGCACGGGAAGGGGTGGGGGAGGCGGGGCGCACGGCCCCGGCTAGGCGCCCTGGACGAGTCCCTTCGCGTCCCGGGCCAGCGCGGTGAGCCGGGATATCGCACGGAAGTACTTCTTGCGGTAGCCGCCGTTCAGCATCTCCTCGCTGAACAGCCTGTCGAAGGGCAGGCCCGAGGCCAGCACCGGGACCTCGCGGTCGTAGAGCCGGTCCGCGAGCACCACCAGGCGCAGCGCCGTCGACTGGTCCGGAACCGGCTGCACGCCGGTGAGGCACACCGCCCGCAGCCCGTCGGTCAGCGCGCCGTACCGGCTCGGGTGCACCTTGGCCAGGTGGTCCAGCAGGTGGGGGAAGTCGTCCAGCGAGGCGCCCTCGGTGGCGTACGCCGCCTTCGTCACCTCTTCGTCGGTGAACGGCGCCGGTGCCTCGGGCAGGCCGCGGTGGCGGTAGTCCTCGCCGTCGATGCGCAGGGCGCGGAAGTGGGCGGACAGGCCCTGGATCTCGCGCAGGAAGTCGGCCGCGGCGAACCGGCCCTCGCCCAGCTTGCCGGGCAGCGTGTTGGAAGTGGCGGCGAGTGCCACGCCGGCCTCGACCAGCTTGCCGAGCAGCGTCGAGACGAGCACCGTGTCGCCCGGGTCGTCCAGCTCGAACTCGTCGATGCACAGCAGGCTGTGCCCGGACAGGGTCTGCACGGTCTGCTGGAAGCCGAGGGCGCCGACCAGGTTGGTCAGCTCCACGAAGGTGCCGAACGCCTTGCGGGAGGGCTCGGCGGGGGTGGCGTGCCACAGGGAGGCGAGCAGATGGGTCTTGCCGACGCCGTAGCCGCCGTCCAGGTACACCCCGCGGGGGCCCGCCGGGGCCTTGGGCGCCCTGGCCTTGCCGAACCCGAAGAAGCCGCGCCTGCCGGCGCCGGAGGCGTGCGCCCCGCCGAGTCCGGCCGCGAAGCCCTCCAGGACCCGCACGGCCTCGGTCTGGCTGGGCTGGTTCGGGTCCGGTATGTACGTCGAGAAGCGGACCGAGTCGAAGCGTGGAGGCGGCACCATCTCGGCGACGAGCCGGTCGGCGGGGACGCGCGGCTCGCGGGCGCACAGGGAGACGGGGCCCGCTTCGGTCAGGGGGCCGGATCCGGGGGCGGTGGTGGAGGACGACACGGTTATCCATGCTAAGCGCCGTGTCACACTGCACGACATGCGACGCCTGTTCCCTGTGACCGACGAAACAGCAGCCCAGGCCTCCGGGGGGAGCGGAGGTACCGGTGGTGCCCTCGGTGCCGGAGGGGCCCGGAAGGACGGCCGGGCGGGCGGCGCGGCCGCCGTCGACCGCGAATGGAGCCTCGCCGAGCTGGGCGCCGCCTACGCCTACCCCGAGCCCACCGCGGGCGCCCCGCGGACCTGGCTGCGGGCCAACATGGTCTCCTCCCTCGACGGGGCCGCCCAGCACGAGGGGCACTCCCAGCCCATCTCCAGCGCCGCCGACATGCGGATCTTCGGCACCCTGCGGGCCCTCGCGGACGTGGTCGTCGTGGGCGCCGAGACGGTACGGCAGGAGGGGTACCGGCCCGCCCGCGCGCGTGCCGAGTTCGCCGAGGCCCGGGCGGCCGCCGGACAGGGGCCCGCGCCGGCCGTCGCGGTCGTCACCGCGAGCCTGGACCTGGACTTCTCGCTCCCGCTGTTCACCTCGCCCCTGGTGCCCACGCTGGTGCTGACCGGAGCCGCCGCCGCGCCCGACCGTGTCGCCGCCGCCGAGAAGGCCGGGGCCCGGGTGGTCGTCGCCGGGGAGGGCATGGGCGTGGACCCGGAGCGCGCGGTGCGCGCCCTCGCCGGCCTCGGCCACACCCGGCTGCTCACCGAGGGCGGGCCCCGGCTGCTCGGCCAGCTGATCGCCGCGCAGGTGCTGGACGAGCTGTGCCTGACCGTCTCGCCTACCCTCACAGCGGGGGACGCGCAGCGCATCGCCGGGGGCCCGTCGGTCTCCGTCCCGAGCCGGTTCGCGCTGGTGTCCCTGCTGGAGGACGACGGATTTCTGTTCGGTCGTTACCGCCGCTCCTGAAATCGGCGGAATATGCCGTTCCGGTTTGTTTCGGCCGGGCAGACTTAGTCGGGCAGTACCCGTGCGATCACGGGGAAGGATGGTTTCGGCAGGGGCCTTGCCAGGGCCCACGGAGGAGAAGAGGCGTCTGGTGTTCACAAGCGTTCTGATGATCGAGAAGGCCCTGACGTCCGCCGACGTGGAGTTCGTCACCACCTTGCACGGGGACGAGCCGGTCGCCTTCCACGTGCTGCTCCAGCCGCGCGGAGACCAGGCGGACCGCCTGCTGCGGGCCATCGACGACGTCGCGCTTGGCGAACTCGACGAGGCGGTGCGCGAGAACGAGACCCCCGAGGGCGACGACGCCAGGAGCGTCGGGCAGCAGGCGCTGGACGTGTCCCTGCAGGCGTTGCGCGCCGCGGGCAGCCGGGCCGAGGGGCGGCTGGTCGAGGAACATCCGCTGGACGCGCTGAAGGGGCTCGTCGCCGAGGTGTCCGCCGACGAGGTGATCGTGCTGACCGATCCGCACT
This sequence comes from Streptomyces sp. NPDC037126, assembly GCF_055605965.1. NCBI lineage: Bacteria > Bacillati > Actinomycetota > Actinomycetes > Kitasatosporales > Streptomycetaceae > Streptomyces > Streptomyces sp. NPDC037126. Next base: position 294,993 of record NZ_JBVJTD010000008.1, read on the forward strand.
ACGTGGAGGAGTTCTTCCACCGCGACTGGGCGTCCCGGGCCCGGCACAAGGTGGGCGTGCCCGTGCTCAAGCTGTTCTCGCACAGCAAGGCGTGAACCCTCCGCCGGGCCGGTGCCCCTCGCCGCGAGGGGCCCGGTGCCCGAGCGCATAGGCTAGGCCTGCTTCCGCTCGTACCGTCTCTGGGGAGAACCACATGGCACCCGGCCTTCCTGCCGCCATGGACCGACCGCACTTCATCGGCATCGGCGGCGCCGGGATGTCGGGCATCGCCAAGATCCTCGCCCAGCGCGGGGCGAAGGTGGCCGGGAGCGACGCCAAGGACTCGGCGACCGCCGAGGCGCTGCGGGCGCTCGGTGTCACCGTGCACATCGGGCACGCCACGGAGCACCTCGCCGACGACGCCAGCTGTGTCGTCGTCTCCTCGGCGATCCGCCAGGACAACCCCGAGCTGGCCCGCGCCGCCGAGCTGGGGATTCCCGTCGTGCACCGGTCGGACGCACTGGCCGCGCTGATGACGGGGCTGCGCCCGATCGCCGTGGCCGGCACCCACGGCAAGACCACCACCACCTCCATGCTGGCGGTCTCCCTCGGCGAACTGGGCCTGAAGCCCTCGTACGCCATCGGCGGCGACCTGGACGCGCCCGGCTCCAACGCGCTGCACGGCGAGGGCGACATCTTCGTCGCCGAGGCCGACGAGTCGGACCGCAGCTTCCACACGTACGCGCCCGAGGTCGCCATCGTCCTCAACGTCGAGCTGGACCACCACGCGAACTACGCCTCGATGGACGAGATCTACGAGTCCTTCGAGATCTTCGCCCGGAAGATCGTGCCCGGCGGCACCCTGGTGATCTCCGCCGACCACGAGGGCGCGCGCGAACTCACCCGGCGCCTCGCCGGATCCGTGCGGACGGTGACGTACGGCGAGGCACCGGACGCCGACGTACGGGTGCCCTCCATCGTGCCGCAGGGGCTGAAGAGCCTGGTCACCGCGGTGATCGACGGCGAGGAGCTGACCTTCGCGGTCTCCGTGCCCGGCCGCCACTACGCCCTCAACGCCGTCGCCGCGCTCACCGCCGGGGCCGCCCTCGGCGTCCCGGCGGCGGAGCTGGCGCCCGCGATCGCCGCGTACACCGGGGTCAAGCGGCGCCTGCAGCTCAAGGGCGAGGCCGCCGGCGTGCAGGTGATCGACTCCTACGCCCACCACCCCACCGAGATGACCGCCGACCTGGAGGCCATGCGGGCCGCCGCCGGCGATGCCCGCATCCTCGTCGCCTTCCAGCCGCACCTGTTCTCCCGCACCCAGGAGCTGGGCGAGGAGATGGGCGCGGCGCTGGCCCTCGCCGACGCCTCGGTGGTCCTGGACATCTACCCGGCCCGCGAGGACCCGATCCCGGGCGTGACCAGCGAGCTGATCATCGAGGCCGCGCGGACCGCCGGCGCCGACGTCGCCGCCGCACACGACAAGGCGGCGATCCCGGCCGTGATCGCGGGAATGGCGAAGCCCGGTGATCTCGTTCTCACCATGGGCGCGGGTGACGTGACGGACCTGGGCCCGCTGATCCTGGACCGCCTGTCGCAGTAAGGGGCTGAGGCTCATGTCGTACGACGTCGAGAAGCCGGACGAGGAGTGGCGCGCGGAGCTGACGCCGGCCGAGTACGCCGTGCTGCGCCAGGCGGGCACCGAGCCCGCGTTCACCGGTGAGTACACCGACACCAAGACCGTCGGTGTCTATTCCTGCCGCGCTTGTGGTGCCGAACTGTTCACATCCGGAACGAAGTTCGCCTCGCACTGCGGCTGGCCGTCCTTCTATGATCCGAAGGACACCGACGCCGTGGAACTGGTGGAGGACCGCTCCCACGGGATGGTGCGGACCGAGGTCCGGTGTGCCCGCTGCGGCTCACACCTCGGTCATGTGTTCGAGGGTGAGGGGTATTCGACCCCCACCGACCAGCGGTACTGCATCAACTCCATCTCCCTGCGGCTGACGCCCGCCGAGGACTGAGGGGGCGGCCCGAGGGCCCCCGCGGCCCCCGCGTGGGGCCGCGTGGGGCCGCGGGGGCCGGTGGGACTGGTGCCCGGCTCGCTCCGGTTTGAGATTCTGTGAGGGTGTTGGGTGTGGCGCGCTGGATCCAGTCCCGTCGCAGACCCGTCCCCGTCGACGGCGGCCTGCGTGCGGACCGCGGTCCCGGCGAGGCCGGGGACGCGGCCGCGGGGCTGCCCGGCCTGCGTGACGCCCTGGCCGGGATAGGCACCACGCTGGAGGAGACCACCACCTGCGCCGAGCTGACCCGGGCCGCCGTGGGTCTGGCCGGGGGAGCGGCCGCCGTGCTGCGCCGCACCGGGGAGGCCGTGACCGGGTACGAGGCGATCACCGGGGAGCCCGCCGTGCTGCCCGACGCCCGCTGGGCCACCGCCGTGGCCCGCGAGGTGAGCGTGCCGGCCGTCGGCACCGTCACGGAGCCCTGGCTGGAGCACGTGAGCGGTGCCCGCCCCGCCCTCTGCGTGCCGCTGACCAGCGGGGAGGACGTGTACGGCGTCCTCGTGTGGGCGCGTGCGGCCGGTCGCTCCACCCGCCCGGAGGCCGAACTGCTCGCCCTGCTCGCCGAGCGGGCCGCCTCCCACATCCGGCACGCCCGCTCCTACGAGCTCGTCAGCCGCACCGCGGGCGACCTGCAGCGCGCGCTGCTGTCCGAGCCCGGCCGCCCGCACCCCAACCTGGACGTCGCCATCCGCTACCTCCCGGTCGGCGGCGGCGTGCTGGTCGGCGGCGACTGGTGCGAGACCGTCCGGCTGCACTTCGGGCGGACCCTGCTGGTCGTCGGCGACGTCATGGGCCACGGCCTGGAGGCGGCCGTGGACATGAGCGCCTACCGGTCCTCCCTGCGCTACATCGCCGCCGCCGACCTGCCCCCGCACCGGGTGCTGCGGCAGATGGACGAGATCGCCTCCGGGGAGGCGGACCGCCGGCCCGCCACCTGCCTGCTGGCCCGCGTCGACCCCGGCCGGGGCCAGGTCACCCTGGCCAGCGCCGGTCATCTGCCGCCCGCGCTCATCGGCTCGGACGGTGCGACCACGGTGCTGCCCGTACCCGTCGGACCGCCGCTCGGCACCGGCTTCGGCGGTTACGAGTCCGCCACCCACACCCTGGAACAGGGCCAGACCCTGGTGCTGTTCACCGACGGACTCGTGGAGCACCGCGAGGAGGACATCGACCGTTCCCTCGCCCGGCTCTCCGCGCTCCACTTCACCCGCGGCTCCGGGCTCGACGACGTCGTGGAGAGCATCCTCGGGCGGCTCGACGCCCACCACGCGGAGGACGACGTCGCCGTCCTCGCGGCCCGCCCGCACCTGCGCCAGGGAGCCTTCCAGGACCCGGCGACCGGCTGAGCCGCCCGCCGCCCCGCGCATCGGACACGGTGAAGCCGCACGTCTTCCGCCAAGGTGCCGAAACACTCGCGGTCTAGACTCTCCCCGCAACGGCCGGCGCAAGGGAGCCCGGCCGAGAGCGGGCCGACATCTGGCAAACCCGAAGGGTATTCGGCGTTTTGATACGGATAGACTCAGTAACCAAGCGGTACCCGGACGGCACGGTCGCGGTCGACCGGCTGTCGCTGGACATACCGGACCGCGCGATCACGGTCCTCGTCGGGCCCTCCGGCTGCGGCAAGACGACGACCCTGCGGATGATCAACCGGATGGTGGAACCCAGCGAGGGCAGCATCCTCCTGGACGGCACGGACATCCGGCAGCAGCCCGTCAACACCCTGCGCCGCTCCATGGGTTACGTCATCCAGAACGCCGGCCTCTTCCAGCACCGCACCATCCTCGACAACATCGCCACCGTGCCCCGCCTGCTCGGCTGGAGCAAGCAGAAGGCGCGCGAGCGGGCCGCGGAGCTGATGGAACGGGTCGGGCTGGACACGACGCTGGCCAAGCGCTACCCGTACCAGCTCTCCGGCGGCCAGCAGCAGCGCGTCGGCGTGGCCCGCGCGCTCGCCGCCGACCCGCCGGTGCTGCTGATGGACGAGCCGTTCTCCGCCGTCGACCCCGTGGTGCGCAAGGGACTGCAGGACGAACTGCTCCGAATACAGGACGAGTTGGGCAAGACCATCGTCTTCGTCACGCACGACATCGACGAGGCGATCAAGCTGGGCACGATGGTCGCCGTGCTGCGCACCGGCGGCCGGCTCGCCCAGTTCGCGCCGCCCGCCGAGCTGCTCAGCGCGCCCGCCGACGCCTTCGTGGAGGACTTCCTCGGCGCCGACCGGGGCATCCGACGGCTGTCCTTCTTCCCGTCCACGGAACTCCCGTTGCAGACCGCCCCGGTCGTCCCGGTCGACGCGGAGGCCGGGCAACTCGTCCCCGGGGCCGAGGCCCCATACCTCCTCGTCACCGACGCCGACGGCAGGCCGCTCGGCTGGGGCGAGCCGGACCGCCTCACCGCCGGTGCGATCGAGGCGGACCAACTGCTGCCCTTCGGGCGGCCGTTCGTGCCCGGCACCGACTCGCTGCGCACCGCGCTCGACGGCGCCGTGCTCTCACCGACCGGCTGGGCCGTCGCGGTCGACGGCGAGGGACGCGCCGTCGGCGTCGTCTCCCAGCAGGTCATCGGCGAGGCCATCCGCGCCGCCCACAGCAGGGTGGCCGAGGACGCCGGCGTGAAGGCCGCGCGATGAACGGCTTCTTCGACCTGCCGAGCGACCTCCAGCACAGCTACCTCGGCCTCGTCGGGCTGCACCTGCGCGAGGCCCTGCTGCCGGTGCTGGCCGGACTGGTCGTGTCGCTGCCCGTCGCCCAGCTGTGCGTGCGGTTCCGCTGGATCTACCCGCCCGTCCTCGGCCTCACCACCGTGCTCTACGCCGTGCCGTCGCTCGCCTTCTTCGTCGTGCTCATCGACTACACCGGCCAGAGCGAGACGACCGTGATGATCCCCCTGGCCGTGTACAGCCTGGTGGTGCTGGTCCCGGCGATCGTGGACGGGGTCCGCTCGGTCCCGCAGGAGACCCTGGCGGCCGCCCAGGCCATGGGCTTCGGACCGGTGCGCCGCTACCTCCAGGTCCAGCTCCCCATCGCCGTACCCGCGATCATCGCGGGCCTGCGGGTGGCGACCGTGTCCAGCATCTCCCTGGTCAGCGTCGGCATGCTCATCGGCAACCAGGGCGCCCTCGGCAACATGCTCTACGACGCGAACACCTACCACCGGCCCGCCCTCGCCGTGAACTCGGTGCTGACCACCGCGGTGCTCGGCATCCTCGCCGACGCCCTGCTGGTCCTCGTCCGCCTCCTCCTCACCCCCTGGATGCCGAGGAAGGGTGCCACCCGGTGAACGTACTGAACTTCGTGCACGCCTTCTTCAGCGACGGCTCCCACTGGCACGGCTACGACGGCATCCCCACCCGGCTGTCCGAGCACATCAGGTACTCGCTGGAAGCCCTCGCGTACGCCACCGTGATCGGACTGCCCGTCGGGCTGGTCACCGGGCACTTCGGCCGGGGCGGCAACGCGCTGGCGCTCATCGCCACCGCCGGACGGGCACTGCCCAGCTTCGGCCTGCTGGTGCTGATGTTCATCTGGATCGGCTTCGGTCTGCTGCCGGTGATGATCCCGCTGGTCGTGCTCGCCGTACCGCCGATCCTGGTCACCACCTACGAGGCCGTCCGCTCCGTCGACCCGTCCCCGGTGGACGCCGCCCGGGGCATGGGGATGTCCGAGGCGCGCGTCCTGCTCCAGGTGGAGGTGCCGGTCGCGCTCCCGCTGATCCTGAGCGGTCTGCGCACGGCGGCCATCCAGATCGTCTCCACGGCCACCATCGCCGCGTACGTCAGCCTCGGCGGTCTGGGCCGCTACATCATCGACGGCCTCTACCAGCGCAACTACGAGAAGGTCGTGGGTGGAGCGGTCCTCGTCGCGGGCCTCGCCCTGGCGACGCTCGCGGTCTTCTGGGCCGTCTTCCGGCTCGCGGTCTCGCCCGGTGTACGCAGGAGCAGCTGACGATCCGTCATGTCACATCACGAACACGTTGCAGGGGCGGCCTTGACTCGACGAGAAGTGGCTGGATTGGATCAGTGGGTGACTTACACAACCCACACCAACAGGTCCATCCGGAGGAACCGAGGCGCGGCGGCGGTCGCCCTCGCGGCGGCAACGGCCCTGCTGGCGGGCTGTTCCTCCGGCAACGACACGTCCGACCCGCTGTCGGGCGGCAAGGCGAGCGGCGACAGCGTCGTCGTCGGCTCCAACAACTTCCCCGAGAGCATCCTGCTCGCCGACATCTACGGCGAGGCCCTCAAGGCCAAGGGCATCAAGGTCACCTACAAGCCGAACATCGGCAGCCGCGAGACCACCTACGGCCTCCTCAAGAACGGCGCCATATCCGTCCTGCCCGAGTACAACGGCGCGCTGCTGGCCTACCTCGACCCCAAGGCGACGCCGAAGACCGCCGAGGCGACCACGTCGGCCATCGAGGCCAAGCTGGACGCCAAGCTGACCCTGCTCGAGCCCTCGGCGGCGCAGGACAAGGACTCGGTGACGGTCAACGCGGACACCGCGAAGAAGTACCACCTCACCGCGCAGTCCTCCGTCAGCGATCTGAAGGACATCGCGAAGGACCTGGTCATCGGGGCCTCGCCGGAGTTCCAGACCCGGCAGCAGGGCCTGGTGGGCCTGAAGTCCGTCTACGGCCTGCAGTTCAAGTCCTTCAAGGCGCTGGACGCCGGCGGCCCGCTCACCCAGGCGGCGCTGCAGAAGAACGCCGTGCAGGTCGGTGACCTCTTCACCACGGACCCGACCATCTCCAAGGAGAAGTTCGTCGTCCTTCAGGACCCGAAGAACCTCTTCGGCTTCGAGAACGTCCAGCCGCTCGTCCACAAGAGCGCGGTGTCCAAGAAGGGCGTGGACGCGCTCAACGCGGTCTCGGCCAAGCTCGACACCGCGGCCCTGCTGGACCTGGACACGCAGGTGCAGTCGCAGAACAAGGACCCGCTGGACGTCGCCAAGGCCTGGCTGGCCTCCGCCGGTCTCGGCTGAGTCCCGTACGGCCGCACGGCCGTGGACGCGACGACGCGGGTGCCCCGGAAGGCGGGGACACCCGCGTCGTCCTCGACGGCACGGCTCTCACGCCGAGCGCGCCCCCGTCCTCGGCCGGAGTTCAGAGGTTCAGAGGTCGAACTCGTGCGGGGGGAGGTCCAGCGTGTAGCACGCCTCGCGGACCACGGCCTGCTCGGTCTTGTCGAAGTCGCCGTCGGCACCGCCGATCACGATGCCGATCTGGATGACGGCCCGAGCCTCGGCGGGCTTCTTCTTCGCCTTGGCGATCTCCTGCAGCACGCTCACCTTGCCGAAGGCGAAGTCCGTGGTCAGCTTGTTCAGGTTCTCCTCGAAGCGGCGCCGCAGGTCGTCCGCCGGGAAGTTCTGCAGCACCTCGTTCGTGGCGATCAGCTGGGCCACCCGCTGCCGCTCCGAGGGGTCCACGGTGCCGTCGGCGGCGGCCACGAGCGCGCACATCGCCATGCTCGCGTCCCGGAACGCCCCGCTCTTCAGATCGTTCTTCGTCGCCACCAACTGCGTCTGCATCTGCGACGCCGACTCCTTGATGCGGTCCCACAGCGCCATAGGCACTCCTCGTATCATCGGCCGGGTGCCTGTGCGGCACACCGCCGGCAACTTCTACAACACCGCAGAAACTGCCGGTGCGGCCCGAAAGTTCCGGACCGCGGGACCGGATTCATTTCGTGGCGGGGACCTGCGTGCGCGCCGCCGCCCGCTCCTGGTGACGGCGTCTGCGGCGGCTGACGCGGGGTTCCTGGTCCGGCAGCCAGCCGAAGGCGAGGCAGCATCCGGTGGCGCCGAGCAGGAGGCCGATGAAGAAGCCGCCGAGGTTGGAGGTCAGCCAGGTGCCCAGGGAGACCAGGATGCCGGTGATCGAGTAGAAGAGCCGCTGGGCGGGGTTGAAGAGGACCAACAGGCCCAGCAACACCATCAGTCCCGGCAGCAGATAGCCGGCCAGACCCTGCATGCCGATGTGCATGACGACCTTCATCGAGGCCTTCTCGGTGAGCAGGATCTCGCCGCCGCCCAGGGCGAGCAGCAGCCCGCCCCAGAAGGGCCGGCGGGCCCGCCACCCGCGGAAGGTGGCTCTCGCTCCCCGGTGCGGACGGTCCGTCACGGTGATCAGCAACCCGAGCCGCTGAAGCGGAGCTTCAGGCCGGGCAGCTTGAACACACCGGCCGTGGTCGCGTAGTTGGTCTGCCGCAGGTTGGCGATGCGTACGGTGTCGGCCTGCTGGCTGAAGACGCCGATCGGTCCCTTCACGCCCGCCTTGGTGAGCGTGCTGGCGTCGTTGCCGATCTCGATGTTGTTGAACTCCGCGTTGCCCGACAGCAGGGTGGAGTCGGTGGTGAGGTCGCTCGCCGTCACCTTGTCGGCACCGCTGCCCGCGGTGATGAGCAGGTTGGTGCCGCCGAGGTCGACGCTCTGGCACAGCTTGGTGAGCGTGGCGTCCTTGATGGCCGAGGTGACGACCAGCTCCTGACCGCCGGTGTCCCCGGCGTTCGGGCTGCCGTCCGCCATGTTGTCCAGGGCCCCGAACTGCTCGAAGCCGGTGCCGCTGAGCTCCGTCGCCGTGACCGTGAACGGCATGCCGGAGATCGCGAACTGCACGCCCAGCGCCCCCTGCGCGGTGAGGACCGCGAGGCCGGCGGCCACGAGGGTGGCGGGCACCGCCATCACCGCGGCCCGGCGGGCCCGCACGCGACCCCGCCGCTCGCCGCCGGCGCTCGGTGGTTCGGACGGTGAACCGCTTCCCGGGTTCTCGGGGGTGTTGCCGGCGGACTCGATGTCCGGGGACGAGGCCATGTCTGCTCCCATGGGCATGGATCAATGCGGGCTGGGCTTCAGTGGCACGTGTCCTGGCGCGGACAGCGGCCGCCGCGGACGCCTCCTCGCACTCCCGGCGGGCGCAAGGGCTTTCTCGTTACGCGGCGGTAGCCTCCGGCGAAGTTACCGCCGGTTACTTCAAGGGGTCAAGGGAGATGTGAAAAAAGGGTGTCGGATGTGCGCGACTCCTGCCTGCGGGTGCCAACTCCCTTATGAATACTTGACGTTGATGGTTGATCAGGTCTACAACTTCCCCTGTTTCCACGGATCCGTGGCGCCGGATCCGCCGAGCGGCAGCGACCGCGTCCCACGGGGGCGCCGGCCGCGTTCCCGGCCCTTTCGAGGCAACCGCTCCGCATGTCCCGCACGGCGACCGACCCCCGCACGTGCACATCCATCGCTCCATGACGCGCGCACACCAATAGCTCCGCGTCCACGCGGCCGCGGCGCGGTTCGCTTCCCCCTCGGCCGTGCCGGCCGCCCACCTGCCCGGCCCGGCCGGAGGTCTTCCCCCGAGGCCTCCGGCCGGTGTCCGGCCCGCCGCCGTCGCCGGTCCCTCGCGTACGGAGAAGGCGTGCGGGGCCCGCGCCGACGGCAGCACCCGCACCACCGTGCCACCCCCCACCTCACCTCGTCCGACCCCCCACTCCGGAAAAGAGGCACCTGTATGCGTACGCGATCCCTCCTCGCCCTCGCCGGCACCGCCACCGTGCTCGCCCTCGCGGCGGCCCCTCCCGCCTCGGCCGACGGCGGCGCCGTGCTCACCACGGGCGGCGCCGGCGGCACCGCCGTGGCGGTCGGTGACACGCTCACCGCGCCCCTCGCCTCCGGCACCTCGGCCACGCTCTACTCCAGCGCGACCGGCACCAGCGGTGTGAAGTGCACGTCCTCCCAGTTCACCGCCGCCGTCACCGGCAACCCGACCGCCCCCGGCACCGCCACCGAGTCCGTCACCGCGCACACCTTCAGCAGCAGCAGCTGCACCAGCAACGTCACGGGTGTTCTCGGCGTCAGCGGCATCACCGTCGACAACCTGCCCTACTCGGCGACGGTCGCCTCCGACGGCACCCTGACCGTCTCGCCCGGCAGCGGCTCCACCATCCAGACCACGGTCAAGCTGCGCACCCTGCTGGGCAGCATCACCTGCGTCTACCAGGCGCCGACGCTCACCGGGAAGGCCGACAACGCCGACGGCAGCATCACCTTCACCAACCAGCAGTTCACCAAGACCTCCGGCTCCTCGCTGTGCTTCGCCAGCGGCTACTTCACCGCCAAGTACGCGCCGGTGACGGACGGAGGTGCCCAGGTCTACGTCAACTGACCCGCCCGGGCGGCGGCTTCAGCGCCGCCGCAGCCGCAGCGCGAGGGCGGCGCCCCCGGTGAGCAACAGCACCGCGGCGGCGCCGCCCGCCAGCAGGGGGGCCGGGACGCCACCGGACCGCGTCCCGCCCCGCGCCGCGACGGGCCGGGGGGAGCCGGCCGGGGCCGCCGCCGCGCCCGGCGGCTTCCCCGGGCCGGCCGCCGCGAACACCACGTCGGAGCACGAGTAGTACGTGTCCGGCGTGCTGCTGTTCCGCCAGACCGTGTACAGCAGCTGACGGCCCGTCCGGTCGGCCGGCAGCTTCGCCGTGAGGTGGTAGGCCCCGTTCGTCAGCGGCGGGTCCGTGATCGCGGCGAAGGGCCGCTCCGGCAGCTCGGACCACTTCAGCGGCTTCGCCGGGTCGTAGCCGGGCCGGGTCAGATACAGCTCGAACGTGCCCGTGTGCGCGATCGGCGCGGCGTACGTCATCGTCAGCCGGGCCCCCGGCACCAGCCGCGTCGCGGGCCAGTCCCGCCGGGCCAGGTCCAGGCCCCGGTACGCGGGCAGGTTCCCGCTGCACAGCCTGCCGTCCGGGATCAGCCGCCGGTCACGGCCGTTCACCCCCGCCACGCGCAGGTTGTCCCACGCGGTGAACGGGGCCCCGTTCGCGGCGACCGCCGCCTTGCAGGCCGCGCTCGCGGCGGCGCGGCCGCCCGCGGGGGAGCAGGCGTAGACCCGGCTGACCGGACGCGTGGGGGCTCCGTGTGCCTCGGCGGAACCCGCCGCGAGCGACAGGAGCAGCAGCGGTGCCGCCATCACGGCGGCGGCCAGGGCGCCCGGGCGGGCGGTCGTCCGAGTCATCCGGAAGTCTCCTCGACGGGCGCGGGAACGAGTCTGCGACGTCTGGTACGGCGGTGACGCCCGCCGTGCTCACCCGGGTCCGTCCGCGCGCCGCCTACCCCGTGGTCCAACGGCCGCCGATAATGGACCGGTTGGCCTGTTCTGCGGCTGCCGGCAGTACCCGTTGAGGAGCCGGGCGCCGCCTCGTATCGTGGCGATCACGGCAGCGGCACCTGTCGTCCCGTCGCTGCCCGGAGCCCGGGTTTCGGGGCAGGGTGACACGTGTCGAGCGATGCGACGGGGCGCGGACTCCCGTTGCCGAACGGTGAGTTATCGTATGCAAGGGGTTAAAAACAAACCGCATGTCCCGTTCGTTCGAGTCGCGAGGAGGGGTCCCAGGATGGCGAGGCAGTTACGCGCTGAACAGACCCGGGCAACGATCATCACGGCCGCCGCCGATCTGTTCGACCGGCACGGTTACGAGTCCACCAGTCTGAGCGACATCGTCGCACACGCGAAGGTCACCAAGGGCGCCCTGTACTTCCACTTCGCCGCCAAGGAGGACCTCGCCCACGCCATCCTGGAACTCCAGGCCATGGCCGCGCAGCAGCTCGTAGCCGACGTCGAGAGCCACGGCTACACCTCACTGGAGGCTCTGATGCGGACCACGTTCGGGATCGCCCGGCTCGCCGTGGAGGACCCCGTGCCGCGCGCCGGACTCCGGCTCGCCACCGCGGACATCGCGCTGCGCCCGCCGCTGCGCCACCCGTACACCGAATGGCTGGAGTTCGCCACGCGGAAGTTCACCGGGGCCGTCAGGGAGTCCGACGTGCACGGCGACCTCGACGTCGGCGTCGTCGCCCACTCGCTCGTCAGCTTCTTCGTCGGCACCCGGATCGCGGGCCGCTTCGAACCGGTGGGACGGCTTCCGCGCAGGGTCGCCGAGATGTGGCACCTGGTCATCCGCGGCCTGGTCCCGGTGCACCGCCGCCCCCGCTACGTCAGCCTCGCCACGCAGCTGGAGCGGGAGATCAGAACCGCCTGAGGCGCGCGGTACGGTGACGGACATGCGCCACACCCCGTTCGCACCCGTGATCCTCGGCAACGAACCCGGCTCGTTCCCGCACAGCGTGCTGGCCGAGCGGCACCCGGCGATCATCAGGCAGGTGCGCGACGCCCTCCCCTACGGCCCGGGGCAGCACCAGGCGCTGGACGACCTGCTGAAGAGCTGTACCGAGGGGACGATCGAACCGCTCCCCGCCGACGCCCCGGACCGGGACCGGTGGCACGAGTGGGATCTGGCCGACCACACCGGACGGTCCTGGTACGACGCGCCGTGGCTGTGGTCCGAGAGCTACTTCTACCGCCGGCTGCTCGACGCCGTCGGCTACTTCGGCACCGGCGCCTGGCAGGGCGTCGACCCCTTCCGCCCCTTCAAGCGGGCCGAACTCGACGCGCCGGAGACCGACGAGGAACTCGCCGCCCTGGACGGCCTGCGGGACCTGCCGGAGACGGACCGGGCGAACGCCCTGCTGCACGGCTCGCTGTGGGGCAACCGCGCCGACCTCGGATTCCGGCTCTCCGCCGCGGGCGCCGAGACCCGCGAGCCGGCCCCCGCGCTGGTCGCCGACGACAGCGAGGCCCTCTGGGCGCTCCTGCCGCCCGGCGGCACCGCCACCCTCGTCCTGGTCGCGGACAACGCGGGCCGCGAACTCGTCCCCGACCTGCTGCTGATCGCCCACCTCCTCGCCGAGGGGCGGGCCGCGCGGGCGGTCCTGCACGTCAAGCCGCACCCGTACTACGTCTCCGACGCCACCACCGCCGACGTGGTCGACGCCCTGCGGCGGCTGCGCCGGACGCCGGGCACGGCCGCCGACCACGCGCGCGTGCTGTGGACGGCCATGGCCGACGGCCGGCTCGCCGTCCGCGCCCACCCCTTCTCCTGCGCACCCCTGCCGTACGAGCGGATGCCCGGCGACCTGCGCGCCGAGTTCGCCGCCGCCTCCCTGACCGTGTTCAAGGGAGACCTCAACTACCGCAGGCTGGTGGGCGACCGGCGGTGGCCGCCCACCACGCCCTTCGCGCAGGTGACGGCCGGCTTCCCCGGTCCGGTGGCCGCGCTGCGCACCCTGAAGTCGGACGTGGTCACCGGCCTGTCCGCCGACACCGTGACCACCCTGGTGGCGGCGGAGCAGCAGCGCTGGCGCACCAGCGGCACCCACGCGCTGATCCAGGTCGATGCCTCAGACGACGGTCAGGGGCAGTGACTTGATCCCGTTGATGAAGTTGGACACCAGCCGCTCCGCCGGGCCCGCGAGCCGCGGCGCGGGCAGCGCCCGCAGCACCTCCTCGTAGAGGATCCGCAGCTGCAGCCGGGCGAAGTGGGCGCCCAGGCACACGTGCGGACCGTCCCCGAACGAGACGTGCGGGTTGGGGGAGCGGGCGAGGTCGAGCCGGTCCGGGCCGGCGAAGACCCGCTCGTCCCGGTTGGCCGAAGCGTGGAACACCACGACCTTGTCACCAGCCCGGATCGGCCGCCCCGCCAGCTCGGTGTCCCGTGCCGCGGTGCGCCGGAAGGTCAGCACGGGCGGGTGCCAGCGCAGCAGCTCCTCCACCGCGGGGCGCAGCTCCGCCCTCCCGGCGCGCAGCAGTCCGTACGCCCCGGGGTGCTCCACGAGCGCCAGCAGCCCGCCGGGGGCCGCGCTGCGCACGGTGTCGTTGCCCGCGACCGTGAGGAGGAAGAAGAACATCTCCAGCTCGGGCTCCGCGAGTTCCGCGTCATGGGCGAGCGTCGTCATGATGTCGTCCGCGGGACACCGGCGCTTGTACGCGGCCAGCTGCCGGGCGTAGCCGAACATGTCCCGCAGCATCGCCGGGGACCGCGGATCGACCGGCTTGCCCGCCTGGTCGAGGACCGAGGGGCCCGCCTCGTCCGGATCCTGGTAGCCGATGACCCGCTGGGTCCAGCGCAGCAGCAGCCGCCGGTCGTGCCCGGGAACGCCCAGCAGGTCCGCCAGGTTCAGCAGGGCGTAGTCGTCGGTGACGGCCGCCACCAGGTCGACCGTGCCGTCCCCCGCCCGGGCCCGCTCCAGCGCCCCCGCGAGCAGCGTCCGCGCCCGCTCCCGGGCGAGCGCCGCGAACCGGTCGACGCGGCCCGGCGTGAACGCCCGGCTCACCAGCCGCCGCAGCCGGTTGTGCCGCGGCGGGTCCTGGTTCAGCATCATGCGCCGGATGAACGGCAGGTCCTCCGGGTCCGGGTCCCGGATCTGGGTCGCGCCGATATGCGACGAGTACGTGGTGGCGTCCTTCAGGACCCGTACCACGTCCGCGTGCCGGGTCACCGCCCAGAAGCCGGGCCCGGCCGGCCAGCCCAGCACCTCCGGCTCCTCCTGCCAGGCCACCGGATGACGGTCGCGCAGCACGCGGTAGTCGTCGAGGGGCACCCCCGCGGCGTACCGGCGCGGGTCGAACACATCGGGCACCGGACCCGCCTCCCACACGCTCACGCCGGCTCGCCCCCGTCCTCCCGGGTGAGCGCGGTGCGGTCCGGGTCCGGCGGGACGGCGGCGCGGGCGGACCGGCCGTGCACGGCGGACACCTCGTGACCGCCGTCGCCGGACACCTCATGGGGCAGCACGAAGGACGTCATGCGCCTACCGTGGCCCGCGTGCCGGAGCACGGCAAGGGCACCGACGGGGCGCCCTCCAGGGGCGGTTCACGCGATGGTGTGATCATGTGCGGCCCGGCGGATGGGGGTTGGGAGGCACGGGTAGGGCCCCGGCCATGACGCAGCCGTTCGAACTCCCGCACTTCTACATGCCGTATCCCGCGCGCCTCAACCCGCACCTGGACGAGGCGCGCGCCCACTCGACCGGGTGGGCGCGCGAGATGGGGATGCTGGAGGGGTCCGGGATCTGGGACCAGGCCGACCTGGAGGCACACGACTACGGCCTCCTGTGCGCCTACACCCACCCCGACTGCGACGGACCCGCCCTCTCCCTGATCACCGACTGGTACGTGTGGGTGTTCTTCTTCGACGACCACTTCCTGGACATGTTCAAGCGCACCCAGGACCGCGCCGCGGGCAAGGCCCACCTCGACCGCCTGCCGCTGTTCATGCCGCTGGACCCGGCGACACCCGTGCCGGAGCCGGAGAACCCGGTCGAGGCGGGCCTGAAGGACCTGTGGGCGCGCACGGTGCCGTCGATGTCCCCGGACTGGCGCCGTCGCTTCTCCGTCGCCACCGAGCACCTGCTCAACGAGTCGATGTGGGAGCTGTCCAACATCAACGAGGGGCGGATCGCCAACCCCGTCGAGTACATCGAGATGCGCCGCAAGGTGGGCGGCGCGCCCTGGTCGGCGGGGCTCGTCGAGTACGCGACCGCCGAGGTGCCCGCCGCCGTCGCCGGCACCCGCCCGCTGCGCGTGCTCATGGAGACCTTCGCCGACGCCGTCCACCTGCGCAACGACCTTTTCTCGTATCAGCGCGAGGTCGAGGACGAGGGCGAGAACAGCAACGGCGTCCTCGTCCTGGAGACGTTCTTCGGCTGCACCACGCAGGAGGCCGCCGAGACCGTCAACGACATCCTCACCTCACGCCTGCACCAGTTCGAGCACACCGCGCTCACCGAGGTGCCCGCCGTCGCCCTGGAGAACGGCCTCACCCCGGCCGAGACCGCCGCGATCGCCGCCTACACCAAGGGACTCCAGGACTGGCAGTCCGGCGGCCACGAGTGGCACATGCGCTCCAGCCGGTACATGAACAAGGGCGCCCGCACCGACTCGCCGTGGCAGCCGCCGAGCGGGCCGGGGACGTCCGCCGCCGACGTCGCCGCGCTGCTGGCCGCCGCCGCCCAGGAGCGGCTGCGGGCCTACGCCCACGTGCCGTACCAGAAGGTCGGCCCGTCCCGGCTGCCCGACTTCCCCATGCCGTTCGCGCTGGAACTGAGCCCCCACCTCGACCTGGCCCGCCGCAACCTCGTGGACTGGTCGCTCCGCACGGGCATCCTGCGGGAAGGGGTCTGGGACGAGGACAAGCTCGCCGCGTACGACCTCGCGCTGTGCTCCGCCGGCCTGGACCCGGACGCCACGCCCGAGGCCCTCGACCTCAGCGCCCAGTGGCTCGCCTGGGGGACGTACGGCGACGACTACTACCCCCTGGTCTTCGGGCACCGCCGCGACCTGGCCACGGCCCGTCTGACCACCGCCCGGCTCTCCCGCTGCATGCCCGTCGACGGGGAGGCCGCCCCCGCCCCCGGAAACGCCATGGAACGGGGCCTGATCGACCTGTGGACGCGCACGACGGCGGGCATGTCCGCCGACCAGCGGCGCGCCCTCAGGGCCGCCGTGGACGCGATGACCGAGAGCTGGGTGTGGGAGCTGTCCAACCAGCTGCAGAACCGGGTCCCCGACCCGGTCGACTACCTGGAGATGCGGCGCTGCACCTTCGGCTCCGACCTCACTCTGAGCCTGTGCCGGATGGGACAGGGCCCGGCGATCCCGGCGGAGGTGTACCGCAGCGGCCCCGTGCGCGCGCTGGAGAACGCGGCGATCGACTACGCGTGCCTCCTCAACGACGTCTTCTCGTACCAGAAGGAGATCGAGTACGAGGGGGAGATCCACAACTCCGTCCTCGTCGTGCAGAACTTCTTCGGCGTCGACTACCCGACCGCCCTCGGCGTCGTCCACGACCTGATGACCCAGCGCATGGAACAGTTCCAGCATGTGATCGCCCACGAACTCCCCGTGCTGTACGACGACTTCGCCCTGTCGGCCCAGGCGCGCGCGGCCGTGGCCGGCTATGTCCTCGACCTGCAGAACTGGCTCGCGGGCATCCTGCACTGGCACCGGGAGGTCGACCGCTACAAGGCCGGGTGGCTCGCCCGGCGCGCCCACGGCTTCCTGCCCGGGCGCGCGCCCGCGGTGCCGGTGCCGGCCCTGCGCTGACCGGGCGCGGGGGCCGCGGGCCACCGGCCCGCGGCCCCGCGGTCCCGTCCACGGCGTCCCGCACGGCCACCGGCGCCGGACCGTTTCATGACTACCCTCCGCCACCCTTCGGCCAGTCTCACTCGTTCGTGTCTCGTCGCGGCCCGGTGGCCCGGGTAGAGCACCAGCCGGAGGCGAGCGAACCATGGAACAGACTGCGTTGCGTCCCAAGCCGATGCCCGGTCAGGACCCCCGGGCGGGCGACACCCCGAACACCGCCGTCCGCCCGCACGCGGCGCGCCGGCGCGGACGGCGGCTGCGGACCCTGGTGTTCGGGCTGCTGACCGGGACCGTGCTGCTGCTGTCCGGCGTCGGCATCGGCACGGTCGGCGCGGCGGTGATCGGCATGAGCAGGCTGGCCGAGCTGCAGCACCAGGCCCGGCCGCCGGGCTCCCCGGCCCCGGCCGGCCCCACCGCCGGACCCGGCACCGCACCGGCCGCGCCCGGGGTGACCCTCGGGGTGGAGGCCGTCGACGACGGGAAGCCGGGGGCGCTCGTGGTGGGCGTGCACGTCCCCGGCCCCGGCTACACGGCCGGCCTCGTCCGCGGGGACGTGCTGCTGCAGTTCGGCGGCGCCCGCATCGACACCGCCGCCGACCTCGCCCGGGCCGTCGCCCACGCCCGTCCGGGGGAGGGCGTCCTCCTCACCGTGCGGCACACCGGCGGGGGCTACCAGCAGTTGACGGTGGTCCCCGGAGTGGTGACGTGACCGGCCGTCCCGGCTCCGGCCCCGCGGGCACACGGCGCCGTGCGCCCTGCCTCGGCGGAAACCGCTGGTCGACAGGCGGTCGACGCGTCATGATGGCCGCATGCCGAGACCCCTGCCGACTGCCGGGACGAGCCCGGCACGGGGTCCCGCTCCGCGTGCCGTCGGCGGCCGGCCGCCCCGACCGGCTCGCGTGGGCCTGTCCGGGCGGGCAGGATGCTGCCCGGGACGCCCCCGCCCCGTCTCCTCACCCGCGCTCGGAGGCCCGGATGACCGGTAGTACGCCCGCGCCCTTCACCGCCGCCGACCACCAGGCCCGCATGGAGCGCGCCGCCCGCGCCGCGGCCGACGCCGGCCTCGCGGGGCTGCTCATGGCGCCGGGACCGGACATGGTGTGGCTGACCGGCTACACCCCCACCGCCGTCACCGAACGGCTCACGATGCTGGTCCTCGCCCCCGGCCGCGACCCCGTGCTCGTCGTGCCCACCCTGGAGGCCCCGGACGCCGAGAAGGCGGTCGGCGCCACCGCGCTGACACTGCGCGACTGGACCGACGGCAAGGATCCCTACGCCGTCACCGCCGCCCTCCTCGACGACCGCGGCCGGTTCGGCATCAGCGACAACACCTGGGCGATGCACCTGCTCGGCCTGCAGCGGACCCTGCCCACCAGCTCCTACGCCGCCCTCACCGACGCGCTGCCCATGCTGCGCGCGGTCAAGGACACCGCCGAAGTGGAACTGCTCGCCGCCGCCGGCGCGGCCGCCGACGCGGCGTTCGAGGAGATCCGGAAGGTTCCCTTCGCCGGCCGCCGCGAGTCCGACGTCGGCCACGACCTCGCCGGGCTGCTGCGCCGCTTCGGCCACTCCCAGGTCGACTTCACCATCGTCGGCTCCGGGCCCAACGGCGCCAACCCGCACCACGAGGTCGGCGACCGCGTCATCCGGCACGGCGACATGGTCGTCCTCGACTTCGGCGGCCTGAAGGACGGCTACGGCTCCGACACCACCCGCACGGTGCACGTCGGCGAACCCACCGAGGAGGAGCGCCGCGTCCACGACGTCGTCCGCGCCGCCCAGGAGGCCGGCGTCCGTGCCGTGCGCCCGGGAGCGGCCTGCCAGGAGGTCGACCGGGCCGCCCGCGCGGTGATCACCGACGCCGGGTACGGCGAGTACTTCATCCACCGCACCGGGCACGGCATCGGCGTCACCACGCACGAGCCGCCGTACATGATCGAGGGCGAGGAACAGCCCCTGGTGCCCGGCATGTGCTTCTCCGTGGAGCCCGGCGTCTACCTGCCCGGCCGCTTCGGCGTGCGCATCGAGGACATCGTCACCGTCACGGAGGACGGCGGCCGCCGACTCAACAACACCACGCGTGAGATGGTCATAGTGGACTGAAAGACCCAGGGAGACCCCTCCTCGACGACATCCGGAACGGCGACGCGCGATCCATGACCCAGGCACCGACACCCACCGCGGACAGCGTCCGCAGACTGGTCCGTTCGCTGCTCGAGGACGGCCCCGGCGGCACGCGGGCACCCGACGTCCGGCCCGTCCGGGAGGACGACCCGCACACCTGGTGGGTCGGCACCCGCCATGTGCTGCGCCTCGCCCCCGACCGGGACGCCTCCGTACGCCGCCGCCGGGAGCTGCGCGTGCGCGACCTGGTGCGCCCGCACGTGCCCGTCGCCGTCCCGGCCAGCCTCGCGCACGGCGACTGGGCGCCCGGCCTCGCCTACACCCTGGACACCCTGCTGCCCGGCGGCACGGCCGACGAGCACGACGTGTCCGCCGTCGGCGAGGCCGACCTCTCCGGACTGCTCACCGGGCTGCGCACGGTCCCCGCACGGCAGGCCGAGACGCTCGGCGTGCCGCGTACACCCCCGCGCTCCCTGGAGGCGCTGCGCCGCATGGCCGTGCACGCGGCCGAACGGCTCGCCGCGGCCGACGAGTTCGACGCCGCCCGGCTGCTCCAGCTCACCCCGCCCGGCGCGGCCCAGCTCGCCGCGCAGCCCGGCACCGCCGTGCTCACCCACCACGCCCTGACCGGCGAGCACGTGGTGGTCAGCGCCGACGGGCGGGTCCGCGGCATCCTGGACTGGACCCGGGCGGCGCTCGGCGATCCCGCCGAGGACATCGCAGGACTCGCCGTCGCCGTCGGCTCCCCGGCGGCCGTCCGCGCCGCGACCCTCGCCGGCTACGGCGCCCGCCCCTGTCTGCGCGGCCTGTGGCTCGCCCGCTGCGACACCGTCATCCGCCTCACCGACCACCTCGACGGCCGCGGGGGCGGCTCCCCGGTCCTGCTGCGGACCCAGCTGCGGCGGGTCTGGGAGCCGATCCTGCTGGAGCGGGTCACGGAGCTCAAGGAGGAGGAGCCGGAGCCGTAGCGGCCCCCTCAGGGCTGCGCCAGCACCACGCAGGACTCGCCGGGCACCTGCAGCAGCCCGTCCGGGCCGGGCGCCTCGACCGGATCCCAGGCCGCGAGGACCTCCACCCGCCCGGTGCCCAGCGGGATCGCCGCCGCCCGCTCGCCCAGGTTCACCGCGACCCGCACGTCCCCGCGCCGGAAGGCCAGCCAGCGGGCCTCCGCGTCGTACGCCACCTTCGTGTCGGCCAGGTCGGGATCGGTGAGGTCGGGCTGCTCGCGGCGCAGCGCGATCAGCCGCCGGTACCAGTCCAGCACGCGCGCGTGGGGCTCGCGGTCCGGCTCCGACCAGTCCAGGCAGGACCGCTCCCGGGTCGCCGGGTCCTGCGGGTCCGGCACGTCCTCCTCGGCCCATCCGTGCGCCGCGAACTCCCGCCGCCGGCCCCGCCGTACCGCCTCGGCCAGCTCGGGGTCGGTGTGGTCGGTGAAGAACTGCCAGGGCGTGCCGGCCGCCCACTCCTCGCCCATGAACAGCATCGGGGTGAACGGCGCGGTGAGCGTGAGCGTCGCCGCGCAGGCCAGCAGGCCCGGGGTGAGGCGGGCGGCGAGCCGGTCGCCCTGGGCCCGGTTGCCGACCTGGTCGTGGGTCTGGCTGTAGCCGAGCAGCCGGTGCCCGGCCACCCGCGCGCGGTCCAGCGGCCGGCCGTGGTGCCGGCCGCGGAAGCCGGAGTACGTGCCGTCGTGGAAGTAGCCGCCGGTGAGCGTCTTGGCGAGCGCGGCGAACGGATCACGCGCGAAGTCCGCGTAGTAGCCCTGGGACTCGCCGGTCAGCGCGGTGTGCAGGGAGTGGTGGAAGTCGTCGTTCCACTGCGCGTGCAGCCCGAGTCCGTGCTCCGCGCGCGGGGTGATGAACCGCGGGTTGTTCATGTCGGACTCGGCGACCAGGAACAGCGGCCGGTCCAGCTCCTCGGCGAGGGTGTCCACGGCCGCCGACAGCTCCTCCAGGAAGTGGCGTGCGCGCGTGTCGTACAGCGCGTGCACCGCGTCCAGGCGCAGTCCGTCGATCCGGTAGTCCCGCAGCCAGGCCAGCGAGCTGCCGACGAGGAACGCGCGCACCTCGTCCGAGCCGGGCGCGTCCAGGTTCACGGCCGAGCCCCACGGCGTGGTGTGCGTGTCCGTGAAGTACGGCCCGAACCGCGGCAGATGGTTGCCGGAAGGACCCAAGTGGTTGTGCACGACGTCGAGGACCACGCCCAGGCCCAGCCCGTGCGCCCGGTCCACGAACCGTTTCAGCGCCTCCGGGCCGCCGTACGGCTCATGGACGGCCCACAGCGACACGCCCTCGTACCCCCAGCCGTGCCGCCCGGGGAACGGGCACAGCGGCATCAACTCGACGTGTGTCACGCCCAGTTCCACCAGGTGCCCGAGGCGGTCGGCGGCCGCGTCCAGGGTGCCCTCGCGGGTGTACGTCCCCACGTGCAGCTCGTAGAGCACCGCGCCCGGCAGCTCGCGCCCCGCCCACGGGGCACGCCACGTGTGGCGCCCGTGGTCCACGACCGCGCTCAGCCCGTCGGGCCCGTCGGGCTGGCGGCGCGAACGCGGGTCGGGCAGCACGGGACCGTCGTCCAGCGCGAACCCGTAGCGGGTGCCGTCGCCGGCCTCCGCCTCCCCCGTCCACCAGCCCGCGCGGTCGGGATCGCGCGCCAACGCGCGCGTGCCGCCCTCGCAATGGAGCGTCACTCGGTCTGCCTGCGGTGCCCACACCTCGAACTGCACGGACGGTTCCCCTTCGTCTGCTCACCGTGATGTCCCGCGTCTCCATCGTGCCGCCCGGACGATCAATCCGCTCTCGAATCCGGCCTTTCGCACCAGGTGTCGTGCAACGTTCCCCGGCAGGTGGCGCGGAAGTACGCGCGCGTGAGCGCCGATTCCCGTTTTCTGGACACCCGGGGCCCGCTGACCGACAATCACCAGCGTGACGTCGTCCTTCGAGTTCCCCACGTACCCCGCGCGGCTGTCCGACGCGGAGCGTGACAAGGCGCTGCAGGTGCTGCGCGACGGCGTCGCCATGGGTCGGCTGTCGCACGACACGTTCGTGCGCCGGATGGAGCTCGCGCTCGCCGCCCGCCGCACCGACGAACTCGCCGCGCTCGTCGCCGACCTGCCCCGTGAGAACCGGTTCTCGCGCGCGGTCCTCGGCACCGTCGGGGCCGTCTCCGGCTTCACCGTACGGCTGCGCCGGGCCTGGCAGGCCGAGCGGCTGCCCAAGCTGCTGCTGCCGCACCCGGAGCGCGCCCATCCGCTGCGCATCGGCCGCGACCCGGCGAACGGGCTGCGGCTGAACCACGAGACGGTCTCGCGCGTGCACGCCGAACTCAGCCGCCACGGCGGCCTGTGGATCCTCAGGGACCTCGGCTCCACCAACGGCACCACCGTCAACGGCCGCCGGGTGATCGGCTCCATCGTCGTCCGGGAGGGCGACATGGTGTCTTTCGGCAGGGTGGCGTTCCGGCTCGCCGTCGGCTGAGCGACCCCACCGGCTCGAACTGGTGCGCAGTCGCGGGCGTCCGCCGCGCCGATCGGGTGAGCCGGGCTGGGGAACCCGGTCCGCGCTGCCGATGCAACGGGCATGACACACCTCACCAGAGCGACAGCGGTGGCCGGCGCCGTACTGACGGCCGCCGCTCTCCTCGCCGCGGGCCCGGCCCAGGCGGCACCCCACGGCACCCGTCCGGGCGACTGGCTCCACCTGACCGTCACCAAGGGGGAGACCGCGGCCGGGGCCACGGGCGGCACCCTGCTGCTGTGCGACCCGCCGCGGGGCCGCCACGCGCACGCGGCCGAGGCCTGCGCCGAACTGGAGGCCGCCGGCGGCGACATCGACCGCGTCCCCGCCGGAAACGTCTTCTGCCCGATGATCTACGCCCCGGTCATCGCCCGCGCGTTCGGGCGGTGGAACGGGCATCCGGTCTCCTTCCGGGAGACGTACTCCAACAGCTGCGTGCTGCACGCGCGGACCGGTTCGGTCTTCGCCCTGGACGGCTGACCGGGCGGCCCGGCCTCACGGCAGCTGCTCCCGGGCCTGCTGCGCCGCCAGGAGCACCGTCCGGGACTGGTGCTCCACCTGATGGTCCAACGGCACCCAGCGGGCCCGGAAACGCAGCGCGAAGGCCTCGCACCAGGAGGCGACCAGCTGCTCCAGCCCGGGCGCCGCCCGGTCGTCGGCCTCCCGCAGCACCCGGAGCAGCATCGCCGCCGCCCGCAGCGGCAGCCGGCGCCCGAAGGCGTCCACACTGCCCACGTACGCCATCGTCGTGGCGGCGGGAGGGGTGTGCACCCAGTCCTCGGCCAGGCCCGGGATCAGCTCCAGCGCCCACCGCGCGGCCCGCAGCAGCGGCCCGTCCACGCCGTCGAGACGGGGCAGCGCGTCGACGAGGACGCCCTCCACCTCCAGCGAGTCCCGCAGCAGCCGCCGGGCGAGGCGCCGCATCGCCGCCGCGGGCGCGGGGTGCGGTGCCGGGTCGTCCACCAGGTCGCTGGCCCACATCGGCACCTCCACCACGGCCGTCAGACCGCCGTACCGGTGCGCGTGGTACCAGGTGCTGTGCCGTGCGTCGTCGGGCATGCTCGGGTAGGCCACGCCCGTCTCCGGGCCGGGCATCACATGCACCCCGGGACCGGAGGCCGGCCAGCCCGCGGCGTCCGAGGCGCCCGTCTCCACCGGGATGTGCAGCTGCGCCGCGGACTTGGCGAAGGGCTCCGCGAGGCCCGGCACGTCCTTGGTCAACTGCACCCAGCTGCCGCCCAGATCGGTGCCGTGCAGGGTCACCTGGAGGTACGGGCGCACCTCGTCGATCACCCCGGTCAGCGCGCGCGTCTCGGGCGGCAGCCGGTCCGGTGGCAGCACCGAGGGCGACCACTCGGGCTGCTCCGCGCCGGTCGGCCGGTAGAAGCCGAGGTGGTAGTCGAGCAGGCTGCGCGGCGCCGGGGTGACGTGCAGGCTCGCCCCGTCCGGGTCCGCGCACAGCAGGAAGTGCCAGGACGTGCCCGCCCGCAGCTCGCGCTCCGCCGAGACCCGTTCCGCCAGCACCCGCAGGGTGGAGCCGCCCGTCGGCTCGTTGGCGTGCGCGCCCGCGACCACCAGCACCGCCCGCGGCGCGTGCCCCACCGACAGCAGGTGCAGGGGTCTGCCCGCGCGCGAGACGCCCACCTGCCGCAGGGTGCACAGCCCGGGCTCCTGAGCAGCCAGCGCCTGAGCGGAGGCGACCAGTTCGGGAACGCTGGGGTAGCGCAGCTCCGGCAGGAGACTCACCCCCGAATTAGTCCGCCCGGCTTCGCCCTCCCAGTCCCGCACGGGATGGGTGAACTGTCAAGCACGCGGCGGGGGAGGCTCCCGGGGGCGCCCGGGCGCAGTGCCCGGCGGGGCCCCGGGCGCTGCGTTCCGTGGGCTCACTGCTGGTGCGGGCCGCGTCCCACGAGCGTCAGGAGCACCTCCTCCACCGCCTCCGTCGGCGCCGGACGCGTGGGCACCTTCCGGTCCGCGTCCGAGGGCCCGGCCGCCCGGCCGACGACCGGCTGCCCGGCCGACGACCCGGCCGCCCGGCCGCCCCGGCGCCGGGCATGACGGCGGTGTCCGGGTCTCTCAGGTCTCCGCCGCCCGCTCCAGCAGGGCCACCGGGAGGCGGTCGAAGAGGTCCGCCGCGTCCGCGTGGCCGGTGAACTCGCGGCCCGGGGCGAGCGCGTCCGTCCAGCGCCCGGGGGGCAGCGGCAGCCGCGTCCCGCGCCAGCCGCCCGCCTCCGCGAGCCGCAGCGACAGCCGGGTCACCGCCGTGACGACCTCACCGGAGCGCGCGAACGCCGTACAGTGCTCCGCCGCGGGCCCCTCGGCGGCCAGCGGCTCGTACGACGCTGTCGCGCCGAAGGCGGCGGGCCGCCGGGCGCG
Organism: Streptomyces sp. NPDC037126; assembly: GCF_055605965.1. Lineage (NCBI taxonomy): Bacteria > Bacillati > Actinomycetota > Actinomycetes > Kitasatosporales > Streptomycetaceae > Streptomyces > Streptomyces sp. NPDC037126. Next base: position 320,005 of record NZ_JBVJTD010000008.1, read on the forward strand.
CAGCCGCAGCGCGGCCGCCGTCAGCGCGTCCTTCTCGCCCGGCGCGGTGGGCGGGAACGGCACCGGCCGCCGGTTGTCCGGGTCCACCAGCGCCCGGTACTCGCCCTCGGTGCCCTGGTACACGTCCGGTACCCCCGGCATCGTCAGATGGACCAGGGCCGTACCGAGGACGTTGGCCCGGACGTGCGACTCCAGGGCCTTGCGGAACGCGGCCACCCGCTCGCCGGGCGGCCCGCACGGACCCGCCGCGACGAAGGCCGCCACCGCCTCCTCGTACGGCGGCTCCTGCTCCGTCCAGCTGGTGTACATGCCCGCCTCGCGCACGTGTTTCAGCAGCGCCTGCCGCACCCGCTCCTCCTCGGCCGGGCCCAGCCCGAACACCGTCTGCCACGCCGCCCAGGCCAGCTGCCCGTCCGGCGCGCCCTCCTCGGGGCGGGTCACCTCGGCCAGCAGCTCCGCCCACCGGCCGGGGCACTCGGTGAGCACGGCGAGCGCGGCGCGAACGTCGGCGCTGCGCTTGGTGTCGTGCGTCGAGACGACCGTGCCGGTGAGCGGCCAGTCGCGCTGCACGCGCGCGCAGTACGCGTGGAAGTCCCGCGGGGGAACCCCCGTCCTGCCGGGATCGCCGCCGACCTCGGTCGCCGACAGCAGCGGCACGTAGCGGTAGAACGCCGTGTCCTCCACCGACTTGGCCCGCAGCGCCGACGCCGTCTGCGCGAACCGGGTGCGGAACTCCAGCCGGTCGCCGTAGTCCGGCGCGGCCGGGTCACCGGGCGGCTCGACCAGCAGCCGGCGCACGATGTCCACCGCGGCGGCCTCCTCGGGCACGACGAAGGCCAGCCGGGCCTCCTCGGCGGCCTCCTCGGTGACGGCGGCGGACGCGTCGGTGGAGGCGTAGGGCCGGTACACCCGCATCCGCACCAGCAGCTCCTCCAGGGCCGTGCGCAGCGCCCAGGGCGCCCGGTCGCGCAGCGCGAGGTCCGGCGACGCCGCGCACAGCCGGGCGGCGACCCGGGTGAGCCGGTCGGTCTCGGTGGCCAGCTCGTGGGTGAGCACCTTGTAGGCCGCCCGTCGCACCGTGGCGTCCCACACGCCGCCCCGGTCGGTCTGGGGGGCCGCGAACCGCCGGTACTCCGCGAGCAGTTCCGCGGCCCCGTCCGGGTCCGCGAACAGGCCGTCGACCTGGCGCAGGGCGTCGTAGCCGGTGGTGCCCGCGACGGGCCAGGAGGGCGGCAGGACCTCGCCGTCGGCGAGGATCTTCTCCACCACCGTCCAGCGCCCGCCGGTGGCCTCGTGCAGCCGCGCGAGGTAGCCGTCGGGGTCGGCGAGCCCGTCGGGATGGTCGATCCGCAGCCCGTCGACCACGCCCTCGTGGAGGAGCTGGAGGATCTTGGCGTGGGTGGCGTCGAAGACCTCGGGGTCCTCCACCCGCAGCCCGATCAGCTCCGAGATGCTGAAGAAGCGCCGGTAGTTCAGCTCGGTGCGGGCCAGGCGCCACCACACCGGGCGGTACCACTGCGCGTCCAGCAACCGCGGCAGCGGCAGGTCTCCGGTGCCGGCCCGGAGCGGGAAGACGTGGTCGTGGTAGCGCAGTACGTCGCCGTCGGCCGTCAGGTGCTCCAGCTCGGTGCCGACCGGGCTGCCCAGCACCGGCAGCAGCACCCGGCCGCCCTGCGCCTCCCAGTCGATGTCGAACCAGTGCGCGTACGGCGACTCGGGCCCCTCGCGGAGCACCTCCCACAGTGCGTGGTTGTGCCGGGGGGCCATGGCCATGTGGTTCGGGACGATGTCCACCATCAGGCCCAGACCGTGCTCCCGCGCGGTCCGCGACAGCGCCCGCAGCCCCTCCTCGCCGCCGAGTTCCCCGCGCACACGCGCGTGGTCCACGACGTCGTAGCCATGGGTGGATCCCGGGACGGCCTCCAGGACGGGCGACAGGTGCAGGTGCGAGACGCCGAGCGAGGCCAGGTACGGTACGGCCGCCGCCGCGGCGGCGAACGGGAACGTGGGCTGAAGCTGCAGCCGGTAGGTGGCCGTGGGCACCTCCGGTCCGGGTCGCGCAGAAGTCATGCACACCTACGTACCCATCCCACCCCGTTTCGTGTCACCACCACCACGATGGGCTCGTGCCGGTGCCGGTGCCGGTGCCGGTGCCGGGCTTAGGGCGACGGGCGGGCGCGGCCCCCGCCGGGTCACCGGCCCGGCGGGGGCCGCCCCGGACGGAGGCTGCCCCCGCCGGCGGTCTCGCCCGGCGGAGTGACCCGCCCGCGAGGGCCGGCCCCGTTCGTTACGTGGGGCGCTGGAGGACCGTCAGGCTGCGGTCCGGGAGGGTGAGGCGGTCGCCCGCGTCGACCTTCGGACCGGTGCCGGGTGGCACCCCGTCCGGGCGGGCCGTGTCGACCACCACCTGCCACTGCCGCCCGTGGTCGACCGGCACCAGGAAGTCCAGCGGCTCGGGGGAGGCGTTGAACATCAGCAGGAACGAGTCGTCGGCGATGCGCTCCCCGCGCGTCCCCGGCTCGGAGATCGCGTTGCCGTTGAGGAACACCGTCAGCGCGGACGCCTGCGCCGAATGCCAGTCCCGCTGGGCCATCTCCGCGCCCTCCGGGGTGAACCACGCGATGTCGGACAGCTCGTCGTGGGTGCCCTCCACCGGGCGGCCGTGGAAGAAGCGGCGCCGGCGGAAGACGGGGTGGTCGCGGCGCAGCCACACCATCGCGCGCGTGAACTCCAGCAGCTCTCCGCCGTCCTCGGGCCAGTTCAGCCAGGCCAGCTCGTTGTCCTGGCAGTAGGCGTTGTTGTTGCCGCGCTGGCTGCGCGCGAACTCGTCGCCGTGGCTGATCATCGGCACGCCCTGGGACAGCATCAGCGTGGCCACGAAGTTGCGCATCTGGCGGGCCCGCAGCCGGAGCACCTCCGGCTCGTCGGTCTCGCCCTCGGCCCCGCAGTTCCAGGACCGGTTGTGGCTCTCCCCGTCCCGGTTGTCCTCGCCGTTGGCCGTGTTGTGCTTCTCGTTGTACGACACCAGGTCGTGCAGCGTGAAGCCGTCGTGGCAGGTGACGAAGTTGATCGAGGCGAGCGGGCGGCGGCCGTCGTCCTGGTAGAGGTCGGAGGAGCCGGTCAGCCGGGAGGCGAACTCCGCGAGCGCCCGAGGCTCGCCCCGCCACAGGTCCCGCACCGTGTCGCGGTACTTGCCGTTCCACTCGGTCCACAGCGGCGGGAAGTTGCCCACCTGGTAGCCGCCCTCGCCGACGTCCCACGGCTCGGCGATCAGCTTCACCTGGGAGACCACCGGGTCCTGCTGCACCAGGTCGAAGAACGACGACAGCCGGTCCACCTCGTGGAACTGCCGCGCCAAGGTCGCCGCGAGGTCGAAGCGGAAGCCGTCGACATGCATCTCGGTGACCCAGTACCGCAACGAGTCCATGATCAGCTGGAGCACGTGCGGCGACCGCATGAGCAGCGAGTTCCCGGTGCCCGTGGTGTCCATGTAGTAGCGCGGATCGTCGGTGAGCCGGTAGTACGACGGGTTGTCGATGCCCTTGAAGGACAGCGTCGGGCCGAGGTGGTTGCCCTCGGCGGTGTGGTTGTAGACGACGTCCAGGATGACCTCGATCCCGGCCTCGTGCAGCGCGCGGACCGCCGACTTGAACTCCAGCACCTGCTGGCCGCGGTCGCCCCAGGAGGCGTACGCGTTGTGCGGGGCGAAGAAGCCGATGGTGTTGTAGCCCCAGTAGTTGCCCAGGCCCATGTCGGCCAGCCGGTGGTCGTTCACGAACTGGTGCACGGGCATCAGTTCGAGGGCCGTCACCCCGAGCTTGGTCAGGTGTTCGATGACCGCGGGGTGGGCGAGCCCGGCGTAGGTGCCGCGCAGTTCCTCGGGCAGCCCCGGGTGGCGCATGGTCAGGCCCTTGACGTGGGCCTCGTAGATCACCGTGTGGTGGTAGTCGGTGCGCGGGGGACGGTCGTCGCCCCAGTCGAAGTACGGGTTGATCACCACCGAGGTCATGGTGTGCGGCGCCGAGTCCAGGTCGTTGCGCTCGTCGGGCGCGCCGAAGTGGTAGCCGTACACCTCCTCGCCCCACCGCACCGACCCGCTGACCGCCTTCGCGTACGGGTCGAGCAGCAGCTTCGCCGAGTTGCAGCGAAGCCCGCGCCCGGGGTCGTACGGGCCGTGGATCCGGAACCCGTACCGCTGTCCCGGCATCACCCCCGGCACGTACGCGTGCCGCACGAACGCGTCGCTCTCGCGCAGTTCCACCGCCGTCTCCGAGCCGTCGTCGTGCAGCAGACACAGCTCTACTCGGTCCGCGGCCTCCGTGAAGACCGCGAAGTTGGTTCCCGCGCCGTCGTACGTGGCGCCGAGCGGATACGCCTCTCCAGGCCAGACCTGCATGGATACGACTCTCCCAGGTGTGTACCCCGACTGGGGTCGCGTTCCCCGTCGAGTCTCCCCGAAAAGTGGGGCGACCCCGCATCACGATCCGGCGCGGCGGTCGGCGGGGCGCGGGGAGGGGCACCGCACCGCGATCGGGACCGCGGGACGGGCCCCGCGGACCGTGCCGGGCGGCCCGCGTTATGAAACCGCTCACTCCCCGCGCACAGGCTGCACGGAACGGGCATGAAAGAGCGGTAAGTTGAGGGAAGCAGTTGGGAAACCGACCTGTCCATCCGGCTGCACCGCGCAGCGCTCCCGGAGTACCCTTCCTTGATCGTTGAGACGGGTAGGCCCGGGGGGCGGAAGGCGGTGCACGGGTGGGCTCGGGAGGGCTGGAGCTGCCCCCTGGTGACGAGGGTCGCGAGGGTAACTCCGCGGACGTCCCGCCCGGCGCGGTGTCCCTGGCCCGGCCGATGGACGCGGGTTCCATCGGGCCGGAGCTGGACTGGGACGCCGACGCCTGGCACGAGGTGCGCACCCGCGCCCAGCGAGCGGGCCGGGCCTACATCTGGCTGAACCTCGTCGAACAGCGGCTGCGTGCGGTCGTGGCCGCGGTCCTGCGCCCCATCTACGAGCCGGTCCATGCCGACGACTGGGTGGTCGCCGCGGCCGGGCCGGCCGGGCAGGAGTGGGTGCAGCGCGCGGTCGCCGTCCGCGAAGTCAGCCGCCGCAAGGGCTACTTGCTGGACCCGGCCGACGACAACGTGCTGAGTTTCCTGACCCTGCCGCAGCTGCGCGAGCTGATGGTGCAGCACTGGCCGTGCTTCGAGCCGTACTTCGACGAGCGCCGCGACCTCGAACTCGCCCTGGACGAGCTGGAGGTGACCCGCAATGTCGTCTCCCGCAACCGGGCCCTGTCCGAGGCGGTCCTGAACCAGGCCGAGCGGGCCTCGGCCCGGCTCCTGGAGATGCTCGGCGCGGGCGGCGACGTGCCCTCCGCCCGCCGGCTGCCGGTCGACGCGGTCGAGGACCTGGTCGGCGACCGGTACGCCGACGTCGTGGCCGTCCATCCCGACCGGGTGCGGCTGCTGCGCCAGTTCCCGGCCGAGGACATCTTCGGCGGCGCCCGCCGGCTCGACGCCATCGGCATCGGGCTCAACCTGCTGGTGCAGAACTTCTCCGGGCGGCGCCTGGTCCGGCTCGCCGAGTCCGGCTGCCGGGTGCGGCTGCTCTTCCTCAACCCGGCCTCCAGTTCGGTCAAGCGCCGCGAGCGCGAACTCGGGATGAAACGGGGCGAACTGAGCCGCTCCGTCGAGATGAACATCCTGCACATGCGCCGGGTGCGGTCCCGGCTGCGGGACCCGGGCGCCTTCGAGATCCAGGTCTACGACGAGACGCCCCGCTTCACCGCCTATCTGGTGGACGGCGACAACGCCGACGGCATCGCCGTGGTCCAGTCCTATCTGCGCGGGGCGCGCGGGATGGAGTCGCCGGTCCTGGTGCTGCGCAACGGCAGCAGGCTGGTCAAGTCGGACGACGTGGTCGAGGCCGGACTCTTCCCGACATACCGCGAGGAATTCGAGCTGACATGGGTGGATTCGCGCCCGGTGTCCTGAACTGTCCCGGGGGCAGGCGGAACGCGGCCCCCGGATTGTCAGTGCCGCGTGCGAGGGTTAGGAGCACTGGGGGAAAGCACCACCGAGAAGGGGGGCCGCCATGGGCTGGCACCGGGAGCTGCTGATCGGCTTCGACCTGGAGACGACCGGAACGGATCCGCGCGAGGCGCGCATCGTCACGGGCGCCGTGATAGAGGTCAGGGCCGGCGAGCCCGTGGGACGCAGGGAATGGCTGGCCGATCCGGGCGTGGAGATCCCGGCCGACGCGGTGGCCGTGCACGGCATCAGCAACGAACGCGCGGCGGCCGAGGGCAGACCGGCCGACCAGGTGGCCGACGCCATCGCGGAGGTCCTGGTCTCCTACTGGAGGGCGGGCGTCCCGGTCGTCGCCTACAACGCGGCCTTCGACCTCACCCTGCTCTCGGCCGAACTGCGGCGCCACGGCCTGCCGTCCCTCGCCGACCGCCTGGGCGGCCTCGCCCCCGCCCCGGTCGTCGACCCGTACACCATCGACCGCTGGGTGGACCGCTACCGCCGCGGCAAGCGGAACCTCGAAGCGGTGTGCGCCGAATACGGGATAGTGCTCGGCGCGGCCCATGACGCCGGTGCGGACGCCCTCGCCGCGGCCCGTCTCGCCACCGCGATAGCCGACCGTCACCCCAAGATCGCCGCCCTCGGCCCGGCGGAGCTGCACCGCAGCCAGATCGAGTGGTACGCGCTGTGGGCGGCGGACTTCCAGGCGTTCCTGCGCCGCAAGGGGGATCCGGCGGCCGTGGTGGACGGCACATGGCCGCTGCGGGAGCCCGCCGCCGAGACGGTGTGAGCCGGACGGGTCCGGCTCAGAAGGGATACCAGCGCACCGACTCGTCCCCGTCCCGCAGCGACGTCACCCGGCGGCGGAACTCGGCCAGTGCCTCGGGGTTGCCGGGTGCGTGCTGGGCCACCCAGGCACAGCTGGCCGTCTCGCGGGCGCCCCGCAGCACCGCGCACCCCTCCCACTCGCGCACGTCCCAGCCGTAGGCCTCGGTGAAGGAGTCGTACGCCTCGGCCGGCAGCCCGTACCGGTCGCGGGAGAGGGCCATCACCACCAGGTCGTGCTCGCGCAGGTCGGCGGAGAAGGTCTCCAGGTCGACCAGGACCGGTCCGTCGGGTCCGACGTGCACGTTGCGGGGCAGCGCGTCGCCGTGGATCGGGCCAGGGACCAGACGGGGCGTCAGCGCGGCGGCGGCCGCCGCGAAGCCGTCCCGGCGCTCGCGCAGGTAGTCCGCGTCCGCCGGGTCGATCGCGTCGCCCGCGAGCCGCAGCCAGCGCTCCACACCGCCCAGCAGTTCGCGGGGCGGCAGCGCGAAGGGGGGAGCGGGGAGCGCGTGCACGATCCGCAGGAGCTCGGCCAGGTCCCGCGCTCCGGCGGGCCGCACCGGATCGGGCAGCCGGTGCCACACCGTCACCGGGTGGCCCGCCACCAGCCGCGGCTCGGGCTCGGCCGCGCGCACCGCGGGCGCACCGGCCTCGGCGAGCCAGCCGGCGATGTCCAGCTCGCGCCGGGCCCGCTCCAGCAGTTCGGCGTCCCGGCCCACCTTGACCACCAGATCACCGGCGGCGAACACGGCGTTCTCGCCGAGGGCGAGGAGCCGCGCGTCCCGGGCCGGTGCCGGCAGCACGTCCGCCGCGGCCAGTACGTCCCGTGCCCGTGCCTCGTCCATCCTCGTCCCTCCGTGCCGCTGTCGTCCCGTGCCGTCCGTCCGGCCCGGCGCGTGCCGGGCCCGGCCAGTCTCGCATTCACACAGGTCGGGCCGGGTGTGCGGGCCTCGTCCGGGCCGCCCGCCACCGGCCCGCGTCCAAGCGGCGGCACGGGAAAAGCGTTAGACGAGACGTATCGTCTCGCATAGCGTCGCGTCATGACCGACACGACGACGACCCCCGCGCCCGCCCACATCGCCATGTTCTCCATCGCCGCCCACGGCCATGTGAACCCCAGCCTGGAGGTGATCCGTGAACTCGTCGCCCGGGGGCACCGGGTGACGTACGCCGTCCCGCCGGTGTTCGTCGGGAAGGTCGCCGCCACCGGGGCCCGGCCCGTGCCGTACCACTCGACGCTGCCCGGGCCCGACGCCGACCCCGAGGCGTGGGGGAGCACCCTGCTGGACAACGTGGAGCCGTTCCTGGACGACGCGATCCAGGCGCTCCCGCAGCTCCTCGCGGCCTACGACGGCGACCGGCCCGACCTGGTCCTGCACGACATCGCGTCCTACCCCGCCCGCGTCCTCGCCCACCGCTGGGGCGTCCCGGCGATCTCCCTCTCCCCGAACCTCGTCGCCTGGGACGGCTACGAGGAGGAGGTCGCCGAGCCCATGTGGGCAGGGCCGCGGAAGACCCCGCGCGGGCAGGCCTACTACGCCCGGTTCGCGGCCTGGCTCGCCGAGAACGGCATCACCGAGCACCCCGACCCCTTCGTCGGCCGCCCGGCGCGCTCCCTGGTGCTGATCCCGAAGGCGCTCCAGCCGCACGCCGACCGGGTCGACGAGCGCGTCCACACCTTCGTCGGCGCCTGTCAGGGCGACCGCGCCGAACAGGGCGACTGGCGCCGTCCCGCCGGTGCCGACAAGGTCGTACTGGTCTCCCTCGGCTCGGCGTTCACCAGGCAGCCCGTCTTCTACCGCGAGTGCGTCCGCGCCTTCGGCGGGCTGCCCGGCTGGCACCTGGTCCTGCAGATCGGCCGGCACGCGGACCCCGCCGAGCTGGGCGACGTACCGCCGAACGTCGAGGTGCACGACTGGGTACCGCAGTTGGCCGTCCTGCGGCAGGCCGACCTGTTCGTCACGCACGCGGGCGCGGGCGGCAGCCAGGAGGGGCTGGCCACCGCCACCCCGATGATCGCCGTACCGCAGGCCGTGGACCAGTTCGGCAACGCCGACATGCTCCAGGCCCTCGGCGTGGCCCGGCGGTTGCCCACCGGGGAGGCCACCGCGCAGCGGCTGCGCGAGACCGCCCTCGCCCTCCTCGGCGACCCCGAGGTCGCCCGGCGGCTGGGGGAGATCCGGGCCGGGATGGCGCTGGAGGGCGGCACCCCGCGGGCGGCCGACCTGATCGAGGCCGAGCTGCCCCGGTGAGCCGTGGGCCGCACCCCGGTGCGGCGAAGGGCAGGGCCCGCCCGCTCGGGAGGAGAGCGGGCGGGCCCTGTGCAGGGTGGGCGGGATCAGACCGGCAGGCGCTCGTCCTGACCGCGCGCCGGCGCCGCGACCGCCTCGGGCACCTCGTCGTGGGTGAGGTCCGGCAGCCGGTGCAGCCACTTCGGGAGGTACCAGTTGCGCTCGCCGAGCAGGGCCATCACCGCCGGCAGCAGCACCCCCCGGATGACGGTGGCGTCGATGAGCACCGCCGCGGCCAGGCCCACGCCCATCTGCTTCATGGACTGCATGGACAGCGTGCCGAAGATGGCGAACACGGCGACCATGATGACCGCGGCGCTGGTGACCACGCCGGCCGTGGTGACCACGCCGTGCCGGATCGCGTCCTTCGTGTCGCGGCCCCGGGCCCGGGCCTCGCGGATCCTGGAGACCACGAACACGTGGTAGTCCATGGACAGCCCGAACAGGATCACGAAGAGGAACAGCGGCAGCCACGTCACGATCGCGCCGACCCCGTGCGCCCCCACCAGCGAGGCGCCCCAGCCGTGCTGGAAGACGGCGACGAGGATGCCGTAGGCGGCGCCCACCGACAGCAGGTTGAGCACGATCGACGTGATCGCGACGGTCAGCGAGCGGAACGACAGCAGCATCAGCAGGAAGGCGAAGACGACCACGAACGCGAAGACCGGGACGACGGAGCCGAGCAGCTGGTCGTTGAAGTCGTGGTTGCCCGCCACCTGTCCGGTGACCGGTGCCTCGACGCCCGCCACCCTGCCCAGCGTTGCGGGCCGCACCTCGTCCCGCAGCGTGTCGAGGCTCTTGACCGCCCGGTCCATGTCCGAGCCGCCGACCAGGGGCACGGAGACCACGGCCACGTTCTGCGCGTCGTGCAGCTTGATGTCGACCGGGCCCCGCGAGGCGCCCGAGGAGATCGCCCGCTGCTTGAAGTCGGCGAGGGCCCGCCGCACCTCGGGCGCGTTGATGTCCTTGGCCTTCACGACGACCTGGGCCGGCTCGCTGCCGCCCGGGAAGGCGTCGTTGATGCGGTTGTAGGTCTGCACGATGGGCAGCGAGTTCCCGAACTCCTGGTCCAGGGTGAGCTGCTGGGTCTTCATACCGAGCGCGGGCGCGGCGATCGCCAGCAGCGCGCCGACCGCCACGAGGACGGAGACCAGCGGGCGGGCCAGCACGCCCCGCAGCACGGCCGTCCAGAAGCGGCTGCCCTGGTCCGCGGCCCGCTTCGGGCGCCGGCGGCCGAGGAACGGGATGCGGCCCTTCTCCACCCGTTCGCCCAGCAGCGAGAGGAGCGCGGGCAGCACGGTGACCGAGCCGACCATGGCGACCGCCACCACCATCAGCGAGGCCAGGCCCATCGCCTCGAACTCGGCGAGCCCGGTGAACAGCATGCCCGCCATCGCCACGCAGACCGTGACACCGGAGACGATGACCGCGCGGCCGCTGGTGGCGGCGGCGATCCGCAGCGCGGTGGCCGGGTCCCGGCCGGCCTCCCGCTCCTCGCGCTCACGGCGCAGGTAGAACAGGCAGTAGTCCACCCCGACGGCCATACCGACCAGCAGCATCACGGAATTGGCGGTGTCGCTCATCGGCTGCAGATGGCTGACGATGCCCATCAGGCCCATCGTCGCCATGATCGCGGTGATCGCGAGGGCCACCGGCAGCAGCGCGGCCACCAGCGCGCCGAAGGCGATCAGCAGGATGCCGAGCGCGACCGGCACCGCCGAGTACTCGGCCTGCGCGAAGTCGTCGCCGAAAGCGTCCTTGTACTGCTTCTGCATGCTGGCGCCGCCGATCTCGTCGATCCGCAGGCCACCGTGCTCCTTCTGCACCCCGGCGACGGCGTCCAGCACCGGCTGCACCAGGTCGGGGGCCGTCTTGGCGTCACCGCGCAGGTCGAACTGCACCAGCGCGCTGCGCCCGTCGCGGGAGACGGTGCGCGTGTCGTAGGGCGAGGTCACGTCGGTCGCCCTGCCGGTGGCGCCGACGGCCTTGACGACATCGGCCACGGCCGCGCGGAACTCGCCGCTCGTCGCCCGTACATCGCGGTCCTTGGACTGGATCAGGACGGTCTCCGCGGCCGGCTCCTTGATCCCCGCATCGTCGATGATCTGCGCGGCGGTGTGGGTCTCGCCCGCCAGCTGGTCGCCCTCGTTCACGTCGACGCGGCCCGCCGCCGAGCCGACCCCCATCGCCAGCACGACGAACAGCACCCATATGCCGACGGCCGCCCAGCGGTGCCGGGCGCTCCAGCCGCCGGCGCGGGCGGCCAGCCCCCGCACCCGCACGTCCCTGTTCCCCATCGCGGGTCTTCCCCCTCGTCTGCGGTGACGGCCCCCTGCCGCCACGCGTTCGGCAACTCCGTTTCGACGGTATGGGCCGCGGAAAGCCGTCTCGTCGTGCTGCCCGGTGAGGTGTCCGCGCCCGCCCTCACCACTGGGGAGGACGGCGGCCCCTTACACCTATGGGTGCTTCTCGGGGGCGGGTCTCGGGGTCCACGGGGCCTCGCGGCCGCCGCGCGTCGTGGGATGTCCGTTCCGCCGTCAGAGATCCACTTTGTGATTACGAAGGCTTGTTGAACAAGTCACAGCTGCGTGTAGAGGTTGATCCGGCCCCCGTCCATCAGAGAGAGTTTCGCGCAGCCCGCCCTGTGCGGGCGCGGCCGTCGTGCCCACCCCCACGGGGCACGACGGCCCCTCTATGGTGGCCGGATGACGACCTATGCGGCGCTGTTGCGCGGGATCAACGTCGGTGGCAGCCGGAAGCTCCCCATGGCCGATCTGCGCACCCTCCTGACGGACCTCGGCCACGTCGGCGTCCGCACCCATCTGCAGAGCGGCCAGGCCGTGTTCACCGCCGGCCACGGTGACGAGGAGTCCCTGGCCGCGGAGTTGGCCCGGACGATCGAGGAGCGCTTCGGCTTCCCGGTGGACGTGATCGTGCGCGACCACGTCTATCTGGCGGCGGTGGCCGCGGACTGCCCGTTCCCGGCCGCCGAACTCGAGGCCAGGCAACTGCACGTCACCTACTTCTCCGGGCCCGTCGCCCCGGACCGTTTCGCGGAGATCGACGCGGCCGCCCACCTGCCCGAGGAGTTCCGCCTCGGGGACCGCTGCCTGTACCTGTACGCCCCCGACGGCCTCGGCCGCTCCAAGCTCGCCGAGACACTGGCCCGCAGGCGCCTGAACAAGGACCTGATCGCCACCAGCCGGAACTGGAACACCGTGCTCAAGCTGGCCGAACTCACCGCTCCAGGGGCATGACGGCACACCCGTGTGCGAAGCTCGGCCGTATGCGCTACGTCATCGTCGGGGCGGGAGCGGTCGGTGGGGCCGTCGGCGGGCGGCTGGCCGAGGCCGGCCGCGAGGTCGTCCTCGTCGCACGAGGGCCGCACCTGGCCGCGCTCGCCGGGCACGGGCTGCGACTGCTGGTGCCCGAGGGCGAGTCGACGTACCGGCTGCCGGCCGTCGGGGGGCCCGGCCCGCTCGGCGCGTTGCGCGCCGACGACGTCCTGTTGCTCGCCGTGAAGACGCAGGACACCGTGGCCGCCCTGGAGACCTGGGCCGACGTTCCCGTGGCCGGCGGCGGCACCGCCGCCGAACGGCTCCCGCTGGTCTGCCTGCAGAACGGCGTCGAGAGCCCGCGCCTCGCGCTGCGCCGCTTCCGGCACGTGTACGGCGCCTGCGTCTGGCTGCCGTCGACCTTCGTGGAACCCGGGGTGGTCTCGGCCCCCGGCGCCCCGCTCACCGGCATCCTCCACCTCGGCCGCGTCCCGCACGGCACCGACGACACCCTCCGGCGGATCGCCGCCGACCTGGAGGACGCCCGCTTCGAGGCGCCGGTGGTGCCCGACGTGGCCCGCTGGCAGTACGCCAAGCTGCTCGGGAACCTCGGCAACGCACTGGAGGCCGTCAGCGGTCCGATCGCCGGCGACGAGGTGGCGCAGGCGCTGTACGCGCGCGTGCGGGCCGAGGGGGAGGCCGTCCTCGACGCCGCCGGGATCGCGTACACCAGCCCGGAGGAGCAGCACGCCGCGCGCGGCGACAAGGTCACCCTGGTCCCGCTGGGCGGGACCCCGCGCGGCGGCGGCTCCTCCTGGCAGTCCCTCCACCGGGGCACCGGCACGATCGAGGCCGACTACCTCAACGGGGAGATCGCCCTGCTCGGCCGGCTGCACGGCGTACCGGCCCCGCTGAACGAGTTCCTGCAGGCGCTCGCCGACCGGTTCGCCCGGGAGCGCCGGGCCGCGGGGTCCCTGTCGGCCGCCGAGGTGGCCAGGACGGCCGACGCCGCACAGCGCCGGGCCACGGCCGACGGGCCCGCGCCGCACGGCAGTTGATCTTTCGGCCCGTTCGGCGTTTCGTGGGACCCGGACCGTGTGCCCGGCCGCGCGGGCCCGGGGCGCGCACGAAGGGGGCGGGGGAACGGTGGACGGGTTCACGGACGGCAGCGGGCGGGACGAGGCCGCGGCGGACACCGGGCGGCGGCTGGCCGCCCGGTTCGCGGCGGACCACGCCCACCTCTCGGCGGTGGCGTACCGGCTGCTCGGGTCTGCCGCCGAGGCCGACGACGCCCTCCAGGAGGCCTGGCTGCGCGCCTGGCAGGCCGACATCGACGCCGTCGAGAACCTCACCGGCTGGCTGACCACCGTGGTGACCCGGGTCTGCCTGAATCTGCTGCGGGCCCGCCGCAACCGGCGCGAGGAGTTCCTCGACGCCCCGGAGAGCGCGTACGGGACCCCGGCGGCCGACTCAGGGCGGTCCGGCGATCCCGCGCGCGAGGCGCTGCTGGCCGACGAGGTCGGCGTGGCGCTGCTGGTCGTCCTCGGCACCCTGAGCCCGGCCGAGCGGGTCGCCTTCGTGCTGCACGACATGTTCGCGGTGCCCTTCGACGAGATCGCCCCGCTGCTGGAGAAGACCCCGGCCGCCACCCGGCAGCTGGCCAGCCGCGCCCGCCGCCGGGTGCAGGGCCGCCCGCCCGCGCCCGAGCCGGACGCGGGGCTCAGGCACCGGGCCGTCGAGGCCTTCCTCGCCGCCACCCGGGGCGGCGACTTCACGGCGCTGGTCGCCCTGCTCGCCCCGGACGTGGTGCTGCACGCCGACGCACTGGTCGTACCCACGCCCGAACCGGTCACCGTGCGCGGTGCCGAGCCCGTCGCCCGGGGCGCCATGGCCGCCGTGGCCCGCGCCGGGTTCACCGGGACCGCCCTGCTGGACGGCCGGATCGGCCTGGTCATGGCGCCGTACGGACGGCCACGCCTGGTGCTGGCCTTCACGTTCGGCGCGGACGGCCTGATCACCCGGATCGACGTCGTGGCGGAGCCCGAACGACTGAACGCGACGGAGATCGGGGTCGCCGGCACCACCGGCGGGTGAGCGGTGGCCCGGCAAGTGGACCAGGAAACCAGGTGGGGATTGGGCCGGGACACTGCCCCACCGGGCCACTAGCGTCGCTGCCATGACGCACAGCGACACCGCCACCGCCACCACCGGGTCCGGCCCGGCCCGGGTCGACTTCTACTTCGACCCAGCCTGCCCCTTCGCCTGGATCACCTCCCGCTGGATGCTGGAGGTCGAGCGCCTGCGCCCGCTCGACCTCCGGTTCCGCCCGATGAGCCTGTACCTGCACAACACCGGGAACGAACTCCCCGACTGGTACCGGGACCTGGTGGACCGCTCGATCGGGCCGGTGCGGGTCGCCGTGGCCGCCGCCGAACAGCACGGCGAGAAGGTGCTGCGCGACCTGTACACCGCCTTCGGCACCCGGATCCACGAGCGCGGGATCAAGGACTTCGACCAGGTCGTGGCCGAGTCGCTCGCCGAACTCGGCCTGCCCGCGGGCCTGTCGGCCGCCGCCCACGACCCGTCGTACGACGACGCCGTCCGCCGCGGCCATGAGGCGGGCGCCGAGCCCGAGTCGGGCGGCTACGTGGGCACACCCACCCTGCACGTCGACGGCACGGTGTGGTTCGGGCCGGTCCTGCGCGCGGTGCCGCGCGGTGCCCGGGCGGCCGAACTCTTCGACAGTTTCCGGGTGCTGGCCGCCCACCCCGACTTCTTCGAGCTCAAGCGCACCCGCACCGGCGCCCTCCGCTTCGACTGAACGGAGGCCCACTGGCCGATAACCGCTGCTCCCGCACGCCGGCGCCGCCGCGCGAGTGACACACGGGCCCCGGCCGACGCAGAACGAAGAGCCGTCGTGGTCCGACGTCACAGGGGAATGCCGGACCACGGCGGTCTTTTACCACGTCCCCGCCTCCGGGGGGCCCGGTCGCCGAACAACGCGACAAGCCCGCCGAGTTGTCCCTACCGTGAAGTGCGAGTGCGTCCGGGCCGCTCCGCTTCCACGTCCGGGAGCCGGTCAACGGACACCGGTCACCCGGACGAGTGGCGATTTTCGGCCTACTCGGCGTGTTCGCCGCCGCAGGGCTCGGACGCCATGTCAACGGCGGCAGCGGCCACCCGCGGCATCGGTAACGTCACCCTTCCGACCACGAGCGAGGACTGGACATGAGCACCTACGACTACGGCAACGTCAACGGCCCGTCCCACTTCGGTGCCCCCGGCCATCTCGACATGACCCACGGCACACCGGACCTGGCGACCCTCATGAGCGTCGCCGAACGGCTCACCGAGTCGCTGCGCATGGAGTACCCGGGCCTCGTCGGCCAGGGCGAGATCATCCAGGACCAGCTGGCGCAGTCCGCCGAGGACGGCCTGCCCCCCAACCGCGGCCGCATCCGCTCCGCGCTGGAGAACATCGCCATCACGGCGAGCGCCGGCACCGGCAGCCTCAACTACACCCGGCACCTCACGCACGCCTTCGGCCTCTGAGCCGGACCCCGCGAGCCCGGGGCCCGGAAGCACTCAGGCGCCGAGCACCTGGAGCGCCGGCCGGCGTGCCGCGTCGTACCGCCGCAGCAGCAGCCGCGCCACCTCCGGTGCCGGTCCCAGCACCTCCGCCAGGACGTCCGCCCCGGCCGCGCCGCGCGCGATGCGGTCCGGCAGGAAGCCGGGCGCCAGCACGTACGGCGCCACGGCGACCCGCTCGCAGCCGAGGGCGCGCAGCTCCCGTACGGCGTCCTCGGTGCGCGGAAGGGATGCGGAGGCGAACGCAGGCCGCACGGCGCACCAACCGGTGTGCCACCACTCCCGCGCGATGTCGGCGATCACTGCGATCGCCTCCGGGTCGGAGGACCCCGCCGAGGCCAGCACGACCCCGGTCGAGGACTTGTCGGCGGGCGTCAGCCCCGCCTCGTACAGGCGCCGTTCCAGGGCCGACAGCAGCAGCGGCGACGGACCGAGCACGTCCGCCTGCCGGATCCGCAGCCGCGCCGGAGCCTCCCGCAGCACCGCCGGGATGTCGGCCTTGGCGTGGAAGGCGCGGGTCAGCAGCAGGGGCAGGGCCACGACGTCCCGCACCCCCTCCGTCGCCAGGGACTCCAGCACGCCCCGCACGGAGGGCACGTTGAAGTCCAGGAAGCCGGTCTCCACACGCAGCCCCGGCCGCTGCGACCGCACCCGCTCCACGAGGGCGTGCACGGTCGCGGCGTGCCGCGGGTCGCGGCTGCCGTGGGCGATGACGAGAAGGACCGGTGCGCTCATGCCGTGTCTCAGCCCTTCACCAGCAGGCCGCGGCTGCGCAGCACCCACCGCTCCAGCGGGCTGAAGATCAGCAGGTCGATGGCGATACCGACGAACAGGATCAGCAGGATGGCCTCGAACACCATGGCCATGTCGCTGGCCGTGCGGGCGTTCTCCAGCAGCTGGCCGAGGCCCGTGCCGAGGTCCGGGAAGTTCGCGATGATCTCCGCGGCCATCAGGGAACGCCAGGAGAAGGCCCAGCCCTGCTTCATGCCGGCCACATAGCCCGGCAGCGCCGCCGGCAGGGTGACGTGCCACGTGCCCTTCAGACCGGTCGCGCCCAGCGTGCGGCCCGCGCGCAGGAACAGCGGCGGCACCTGGTCCACGCCGGACACCAGCCCGTTGGCGATGGACGGCACCGCGCCGAGCAGGATCACCGCGTACATCATCGAGTTGTTCAGGCCGAGCCAGATCACGGCCGGCGGCACCCAGGCCACCGACGGCAGCGACTGCAGGCCGGACAGGATCGGGCCGATGGCCGCCCGCACGAACCTCACCCGCGCCACCAGCAGCCCCAGCGGGGTGCCGATCAGCAGCGCGAAGCAGAAGCCGAGCAGACCGCGCGAGACGCTGGTCCAGATGTAGCCGAGCAGCTTGCCCTGCAGCCAGTCGTCGCGGAAGGCGTTCCAGACCGCGCCCGGGGTGGGCAGCCTGGTCGGGTCGTCGACGATCTTCAGGGTGATCAGGCCCTGCCAGACCACCAGCACGACGACGATCGCGCTGACCGGCGGCACGATCTTGTCGACGAAGGTCCTGCGCAGCGGGGTACGGCCCGACGGCGCGGTCTCCAGCGCGTCGAGGCCCGCCTCCACGCTCCCCGTGCCGGGGGCGGTGGTCGTCTCAGTGCTGGCCATGGCGGCGGATCTCCCCACGCAGTACGTCGGTTATCTCGAGGGACAGTTCCGCCACGGGCGCGTCCTCGATGCGGCGCGGCTGCGGAATGTCGACCTCCCACTCGCGGGCCACCCGGCCCGGGCGGGAGGACAGCAGGACGACACGCTGGGCGAGGCGTACCGCCTCGCGCACGTTGTGCGTCACGAACAGCACCGACACACCGGTCTCGGACCAGATGCGGGTCAGCTCGTCGTGCAGCACGTCCCGGGTGATGGCGTCCAGCGCCGCGAACGGCTCGTCCATCAGCAGCAGACTGCTCTCCTGCGCCAGCGCGCGGGCCAGCGCCACCCGCTGCCGCATACCGCCCGACAGCTCGTGCACCCGCTTGCCGTACGCGCCCTTCAGCCGGACGAGTTCGAGCAGTTCCTCGGCCCTGCCGCGCCGCTCGGCCTTGGGAACGCGCCGCAGACGGAGGGCGAGTTCGATGTTCTTGCCCGCGGTCAGCCACGGGAACAGGGCGTGCTCCTGGAACATCAGGGCGGGCCTGCCGTCCGTGGCGATGGACCCGGCGGTGGGCCGGTCCAGGCCCGCCACCAGGTTCAGCAGGGTGGACTTGCCGCAGCCCGAGGCCCCCAGGAGGGTGACGAACTCGCCGGGCGCGACATCGAGGCTGATGTCGTCCAGGACGAGCTGCTGCCCGCCCGGGGTCGGATACGACTTCGAGACGTGCTCGAGCCGTGCCGCGTACTCGACCGACTCGGCGGCCTTGGCGAAGGTCGTGGCCATGGTCGTCACCTCCTGGGGACTGATCGGGACGGGCGTCAGCTGGTGCCGAGACCGGCGGCGTCGACCGGGGCGGCGCCGGAGGCCTTGAGGACCTTGTTGAGGATCGTCAGGTCGTAGATCCCCTTCAGGTCCGGCTTGTCCAGCAGACCGGCCTTGACCGCGTGCGCCGCCTCGGTGCCGAGGGTGGAGGCCAGCGGGTCGTCGGTGAACTGGATCGACTTCCAGGCCGGGTCGAGGACGTTCGCCGGCAGTGCCTTGCCGGAGTCGGCCTGGAGTTGCTTGTTCGCCGCCGCCCTGGCCCGGTCGGGGTCGGCGTTGATCCACTTGTTGGCCTCGACGGACGCCTTCAGCACCGCCTCGACCGCCTTCGGGTGCTCCTTCAGGAAGGCCTGGCGCACGATGATGTTCGTGATCACGAACTTCTTGTCCGGCCACAGCGACGACTCGTCCAGCAGCACCTTTCCGCCCTCGGCGACCAGCTTCGACGCGGTCGGCTCCGGCACCCAGGCGCCGTCGACGGAACCGGCCTTGAACGCGTCCGGGGTCACCTTGTTGTCGCTGCGGACGACCGTGACGTCACCCTTGCCGCTCTGCGGGTCGACCTTCCAGCCCTGCTCCGCGGCCCAGTTGAGGAACGCCACGTCCTGCGTGTTGCCCAGCTGGGGGGTGGCGATCCGCTTGCCCTCGACGTCCTTGAGGGACGTGATCTTCTTGGGGTTCACGACCAGCTTCACCCCGCCGGACGCCGAACCACCGATGATCTTCAGGTTCTTGCCGTCCGACTTGGTGTAGCCGTTGATGGCGGGGGAGGGGCCGATCCAGCCGATGTCGATGGAGCCGGAGTTGAGGGCCTCGATCTCGGACGGGCCGGCGTTGAAGGTGGCGTAGTCCGCCCTGGTGGCGCCCAGTTCCTTCTGGAAGAGGCCCTGCTCACGGCCTACCAGCGCGGTCGCGTGGGTGAGGTTGCCGAAGTAGCCGATCTTGACGGTGTCGAGCCCGTCGATCTTCTTCGCCCCGGCGGCGACCTTGGCGGTGTCGTCGTTCTTGGCCTCGGAGCCGTAGCCGCAGGCGGCGAGGGTGAGGAGTGGAAGCGCGGTGAGCGCGGCCAGGCCGCGGCGGAAAAGGGTGGAGCGGGAGGCAGGCACGGGAGGGTTTCCTCTCGTTGGCCCGGCGGTCACGGTCTCTCAGGTCGTGGCCGGGAGGTCGGCAGGTCTTCGTCTACGGCGGTGGGGGGTGAGGGCGCGCGAGCGGTGCGCGTACGTCAGCGCACACATCGGGCCACCCCGCCCTGCCCGCTGCCGAGGGCGCCGCTGCCGACGCGGCCGCCCTCCTTCGCGAACATCGAGAAGAAATCGGTGGAGTTCATGCTCAGAAGTCCCAGCCGTCCTCGTCGGCCCGGTCCTTGACCGGCTCCGGGGACGCGAACGACTCGCCGACCATGCCCGCGGTGAGCGTGGTGCCGTCGCTCGGGTCGATCAGGATGAAGGAACCGGTGCGCCGCGAGTCCGCGTAGGAGTCGACCGGCAGCGGCTCGGCGGTGCGGATCTTCACCCGGCCGATGTCGTTGGCGGCCAGCTGTCCCGGGTGCGGGTGCAGGGACAGGTCGTCCAGCGTGA
>NZ_JBVJTD010000009.1:0-338547 GCF_055605965.1 Streptomyces sp. NPDC037126
TGGACTCGGAGAAGTACCAGCTGAGGCCCCGCGACTGGGAGGCGGCCGAGAAGGAGGGCCGCACCATCGCCCCCCTCGTCACCCGGCTCAACGACATCCGCCGCCGGCACCCGGCGCTACAGCGCCTGCGGAACCTCCGCTTCCATCAGACCGACAACGACGCCGTGCTCGCCTACAGCAAGAGCACGGGGACGGACACGGTCATCGTGGTCGTCAACCTCGACCCGCATCACACCCAGGAGGCCACGGTCTCGTTGGACATGCCGCAACTCGGCCTGGACCGGCACGCCGCCCTGCCCGTGCACGACGAACTGACGGGCGAGACGTACCACTGGGGCAGGACCAACTACGTGCGTCTCACGCCCGGCCGGGCGCCTGCGCACGTGCTCCACGTCGGGCGTTCGACGCCCCAGATCGGAGGGCCCGCAGCTTCATGACCGTCAACGAACCCGTGGTGGACACCTTCGAGGACACTCCCGCCAAGGACCGGGACCCGGACTGGTTCAAGCGCGCCGTCTTCTACGAGGTCCTGGTCCGCTCCTTCCAGGACAGCAACGGCGACGGCGTCGGTGACCTGAAGGGCCTGACCGCCAAGCTCGACTATCTGCAGTGGCTCGGCGTGGACTGCCTGTGGCTGCCGCCGTTCTTCAAGTCCCCCCTGCGGGACGGCGGTTACGACGTGTCCGACTACACCGCGGTGCTCCCGGAGTTCGGCGACCTCGCCGACTTCGTGGAGTTCGTGGACGCCGCCCACCAGCGCGGCATGCGCGTGATCATCGACTTCGTCGTGAACCACACCAGCGACCAGCACCCGTGGTTCCAGGAGTCCCGCGAGAACCCCGAAGGTCCCTACGGGGACTTCTACATGTGGGCCGACGACGACAAGCAGTACGAGGACGCGCGGATCATCTTCGTCGACACCGAGGCCTCCAACTGGACCTTCGACCCCGTGCGCGGCCAGTACTACTTCCACCGCTTCTTCTCCCACCAGCCGGACCTCAACTACGAGAACCCGGCGGTGCAGGAGGAGATCCTGGCCGCCCTGCGCTTCTGGCTGGACCTGGGCATCGACGGCTACCGCCTGGACGCGGTCCCCTACCTCTTCGCGGAGGAGGGCACCAACTGCGAGAACCTGCCCGCGACCCACGAGTTCCTGAGGCGGGTGCGCAAGGAGATCGACGCGATGTACCCGGACACCGTGCTGCTGGCCGAGGCCAACCAGTGGCCCGAGGACGTCGTCGACTACTTCGGCGACTACCCGAGCGGCGGCGACGAGTGCCACATGGCGTTCCACTTCCCCGTCATGCCCCGCATCTTCATGGCCGTACGCAGGGAGTCGCGCTACCCCGTCTCGGAAATCCTCGCCAAGACCCCGCCCATTCCCGCCAATTGCCAGTGGGGCATCTTCCTGCGCAACCACGACGAGCTGACACTCGAGATGGTCACCGACGAGGAACGCGACTACATGTGGGCGGAGTACGCCAAGGACCCGCGGATGCGCGCCAACATCGGCATCCGGCGGCGCCTGGCACCGCTGCTCGACAACGACCGCAACCAGATCGAGCTGTTCACCGCGCTGCTGCTGTCCCTGCCCGGCTCGCCGATCCTGTACTACGGCGACGAGATCGGCATGGGCGACAACATCTGGCTCGGCGACCGCGACGCCGTCCGCACCCCCATGCAGTGGACGCCCGACCGCAACGCCGGCTTCTCGTCCTGCGACCCGGGACGCCTCTACCTGCCCACGATCATGGACCCGGTCTACGGCTACCAGGTCACCAACGTCGAGGCCTCGATGTCCTCGCCGTCCAGCCTGCTGCACTGGACGCGCCGCATGATCGAGATCCGCAAGCAGAACCCCGCCTTCGGACTCGGCTCGTTCACGGAACTACAGTCGTCGAACCCGGCGGTGCTCGCCTTCCTGCGCGAGTACGGCGACGACCTCGTGCTGTGCGTCAACAACTTCTCCCGCTTCGCCCAGCCCACCGAGCTCGACCTGCGGGCCTACGACGGACGCCACCCCGTCGAGCTGATCGGCGGGGTGCGCTTCCCCGCCATCGGTGAACTGCCCTACCTGCTCACCCTGCAGGGTCACGGCTTCTACTGGTTCCGGCTCACCCGAGTCGCATCCCGCATCGGCCGCCGCCGCTGAACGTCCGGCGCCGAGGAAAGGACGCGTCACCATGCCGAAGACCATCACCGCCCGGCCGAGAACCACGGCCGGCGTCGAGGCGCCCTTGGCCTCGCTCGGCGGGCTGTTGCACGAGTGGCTGCCGAGGCAACGCTGGTTCGCGGGCAAGGACCGCCCCGTCACCGATCTGTCGCTGCTCTCCGTGACCGAGCTGTTCCCGGGGTGCCTGCACCTGCTGGTGCACGCCTCGCACGCCCCGGTGCCGCCCCCCGGCGGCACTCCCCCGCCCGGCGACTGCTACCAACTGCTGCTGGGGCTGCGCGAGCACCTCGCGCCGCGGCTGGAGCGGGCCTTCATCGGGCGCGCCGAGGTGGGCCCGTTGGCCGGGTTCGCGGTGTACGACGCACTGCACGACCCGCGCTCGGCCCACCTGCTGCTGGAGCGGCTGCGGCAGCCCGGCACGGCGGGCCCGCTGCGTTTCGACGCGGACCCCGCCGTCCACCTGCCCGGGGGGCTTCCGCCGCGCCTGCTGGACGCCGAGCAGTCCAACACCTCGCTCGTGTACGGCGACGCGTTCATCCTGAAGGTCTTCCGCCGTATCCAGCCCGGGGTGAACCCGGACCTGGAGGTGTCGGCCGCGCTGGCCGCGCAGGGCTGCACCCGGGTGCCCGCGCCGGTGGCCTGGTTCACCACCACCTCGCCGCGTCCGGCGACGCTCGGTGTGCTCCAGCCGTTCCTGCCGGACGCCACGGACGGCTGGACGCTGGCGCTGCGGGCGCTCGCCGCGGGCGACGACTTCACCGCCGAGGCCCGCGAGCTGGGCCGGGCCATGGCCGAGGTGCACCTGGCGCTGGCCGAGGCCTTTCCGCCGGCCGGGCCCGGCGAGAACGGCCGCACGGCCGAGGAGATGTGCGCGCGGCTGGAGGCCGCTGCGCACGCCGTGCCCGGGCTGAAGCCGTTCGTGCCCGGGCTGCGGGCCGCGTTCGGGGCGCTCGCCACGTGTGACACCGGGCCGGCCGCCCAGCGCATCCACGGCGATCTGCACCTCGGGCAGGTGCTGCGGGCGGGCCGCGACTGGTTCGTGATCGACTTCGAGGGAGAACCGTCCAGGCCGCTCATCGAGCGGCGGGCCCCGCAGTCCCCGGTGCGGGATGTGGCCGGGATGCTGCGCTCCTTCGACTACGCGGCCCGGCAGCGCCGCCCCTGGCGACCCGAGTGGGCGCGCCGCTGCCGGGAGGCGTTCTGCGCGGGCTACGCGGCCCGCGCCGGCTGGGATCCACGCAAGAAGCACGCGCTGCTGCGCGCGCACGAGACGGACAGGGCGGTGTACGAGGTGTTGTACGAGGCGAGACACCGGCCGGACTGGCTGCCGGTCCCGATGGCCGCGATCAAGCGACTCGCGGTGTGGGGAGGCTGACGACATGGCACTGCGCGACTCTTCGCTGCCGGAGGCCGCGGGCCCCGTGCCGCCCGCGGCCCTCGCGCTCGACCCCGGCGACCGGGGCCGCCTGCTGGGCGGCGCACACCACGATCCGCACGCCCTGCTGGGCGTCCACCCGGTCCCGGAGGGCACCCTGTTCCGGGCGCTGCGCCCCAACGCCCGGGCGGTCAGCGTCCTGGTGGACGGGGTGCGCGAGCCGCTCGCCTCGGAGGGCGGTGGGCTCTTCGCCGCCGTCCTGCCCTACCCGGAGATCCCGTCGTACACCCTGCTGGTGACGTACGACGGCGAGGAGCAGGAGGTGCACGATCCGTACCGCTTCCTGCCCGCGCTGGGCGAGCTGGACCTGCACCTGATCCGCGAGGGCCGGCACGAGGAGCTGTGGCGGGCGCTGGGCGCGGAGCCGATGACCCACCAGGGCGTGGCCGGCACCCGGTTCACCGTGTGGGCGCCCAACGCCCAGGGGGTGGGCGTCGCCGGGGACTTCACCTACTGGGACGGCACGCAGTACCCGATGCGCTCGCTCGGCGCGTCCGGGGTGTGGGAGTTGTTCCTGCCGGGGATCGGCGAGGGCGCCCGCTACAAGTTCCGGATCACCTCCCGCTACGGGCACGGCTTCCTCAAGGCCGACCCGATGGCGCGGTGCACGGAGGTACCGCCGGACACGGCGTCGGTCGTGACGGCGTCGCGCTACGAGTGGGGTGACGCGCAGTGGATGGCGCACCGGGGCGACACCCCGGTGCACGAGGCGCCGTTCTCGGTGTACGAGGTGCATCTCCCGTCCTGGAAGCCCGGATCGACCTATCGGCAGCTCGCCGAGGAACTGCCCGGTTACGTCAGGGAGATGGGCTTCACACACGTGGAGCTGATGCCGGTCGCGGGGCATCCGTTCAGCGGTTCGTGGGGCTACCAGGTCACCTCGTACTACGCGCCCACGCCCCGCCTCGGCTCGCCCGACGACTTCAGGTACCTGGTGGACGCGCTGCACCGGGCCGGCATCGGCGTGATCATGGACTGGGTGCCGGCGCACTTCCCGAAGGACGA
The DNA here is from genome assembly GCF_055605965.1 of Streptomyces sp. NPDC037126. Classification (NCBI taxonomy): domain Bacteria; kingdom Bacillati; phylum Actinomycetota; class Actinomycetes; order Kitasatosporales; family Streptomycetaceae; genus Streptomyces; species Streptomyces sp. NPDC037126. The sequence continues at coordinate 4,614 of NZ_JBVJTD010000009.1, forward strand.
CTGGGCGCTCGCCCGGTTCGACGGGGACCCGCTGTACGAGCCCGGGAACCCGCTGCGTGCCGAGCACCCCGACTGGGGGACGTACGAGTTCGACTACGGGCGTACCGAGGTGCGCAACTTCCTGGTGGCGAACGCCGTGTACTGGTGCGAGGAGTTCCACATCGACGGCCTGCGGGTGGACGCCGTCGCCTCCATGCTCTACCTCGACTACTCGCGGGACTCGGGCCAGTGGGAGCCCAACGTGTTCGGCGGCCGGGAGGACCTGGACGCGGTCGCGTTCCTGCAGGAGATGAACGCCACCGTGTACCGGCGCTGCCCGGGTGTGGTCACCATCGCCGAGGAGTCCACCGCGTGGGACGGGGTGACCCGGCCGACCGACGGCGGCGGGCTCGGGTTCGGGCTGAAGTGGAACATGGGCTGGATGCACGACTCGCTGCAGTACATCCAGAAGGAGCCGGTGCACCGCAGGTACCACCACGACGAGATGACCTTCTCGATGGTGTACGCCTACAGCGAGAACTACGTGCTGCCCATCTCCCACGACGAGGTGGTGCACGGCAAGCAGGCGCTGGTGTCGAAGATGCCGGGCGACTGGTGGCAGCGGCGCGCCAACCACCGGGCGTACCTGGGCTTCATGTGGGCCCACCCCGGCAAGCAGCTGCTGTTCATGGGGCAGGAGTTCGCCCAGGGCGCCGAGTGGTCCGAGGCCCACGGCCCGGAGTGGTGGCTGCTGGACGACGAGTACCACTCCGCGGGTGACCACCGGGGCGTCCAGGAACTGGTCCGGGACCTGAACGCCCTGTACCGGGCGACGCCTGCGCTGTGGCAGCGGGACACCGACCCGGGCGGGTTCCGGTGGCTGCTGTGCGACGCGGCGGACGACAACGTCTTCGCGTTCCTGCGGTTCGCGGCCGACGGCACCCCCCTGCTCGCGGTCTCCAACCTCTCCCCCGTCGTCCGGGAGGACTACCGCCTCTGGGTGCCCGACGAGGTGCCCGCCTGGCAGGAGGCGCTCAACACCGACGACGTCCGCTACGGGGGCGGCGGAGTCGGCGCCGGTGCGCCGGGGGCGCTCAAACCGGAGGACGGGTTCCTCCGGCTCACCCTGCCGCCGCTCGCCACGGTGTTCCTCACCCCCCTGCGCTGACTCGCAGGTGTCGACGGCCGCCCCAGGGGCAGTCGGGGTCGTACGAACCCATGACTGCCCCTGCCGGCAGGGATGAAGGGCGGCACCGCGTGCGCACCGTCGGAGTGGAGGAGGAACTTCTTCTGGTCGATCCGGACAGCGGCGACCCGAAGGCGCTGGCGTCGGCCGTCCTCGCCCGTGCCGCCCGTGACCATCCCGGGCAGGACGTGTTCGAGAAGGAGCTGTTCGGGCAGATGCTGGAGTTCGCGACGCATCCGCAGGCGGAGATGGCGGACCTAGGCGAGGAGATCGTGCGCTGCCGCAAGGAGGCGGCCCGGCACGCCGGGCAGATCGGATGCGCGGTCGCCGCGCTCGCCACCTCTCCGCTGCCGGTGAGTCCCTCCCTCACGGTGAACGAGCGGTACGAGTGGCTGGCCGAGCGGTACGGGATCGGCACCCGGGACCAGCTGGTCTGCGGCTGTCATGTGCATGTATCGGTGGAGTCGGACGAGGAGGGCGTGGCGGTCCTCGACCGGTTGCGGCCGTGGCTTCCGGTGCTCTGCGCCATAAGCGCCAACTCGCCGTTCTGGCAGGGCCGCGACACCGGCTACCACAGTTACCGGACCCGGGTGTGGGGGCGCTGGCCGTCGGCCGGGCCGACCGAGCTGTTCGAGTCGCCGGCGCGGTACCACCGGCGGGTGGCGGACATGGTGGACACCGGCGTCATCCTCGACGAGGCGATGGTCTATTTCGACGCGCGGCTGTCGGCCCGTTACCCGACCGTCGAGATCAGGGTGTCGGACGTGTGCCTGTGCGCGGACACCGCCCTGCTGATCGCCACGCTGACCCGCGCCCTGGTGGAGACGGCCGCCCGGGACTGGCGGGCCGGGCGGCCGCCGCTCGACCACAGCGTGAGTCTGCTCAGACTGGCCGTCTGGCAGGCCGCCCGGTCGGGGCTGGACGGGGAACTCCTCGACCCGGCGACCCTGCGCCCGCGGCCCGCCGGGGAGGTGCTGCGGTCCCTGCTGGAGCACACCGGGGACGCGCTCACCGGGACGGGGGACGCGGCCCGCGCCGAGGAGGGCGTCGCGTACGTGCTGCGGCGCGGCAACGGCGCGCGCGAGCAGCGGCGGCTGATGGAGCGGACCGGCAACCTGCGGGGTGTCGTCACCGAGTGCGTGCGGCACACCCAGGGGTGAGGGGCAGCTCAGAAGATCAGGGCCAGGGCGTACGCCAGGAAGAACGCGGCGATCACCACGACGAGGATGATGATCAGCGTCACCGGCGTCTTCGACCACCCTCTGCGTCCGGCTGCCGGGGCCCGGCCTCGGGCATGCTGCTCTCGGCGGGCGGGGTCTCACCGGGCGGGACCGAGCCGCCGGGCTCCAGCCCGGTGGTGCGTTCGGGTTCCGGATCGGGGTTCACATGACTCATGTCTGCCGAGTCCCCAGGACACGCCCAGATCATCAGCCGATCACGACTTCCCCGTTCCCGGCACCGAACGCGCCCACCTGGGCTAGATTCGAGCACCGCCGACAACAGAGCCGATCGGCGGAGTGACCCTCTGTACACCCAGGAGCAGCGCATGCGGGACGTCGCCCTCGCTCCGGCCGCCACCCCACCGCTCACCGGCGGCCTCGCCGACAGCGTCTTCGACCTCGCGGACGTGGATCCCACCCGCCCGGTGCTCGCGCGCCGGGCCGGGCCCGCCGCCACCGGGTGGCACGAGGTGACGGCCGTGGAGCTGCGGGACGAAGTGGTCGACCTGGCCAAGGGACTGATCGCGGCCGGGGTCTCACCCGGCCACCGGGTGGCCCTGATGGCCCGCACCCGCTACGAGTGGACGGTGCTGGCGCACGCGTTGTGGGCGGTGGGCGCCGAGGTCGTGCCCATCCATCCGTCCTCCTCGCGGGACCAGGTGGAGTGGATCCTGCGGGACGCCGGCTGCGTGGCCGTGGTCGTCGAGGACGAGCAGGGCGTCATGACCGTCGGCACGGTGTGCACCCGGCTGCCCCGGCTGCGGAACGTCTGGCAGCTGGACGCGGGCGCGGTGGACGACATCGTCGAGCGCGGCACCGTCGTGCCGTACACCACGGTGGAGTCGTTGCGCCGGCTCGTGCTGCCCGACTCCACGGCGGCCGTCGTCTACACCTCGGGCACCTCGGGCCGCCCGATGGGCTGCGCGCTGAGCCACCGGGGGCTCGCCTACCCGTGCGACGTCCTGCTGGCCGGCTGGGGGCACACGGCGGCGCCGCCGGGCGAACAGCCGTCCGTGCTGGCCTTCCTGCCGTTCTCCCATGTCTACGGCATCATGATCATGCTCACGTGTGTGCGCGGCGGCGTCCTGATGGCGCACGAGCCGGAACTGACCGAGACGGCGCTGGCGTCGGCGCTGACCACGTTCCGGCCGACGTATCTGTACGGCGTTCCGTCGGTGTTCGAGAAGCTGTACAAGAACTTCCTTCGGGTGGCCCAACAGACGGGCCGAGGCGCCCTGTTCGAGCGGGCCGCGGGGACCGCGCGGGAGTTCGCCGCGGCCGAGGAGCGCCGCCGGCTGGGCCGGGGGCCGGGCCCCGGGTTCGAGCTGAGGGTGCAACACGCCCTGTACGAGCGGACGGTGTACCGCCGGCTGCGGGCCGCGCTGGGCGGGAGGGTGGTCCGCGGCACCTCCGGCGGCTCCTCCCTCGACCGCGACCTGAGCCTGTTCTACGAGGGCATCGGCGTGTACCTCCACGACGGGTACGGGCTCACCGAGTCCTCCGGCGGGATCACGATGCAGCCGCTCGGCCTGGAGAAGTCCGGGACGGTGGGCAGGCCGCTGCCGGGCACCGAGGTCCAGGTGGCCGACGACGGGGAGATCCTGGTGCGGGGGCCGTCGGTGTTCCAGGGCTACGTCAGCGACGAGGCGGCGACCCGGTCCGCGCTCCGCGGCGGCTGGCTGGCCACGGGGGACATCGGACGGCTGGACTCCGAGGGCTATCTGGCGATCACCGGACGCAAGAAGGACATCATCGTCACCAACGGCGGAAAGAGCGTGGCCCCCGCCCCGCTGGAGCAGCGGCTGCGCATGCACCCGCTCGTCCACCAGGCGGTGGTGGTCGGCGACGACCGGCCCTGTGTGGGCGCCCTGATCACCCTGGACCCGGAGTTCCTCGCGCACTGGCGGGCCGCCCTGGCGCTGCAGGGCGACGTCGCGGGCCGGGAGACCCGCGAGGAGAACGCGCTGCGGGAGGAGATCGCGCGGGCCGTCTCCTCCGCCAACAGTGCGGTGTCCCGCGCGGAGTCCATCAGGGTCTACCGTGTCCTGCCGGAACCGTTCGCGCCGGACAACGGACTGCTCACACCGTCCATGAAGCTGCGCCGGGACGCGATAGCACGGCACTACGCCGGCGAGATCGACGCGATGTACCAGGCGCGGTCCCGGGCCGGGCGCGGGCCGCAGGAGCCGGCCGACTGGGACGACCCGGACGACGTCTTCCGCTGAGCGGGTACGGGCGGACGGATCGCCGGTCCGGGGCGGACGGATAGTCCGCCCGCCAGGGGGAACCCGCAGCGCAACGAGAGATCGGCGACGACGACCGGCCCGGCCGAGGGGCAGTGGCAGACCCCTCTCCGGCCGGGCCCGGGGAATGCGAGATGGTGACGGAGCCGCGTTGGGACGACCCACCCCCCTCGGAGGAGAGGTACGAGCGTACGTTCTCCTTCGGCGGTGAGCTGTGCAACGTCACGGAGGCGCGGCTCGCCGCGGAGGACTTCCTGTGCGCCCTGGCCCGTGCCGCGCCTCCCGGCGCGCACGAGTACTGGGACGACATCCTGCTGGTCGTGACCGAGCTGGCCGCCAACGTCATCCAGTACGCGCCCGGCCCGTTCGACCTGCGGCTGCGGCGCACCTTCGACGGCGTGCACGTGACGATGCGCGACAGCAGCACCGTCAAGCCCGAGCCGCGGCCCTTCCACCCACGGACGGGCGGCGGCGGAATCGGCTGGCACCTGGTACACACGCTGTGCACCCAGGTCAGCGTCGTGGTGCACGACGGCGGCAAGGACATCCACGCGTTCCTGCCCTGGTGAAGCGGGGCGCGGGTGTATCCGCGCGACAACCGGTTACTCCAGGCCCTGCGGGGGCATGCTGGTGCCCACGCACGTTCGTCTGCCTGCCCCGCCCAGCTGGCGGCACGGCTTGGGCCACGGTGGGATCGAGGTGGTGCGCAGCGCGATCCAGGGCATGCGAACGGCGTTGAGTCGGACCGCCTGGAGCCGCAGAAAGGGATGGACACCGTGACACGACCCAGGATCCTGGTGATTGGCGCAGGCTTCGCAGGAGTCGGCTGCGTCCGCCGCCTGGAGCGCAAGCTCGCACCCGGCGAGGCGGACGTCACCCTGGTGACGCCGTACGCCTACCAGCTCTATCTGCCGTTGCTGCCACAGGTCGCCTCCGGCGTGCTCACGCCGCAGTCGATCGCGCTGTCGCTGCGTCGCAGCAGGAGGTACCGCACGCGGATCATTCCGGGCGGCGCGATCGGCGTCGACCTCAAGGCGAAGGTCTGCGTCGTCCGCACCATCACCGACAAGATCGTCAACGAGCGTTACGACTACATCGTGCTGGCCCCGGGGAGCGTGACCCGGACCTTCGACATCCCGGGCCTGACCGAGCACGCCTTCGGGATGAAGACCCTCGCCGAGGCGGCCTACATCCGCGACCACGTGATCTCGCAGCTCGACCTGGCCGACGCCAGCGACGATCCGGCGGAGCGGGCCGCGCGGCTGCAGTTCGTGGTGGTCGGCGGCGGCTACGCGGGCACCGAGAGCGCCGCCTGTCTGCAGCGGCTCACCCACGCCGCCGTACGCCGCTACCCGCGTCTGGACCCGGGCCTGATCAAGTGGCACCTGATCGACATCGCGCCCAAGCTCATGCCCGAACTGGGCGACAAGCTCGGCCGCAGCGCGCAGGAGATCCTGAAGCGGCGCGGCATCGACGTCTCGCTGGGCGTGTCGATCGACAAGGCCGCGGCCGAGGAGGTCACCTTCACCGACGGCCGGGTGGTGCCGACGCACACGCTGATCTGGACGGCCGGCGTGGTCGCCAGCCCGCTGATCGCCACACTGGGCGCGGAGACGGCACGCGGCCGCCTGGTGGTCGACCCCGAGATGACCGTGCCGGGCCAGGACGGCGTGTTCGCCCTCGGCGACTCGGCCGCCGTGCCCGACCTGGCCAAGGGCGACGGCGCGGTCTGCCCGCCCACCGCGCAGCACGCCATGCGCCAGGGGAAGCGGGTCGCCGAGAACGTCATCGCGACGCTGCGGAACCAGCCGCTGTCGCCGTATGAGCACAAGGACTTGGGCCTCGTCGTCGACCTCGGCGGCAAGGACGCGGTGTCCAAGCCGCTGGGCATCGAGCTGCGTGGGGTGCCCGCGCAGGTGGTGGCCCGCGGCTACCACTGGTCGGCGCTGCGCACCAATGTCGCCAAGGCGCGGGTCATGACCAACTGGATGCTGAACGCGGTGGCCGGCGACGACTTCGTCCGCACCGGCTTCCAGTCCCGCAAGCCCGCCCGGCTGAAGGACTTCGAGTTCACCGACTCGTATCTGACGCCGGAGCAGGTGCGGGCCCGGGCGGAGGGCGGCGCGCTCGAGAGCCCGTGAGACGACTCGGGCACCGGGGGCCGCCGGTCCTCCCGCACGGGACCGGCGGCCTCCTCCTCGTCTCCGGTGACCCGGCACGGCGAGCGGGTCGGCAGGGCCCGGGGCCGGTGAGCGGGGGCCGCGTGCGATGCTGGACGGAGATCGATTCGAGGCACGGTTTTCGGACACGGGAGAGCGCGGCGGCGTGAGGTCAGCGGTACGGTCGGGGCGGGTACGGATGTGGGACCGGCTCGCGGCGTCGGATCCCGGGCTCCTCAGGCTCACGGCGGGGCTGCGCACGGTCACGTCGATCGCGCTGACCCTGTTCGTCCTCGGCGTGCTCCGGGTCCCCGTGCCGCTCCTGGTCGCCGGCGCCATCGCGGCGATGGTGTCGACCTTCGCGATCCGGGAGAAGCAGCGTGACCAGCAGGCCGTCACGCTCGCGCTCGGTCTGCTGGTCGCCCTGGCCTCCGTGTCGCTGGGCACGCTGCTCGGTCAACTGGTCGTCGCCGGGGACCTGTTCTTCATCGCCCTCATCTTCGGCGCCGTCTACGGCCGCCGGTTCGGCGACCGCGGCACGGCGCTCGGGCTGATCGGCTTCCAGGTCTACTTCCTGTCCGTGTTCGTGCACGCGACCCCGTCCGTGCTGCCGGAGCTGTACGCCGTCATCTGCATGGCGTTCGGGTGCAGCGCCGCCGCGCGCTTCGTGCTGCTGCCGCAGACCCCGGCGGGCACCCTGGACCGGCTGCGCCGGGCCTTCCGGGCCCGGCTGGCCCAGCTGTTCGACATCCAGGTCGAGCTGCTGGACGCCGGGCCCGACGAGGTGGACAAGGTCCTGGAGGAGCTGCGCACCGGCACCGCGCGGCTGCACGAGACGGCGCTGATGATCCAGGGCCGGCTGGAGGACGGCACCTCCGACGAGGCGGTGGCCCGACTGCTGCAGCGGCGCACCGCGGACGCCGAGATCGCCGCCGAGCGCCTCGGCCTGCTGCTGCTCACCGCGCGCAGCGCCGAGCGGACCGACACCCTCACCCTGCACCTGCCGGGCGCCGCGGTGCCCACCGGGGGCGAGCTGCCCGTGCGGGACGAGGCCACGGCCACGCTGCGCCGGGACCTGCAGGCGCTGCGGCTGCTGGCGCTGCGGCCGTTCGGCGAGGCCTCGGGCACGGCGCTCGCACAGGTCCGCAACCGGCTGCTCGGCTACCGCGAGGAGGAGAACCTGCCGAAGGCCTCCCCGGCCGTGCAGGACGTCTTCCGCGGGCTCGGCGAGGCGGCCCGGGCCGCGCTGGGACTGCGGCTCGCCCTCGACGGGCCGCTGGACGAGTCCGACGACTCCCCCGCGACCGCCCGTTCACGCGAGGAACTGGACGCCGAGGACGCCGCGATCGAGGGCAGCGAGGAGAGCGAGCCCCAGGCGGCGGAGCCGACCGGCCTCGGGCGGCCCACCACCCGGGCGGCGGTGCAGGTCGCCGTCGGCTCCGCCCTGGCCATCGTCGGCGGGGAGCTGCTGTCCAGCCAGCGCTGGTACTGGGCGGTGCTCACCTGCTGGATCGTGTTCATCAACACCTCGTCCACCGGGGAGATCCTGGTGAAGGGCTACCGGCGGCTGCTGGGCACGATGCTCGGCGTGGTGGCCGGCATCGGGCTGGCCGGCCTGGTGGGGCACCACACGTGGACGGCGTTCGGGCTGGTGCTGGTGTTCGTCTTCGCGATGTTCTACACGGCGCCCCTGTCGTACACGCTGATGTCCTTCTTCGTCACGGCGGCGCTCGGACTGCTGTACACGCTGCTGAACACCTACAGCACGGCGGTGCTGGTCCTGCGGGTGGAGGAGACGGCGCTGGGCGCGGCCTGCGGGATCATCGCGGCGGCCGTGGTGCTGCCGATCCACACCGACCGCCGGACGAACGAACTCCTCGTCGGTGTCCTGGACCGGCTCGCCGGCCTCACCCGGGCCGCGGTGGACCAGTTGAGCGGCGGGGCGGGCGGCGATCTGGTGGAGCAGGCGCGCGAACTGGACCAGACGCTGGCCGATCTGCGGGCGGCCACCCAGCCGCTGACCCATCCGATCACCCCGCTGCGCGCCCGCCGGGACACCGCCCGGTACGTGGTGGCGCTGCTGGAGACCTGCGCGTACCACGGGCGTTCACTGGCGGCGACGGCGGAGCTGCTGCCCACGCATCCGTCGATCGCGGCGGATCCCCGGCTGCGCGGAGCGTGCGGGCGCATCGTGCACAACATCGAGGCGATCGCGGAGCACGTGGCCGACCCGCGGTCCACGGCCCGGATCGAGACCGGCTCCAGCATCGCGTCGATGCTGGAGCCGGGCACCCTGCGAACCCCTCGCTACGGCCGGGTCACCGACCGGGTCCTGCGGCACCTGCAGCGCCTGGACGAGGCGGTCTCCGGCCTGGCCCGCCCGCTGGGCGCCGGCGCGGAGGCCGCACCGCCACGGCGGTGACGCCTGCGGCGCCCTTCACACGGCCCCGCCGTGGCGGCGGCCCAGCGCCTCGTCGCGGACGCGGGCGCAGCTGCGGCTGATCAGCCGGGAGACGTGCATCTGGGAGATGCCGAGCTTGTCGGCGATGCGGCTCTGCGTCATGTCCTCGAAGAACCGCATGTAGAGGATGGCCTGCTCGCGTTCGGGCAGGCGGCGCAGCCCTTCCTTGGCGGCCTCGCGGTCCACCACGACGTCGTAGGAGGTGTCCGCCGCGCCGAGCGTGTCGGCGAGGCTGTAGCCGCCGTCGCCGGTGGACAGCTCCGCGTCCAGGGACAGGGTGCTGAAGCTCTCCAGTGCCTCCATGCCGGCGGTGACCTCGTCCTCGCTGAGGCCGGTGTGGGCGGCGACGGCGGCGACGGAGGGCTCGGGGCTGCCGGGGTTCTGGGTCAGCTCACGGCGGGCGACGCGCACCCGGTTGCGCAGTTCCTGCACCCGGCGCGGTACCCGCAGGGCCCACATGCGGTCCCGGAAGTGCCGCTTGACCTCGCCGGTGATGGTCGGCACGGCATAGCTCTCGAACGCCCCGCGCGACGGGTCGAACCGGTCGACGGCCTTCACCAGGCCCAGGGCCGCCACCTGGCGCAGGTCCTCGACGGACTCGCCGCGATCGCGGAAGCGGCCGGCGATCCGGTGCGCCATGGGCAGCCAGGCGCTGACGAGTTCGTCGCGCACGGCGTCCCGCTCGGGACCGTCGTCCAGGTGCGCCAGCCGGGAGAAGAGCTCCGTGGTGTCGGGGGCGTCGTCGTGGTTCCGCCGCGCGGGCGCGGCGGACGGGGCGGCGGGCGTGCCGGGACGGCTTGTCGACATGTCGGTCAGCATGCGGATTCGCTCCTGAACGTTTTCAGGGCACGGCCGGAAAACGGGTTCCGGGTCATGCCCGAACGGTGCTGTCAGGTCGCCGCGGGAATATGCCGCCGAGCCCGCCAGGAGGGGGCCCAGTCAGCCTTCGCTGTTCCCGCTGGGCGCGCGCCTCCGGTCCGAAGCACGAGATTCCGTCTGCCCCCCGCTACCGAGGGCAAACGCCGGTGCGGCCCAAGTCCACCGACGGGTGTTCAGCGGAGCGGTACGACGGCGGTGATGCGCTTGCCTCCGCTGGGCAGTTCCGCGACCCGCACATCCCGGGCCAGCCGGCAGACGATGAGCCAGCCGCGGCCGTGCGGCTGGGAGTGGCCGGGGTCGCCCATGGGCGCGGTGGCCACGGGTATCTCGTCGCTGCGGTCGCTCACCGACAGCCGTACCCCCGCGGAGTCCACGTCGACGTCGAAGCCGGTGATGCCGTCGCCGTGCAGGATGGCGTTGGTGGTCAGTTCCGAGGTGACCAGAAGGGCGTCCTCCATGGCCTGGGCGCCGCACGGGATGGCGCGGTCCCGGCACCGCTCGGCGACCACGTGCCGCACGGTTCTGCGGGCCTCCGCCGGACGGGACGGTGGCCGGCGGGGTTCCCGGAGGGTCGCGGCGGAGCCGGTCCGGTGCTGGTCGGGCATCCTTTCCTCCCTGGGCTTGCCGGGATCGGACGGGCCTGTGCCCGCATCGTGTGGTCTCTCCCCATGCGGCTGACCGCCGACGGCGCCCCCAAACACGTTCGGTGCGGATGCCATCACGGCGGACCGGGCGGGTACCCGGACCCCATGACCGATGTGGTGGACGCGGACGAGTTGTTGCGGCGTATCCAGCGGGGCCGGGACCACGCGGCCGAGGCGGAGCGGGTGTGGGCGCAGCGTGCGCAGGGCCTGACGGCGACCGATCCGGACGGCGCGCGGGAGGCGTCGGTCCGGGCGCGGGCCTACGAGGCGGTCCTGCGGGTGCTGGACGAGATCGTCAGCCCGGGCGGGCCCCCGCCGGCGGAGGAGGGAGCGAGGCGGGTCACGTGAGCTGTCCCGATTTTCGGATCGAACACCAGATGGTTTATCGTTCATCCATACGTGATGCGCGAGTGGGCCGGAGCCTCGCTCCCCGCCGCCCCGCGTCACCGCGAACGGCCCTGGCTGGTCTCCCCCGTCCAGCCAGGGCTTTTTTCTGCCCGGACGGCGGCGGGGCCGGGAAAGCCGCGTCGTTCGAGGTGCCCGGGCCGACGGCAGCGGCTGAAATGGGCTTAGGGAAAGCACCCGAACCGCCGCCGGCGAGGAGCCCCGCGCCATGACCAAAGCGATAAAACTGCTGACCGCCCTGCCCCAGGCGCAGCGAGAGCGCCTGATGGAGCTGGCGAAGGAGATCTCCTTCCCGGAGGACACCCGTATCTTCGAGGCGGGCGGCACGGCCGACCGGTTCTGGGTGATCCGCTCGGGCGCGGTCCATCTGGACCAGCAGGTCACCTCGCGCCAGCGGGTGACCGTGGCCACGCTCGGCGCGGGCGACCTGCTCGGCTGGTCCTGGCTGTTCCCGCCCTACCAGTGGGACTTCGGCGCGGTGGCCTTCAGCAACGTACGGGCCTACGAGTTCGACGGGCCCTCGGTGCTCGCGATCTGCGTGGAGGATCCGCTGCTCGGGCTCTCGCTGGTGCGGACGGTGGCCGAGATCCTCGCCAACCGCCTGGAGACGACCCGCGGGAAACTGATGGACCAGTACGCGCTGCGCCGCCGCAGCGCGTTGTAGGTCCTCAGATCCGGTAGCGGCGCAGCGCCGGCACGGCGGCGGCCAGCGCGAGCATGAGCACGACGACCAGCGCGCCGCCGCCCGCGACGGCGGCGCGCATGCCGAACGCGGAGCCGGCGGTGCCGTGCAGCACGTCGGCCAGGCGCGGGCCGCCCGCCACGACGACCGTGAACACGCCCTGCATCCGGCCGCGCATCTCGTCGGTCGCGGCCGACAGCAGGATCGCGCCCCGGAACACCATCGAGACCATGTCCGCGACACCGGCCGCGGCGAGGAACGCCATGGCGACCCAGAGGTTGCCGCTGAGCCCGAACCCGGCGATGGCCACACCCCAGCCGACGACGGCCCCGATGACCATCCAGCCGTGCCGGCGGGCCCGGGAGAACACGCCCGAGAACAGCCCGCCGAGCACCGCGCCGACCGGGATGCCGGCGAACAGCACACCGAGCGCGAGGCCTTCGCCGTAGGAGTGGTACGTCTGCGCGGCCAGCTGCGGGAAGAGGGCGCGGGGCATGCCGAACACCATGGCCACGATGTCGGCGAGGAAGGACAGCAGCAGCACCTTGTGCAGGGATATGTAGCGGAACCCGGCCGCGATCTCGCGCACCCCGGCGCGGCGGCCCGGGGCGTCGCCGAGCGGCGGCAGCGCGGGCAGCCGGAAGACGGCCCACACCGTCACGCACAGCGCGAGCGCGTCGATGAGGTACAGCTCGGGCAGCCCGATGACCGGGATCAGCATGCCGGCGAGCAGCGGGCCGGCCACGAGTCCGGTCTGCATCACCGTGGAGCTGAGCGCGTTGGCGGCGGGCAGCTCGCCGGCGGGGACCAGGCGGGCGATGGAGGCGTTGCGGGCCGGTGAGTTGAGGCCGAAGAACGCCTGCTGCAGGGCGAGCAGCAGCATCAGCACCACGACGGAGTCGAGTCCGGTGACGGCCTGCGCCCAGAACAGCAGCGAGGTCACCGCGATCCCGATGTTGGTCACCAGCAGCAGTCTGCGGCGGTCCACGGTGTCGGCGACCGCCCCGCCCCACAGGGCGAACACCACCATGGGCACCAGGCCCGCCAGGCTCGCGTAGCCGACCCAGGCGGAGGAGTGGGTGATGTCGTAGATCTGCTTGGGGACGGCGACCGCGGTGAGCTGGCTGCCGACGGCGGTGACGATGGTCGAGGACCAAAGACGCCGGTAGGCCGGGATGCGCAGCGGGCGGGTGTCCATCGCCCAGCGGCGCCAGCCCCGCCGTGGCGGGGCGTCGTCGGCCGCGGGCGTCGCGGTGTCGGTACCGGTACTGCTGCTCTCGCTGGTGTCCACTGATGTCCTGGTTGCTCGCTACATCTTTTCGCTTCGAGAGCCTAACTATTACAGCAAGTCCTTCGCGGAGCGAACTACTTGTCTCAGCCTTCCGTGAGCAGCGAGACGCCGAGCGCCAGCATGGTGACGGCGACCAGGCCGTCCAGGACGCGCCAGGCGCCGGGCCGGGCCAGGAAGCGGCCGAGCAGCCGGGCGCCGAAGCCCAGCGCGGTGAACCAGCACAGGCTGGCGAGCGCGGCGCCGAGCCCGAAGGTCCAGCGCAGCGGCCCACGGTCGGCCGCTAGGGAGCCGAGCAGGAACACGGTGTCCAGGTAGACGTGCGGATTGAGCCAGGTCATCGCCAGGCAGGTGAGCACCGCCCGGCGCCGGGACCCGGCGGCCTCGCCCTCGGCCAGGAGACCGGTGCCGGGGCGCAGGACCCGGCGGCCCGCGAGGAGGCCGTAGCAGAGCAGGAAGACGCCGCCGACGACCGCGATCGCCCTGAGCGCGCCCGGCCGGGCCACCACGACCGCGCCGACCCCGCCGACGCCGAGCGAGATCAGCACCGCGTCGGACAGCGCGCAGATCCCGACCACGGCGAGTACGGCGTCACGGCGCACCCCCTGCCGCAGGACGAAGGCGTTCTGGGCTCCGATGGCGACGATCAGGGACAGGCCGGTGCCGAAACCGGCGACCACAGCGGTCAGGGAGGCGCTCATGCCTTCGAAACTAAGGTTGCCACGGAGCACAAGTACAGCTAAAGATTCTTACGTATCCTTAGCGATCGTGATGGACCTTCCGCTGGAGCAGGTACGGACGCTGCTGGCCGTGGTCGACGAGGGCACCTTCGACGCGGCGGCCGCCGCCCTGCATGTGACGCCGTCGGCGGTCAGCCAGCGGGTCAAGGCACTCGAACAGCGCACCGGGCGGGTGCTCCTCCAGCGCACCAAGCCGGTGCGGCCCACGGAGTCGGGCGCGGTGCTGGTGCGGTTCGCGCGCCAGCTCGCCAGGCTGGAGCGGGACGCCTGGGGCGAGCTGGGGCTGAGCGGCGCCGGGGAGCCGACGCGGGTGTCCGTCGCGGTGAACGCGGACTCGCTGGCGACGTGGTTCCTGCCGGCGCTCACCCGGGTGCCCGGGCTCTGCTTCGAGCTGCGCCGCGAGGACGAGGCCCACACGGCGGCCCTGCTGCGGGAGGGGCTGGTGATGGCGGCGGTGACCTCCTCGCCGGACCCCGTGCCCGGCTGCACCGTCAGCCCGCTCGGCCGGATGCGCTATCTGCCGGTCGGCGCACCGGAGTTCACCCGCACCCATCTCGCCGGGCGGCCGCTGCCGGAGGCCCTGCCCCACTCCCCCGTCGTGGTCTTCGACCGCAAGGACGACTTCCAGGACGCCTTCGTACGACGGCTGGGCAGGGGGTCCGCCGGACCCTTCCGGCACCACGTGCCGACCTCGGAGGGCTTCCTCGACGCGGTCGCCGCCGGCCTCGGCTGGGGCATGGTCCCGGAGGTCCAGGCGGACCCGCTGCTCGCGGAGGGCCGGCTGGTCCTCCTCGCCCCCGGGGAGTGGATGGACGTCACGCTGCACTGGCAGCAGTGGAGGCTCGACTCCCCCGCGCTGGCGGCGCTGGCCGAGGCGGTGACGGCGACCGCGGCCGAGGCCCTGCGGCGCTGACGGGCCGACGGCTGCACGCCCGGCTCCCGCCGGCCGGAAGCGGAGTAACGTGTTCGCGCGGTGCCGCGGCAGCCGGCGGACGGCCCATCCGGTCGTCGCCGCGCAGCCCTCGTCACCGGTGTGCCCGGTCGGGCACGGCCGCCCCCGGGCCGACGGCCCGCGGCGCCCTTTCCCGGCCCGTCGAGCGCGCAACGGCTCCTCCGGGCGTCCGCGCGCGTGGTGACCGGATCGCGTCGTCCCGGCGGCCGCGCCGTTTCACCCCGCCTCGACCGGTCACCCGAACCGAAGAACGAAACACACAAAGGCCACGGACGACTTCGATCAGATCCAGGGAGACTTCCATGGACTACTGGCGCGACCATGCCGCGTGCCGTCACGAGGACCCCGACCTGTTCTTCCCCATCGGCACCACCGGGCCCTCACAGGTGCAGACCCAGCGGGCCAAGGCGGTGTGCGGGCGCTGCCCCGTGACGGAGCAGTGCCTGGACTGGGCGCTGGAGACCGGGCAGAGCATCGGCATCTGGGGCGGTACGACCGATCTGGAGCGCCGCGCCCTGCGGCGCCGCGCCCGCTCCCGGCCGCGCTCGGGCTGAACCGGCGGCTCGCCCCCGGGGCCCCGGCCCGCATCCCGGCCCTCGATGAGGCTGGGACGCGCGCCGGGGCCCTCGCCGTGTCCGCGGACGCGCCCTCACCGCTCCTCGGCCGGCGGTTCCGCGGCCGGCAGCCGCAGGGTGAAGAGCGCTCCCTCGCCCGGCGCGCCCGCCGCCTGCGCGGTGCCGCCGTGGGCGGCGACCAGGTGGCGGACGATCGGCAGCCCTAGGCCGCTGCCACCGGTGCGCCGGCTGCGGGACTTCTCCGCGCGCCAGAACCGGTCGAAGACGTGCGGCAGGTCCTCCGGCGCGATGCCCGCACCGGTGTCGGCGACGGTGAGGACGACGACGTCGCCGTCCCGGCGGGCGGCCAGCGTCACGGTGCCGTCGGCGGGGGTGTGCCGCAGCGCGTTGGAGACGAGGTTGCCGAGCGCCTGGCGCATCCGCACCGGGTCGGCGTCCAGCCAGGCCGCGGGGTCGCAGGCCGTGCCGAGCGACACCCCGGCGGCGTCGGCGGCGACGCGGTGCGCCGCGGCGACCTGGTCGAGCAGGTCGCGTGCGCGCAGCGGCTCGCGGTGCAGCCGGAGCGTGCCGGCGTCGGCCGCGGCGAGGTCCTGGAGGTCGTCGATGATCCGCTGCAGGACGAGCGCCTCCTCGTGCAGGGAGTCCAGCAGGGCCGGGTCGGGGTCGACGACGCCGTCGCGGACGACCTCCAGCCAGCCGCGGATGTTGGTGAGCGGGCTGCGCAGTTCGTGCGCGATGTCGCTGACCATCGCCCTGCGCTGGGCCTCCAGCCGCTCGCGGCGCTCGGCCAGGTCATTGAACGCCTCGGCGAGGATGCCGGTCTCGTCCCGGGTGGTGACCGGCACCCGCACGTGCAGCTCCGGCGGTGCCTGGGCGGCCGCGGTCAGCGCGCGCAGCGGCCGTACCAGCCGGACGGCGACGGCGGCGGTCACGGCGACGGTGACGGCGAGGACCAGTCCGGCCGCGGAGACCACCTTGGCCTTGTTGGCCGGGGACATGTCGAAGCGGGAGGGGTTCTGGTCGCCGATGCCGAGGAAGAGGTCCGCCACCGGCGCGACGTAGGGCTCCAGTTGGGTGCGGCGGGCGGTCAGGACGCAGTGCTGGGCGGCCCGTACGGTCGCGCCCCTGCCCACCGCGGCGTACTTGGCGACCAGGTAGCCGGCGCCGAAGGGGTCCTTGCCGCTGGGGTCGAAGGTGAGGAACAGGGGCCCGCCGAAGTCCAGTCCGGCCTTCTTCAGACAGGGCCGGGCGAGTTGCGACAACGCGTCCAGGGCGGTGCGCTCGGTGGAGGTGGGCGCGTTGAGCTTGCCGTCCTCGCACTCCGTCACCCCAAAGCGGCCGGGGTCGGTGCCGTCGGTGCCAGTGAGCACGGGCCGCCCGCTGGGGGTGCGCACCACCGTGGTCCCCACGCCGAACCGCGCGTAGCACTGCCTGCGCCGGGCGGCCAGCCCGTCCAGGCCGGCGCGTTCCTTCGCGGAGAGCCGGTAGGGGCCCACCACGCGCGGGTCGATGCCGCTGAGCTGGGCGCCGGTCTCCGTGTAGGTGTCGGTGCGCAGCGGGTCGACGGTCGCGGCGGGCCGGGGCGGCAGCGGGGTGCCGCGGGGCGCGGAGTCGGCGACGAGGGTGCGGTCGGACGTGGTGAGGGCGATCCGGCGGCCGGTCCTCGCCGCCAGTTCCCGGACGGTGCGCTGGACGCCGGCCCAGTCGGCGTGGGTGGCCGCGTACCCGCTGAGCTGCGCCAGGATGCTGTTGTCCGCGGCCAGGTCCTGGCCCTGCTCCTCCTTCAGGGCGCTGGTGGTGGTGGTCACCGCGAGCCAGGCGGTGGCCGCCACCGAGCAGACGGCGATCAGGGCGGAGACGAACAGCAGGCGGACGAGCAGCCGTTTGCGCAGCGGGATCCGGCGCTTCACGGCCGCGCGCCGCTCAGCTTGTAGCCGACGCCGAACACGGTGAGCAGCCGCGCCGGGCGCCGCGGGTCGGCCTCGATCTTGCGGCGCAGGTTCATGATGTGCACGTCGACGGCGCGCTCGGTGGACGCCCGGTCGAAGCCGCGGGTGCACTGGAGCAACTGGCGCCGGGAGAAGACCCGTTCCGGCTCGGCCGCCATGGCGAGCAGTATCTGGAACTCGGCCGGGGTGCACTCCACCGGTGCGCCGTCGCAGCGCACTTCGTGGCGCACCGGGTCGACGCTGATCCCGGCGGCCCGGACCTGGGGGTCGTCGCCGCGGGCGGTGGCGCCCCGCCCGCTGCGTCTGAGGACCGTGCGGATCCGGGCCATCAGCTCGCGCGGGCTGTACGGCTTGGTCATGTAGTCGTCGGCGCCGACTTCGAGACCGAGCAGGACGTCCTCCTCGGCGGAGCGGGCGGTGAGCATCACGACGGGGATGTCCGGGCCGCCGGCCCCGCGCAGCTCACGGCAGACCCCGAAGCCGTCGACGACCGGGAGCATCAGGTCGAGGACGAGGAGGTCGGGCCCGAGGCGGCGGGCCGCGTCGAGCGCGGCCGCGCCGTCGTGCACCACCGTGGCGGTGTGTCCCTCGGCCAGCAGGGACCGCCGGATCAGTTCGGCCTGCTTCTCGTCGTCCTCGGCGACCAGTACATGTGCGCACACGGGTTCGGATCCTAGGCGGCTCAGACGGCGAGCCAGTCGGCGTACCCCATCACGACGACCGGATGCCGGTCCGGGTCGAGGGTGCGCAGGAGGTCCTTCATGTGCGCCTTGGCGACGCTGACGCAGCCGTGGGTGGGCCCGCCGTGGTCGACGTGCAGCCAGACTCCCCCGCCGCGCCGGGCGCCGAGGGGGCGGGTCCAGTCCAGGGGCGAGGTGCCGGCCCTGCGGTTGTAGTCGATGGCGATGACGTAGTCGAAGCATCCTTCGAGGGGTTCGCCCTCGAAGCCGCTGCCGGGCGAGTGGAAGCCGCCGGACCGGTGGTACGGGAGTCTGCTGCCGGGGTCGGGGAGCAGGCCGCCGGCGTCGGAGAGGGTGTAGACGCCGAGCGGGGAGCGCAGGTCGCCCAGCATGTGGTGGGCGCTCCAGCCGTGCAGCGCGTTGTGGGCGGGCCAGGCCTCGCCCGCCTGCCAGCCCTCGCTGGTGCGCTGGTGCAGGACGACCGTGCAGACCGGGGAGTCCTTGCCGCGCCCGGTGGCGACGACGACCTGCTCGCAGCGCTCGGGTATCGCGGCCGAGCGGGTGGGGCCGAGTCCGGGTATGCCCTGGGGCGCCTGCTCGGCCCGGAACTCGGTGGAGGGGCTCGCCGTCGGCGCCGGGGGGTTGGATGTCGTCCGGCGCTCGGTAGCCTCGGCTCCGCCGCCGCAGCCGGTGAGCAGCGGCGGGGAGGCGAGGAGTGTGACGGCGGTTCTGCGGTTGATCATATTGTCGACCCTAAGCCGACAATTGTTTGGAACTGGTCAGGGTTCGTTGGGAACTGGTCGGGATTCAGCCGATGTTCGGCTTGCCTTTCGCGTACAGCCAGGTGTGGAACATCCCGTCGAGGGACTTGCCGGACACCCGCTTCGCGAGTTCGACGAACTGCGCGGTGGTCCCGTGACCGTCGCGGTGCCCGGTCGCCCAGGCCCGCAGGATGCGGAAGAAGTCCCGGTCGCCGACGGCCTTGCGCAGCTCGTGCAGGGCCATGGCCCCGCGGGCGTAGACGGGCGTGCCGAAGATGTTCTTGCCGCTGCCCGGGTCGGCGGGCGGATAGGCCCACAGCTCGTTGCCCGCGGGGCGCGCGTAGAGGGCGTCGAAGGCCTTCTGGGCGCTCTGGCCGCCGTGCTGCTCGGCGTACAGCCACTCCGCGTAGGTGGCGAAGCCCTCGTTGAGCCAGACGTCCTTCCAGGCGGTCAGCGAGACGGAGTCGCCGAACCACTGGTGGGCGCTCTCGTGGACGAGGGTGCTGATGTCGGGCGCGGAGTCGTAGAGCGGCCGGGTCTGGGTCTCCAGGGCGTAGCCGACCTTCGCGTGGTCGACGATCGCCCCGGCGTCCCGGAACGGGTACGGCCCGAACAGCTTGCTCTCCCAGTCCAGGACGGAGGGCAGCTGCGCCAGCACCGGCGCCGAGGCGTGCGCCTCCCGGGGGTCGACGGCGTTGTACACCTCGATGCCGTCGTGGGTGGTGTACCGCTGGACCTGGAAGGTGCCGATGGTCGCGGTGGCCAGGTAGGCGGCCATGGGCCGGGTCTCGCGCCAGCGGAAGGTGGTGCGGCCGCCCGCCGTGCTCTGTCCGAGCAGGCGACCGTTGGCGACGGCGGTGCGGCCCTTGGGCACGGTGAGGGTGAAGTCGTACGACGACTTGTCCTTGGGGTGGCTGTTCGCCGGGAACCAGGTCATCGCGCCCTGGGGTTCGCCCGCGACGAAGGCTCCGTCGTCGGTGGGGATCCAGCCGTCCTGGGAGCCGTCCGGGTCGGTGACCGGTTTCGGGGTGCCCTGGTAGGCCACGGCCACGCTGAACCCCTGGCCTGCGCGCAGGGCGTGGCGCGGGGTGACGACGAGTTCCTGCCCCGAGCGCCGGAAGGCCGCGGCACCGCGGTCGACGGTGACGGCGGTGACCTTCAGGCCCTGGAGGTCGAGGTCGAAGCGGGTGAGCCGCTGGGTGGCGCGGGCGGTGAGGACCGCCCTGGCGTCGAGGCCACCGGTGGTGTCGTAGCGGAGCATCAGGTCGTAGTGCCCCACGTGGTAGCCGCCGTTGCCGCTCAGCGGGAAGTACGGGTCGCCCGCGCCGGCCGCGCCGGTCGTGCCCGTCCCCGCCGGTGCTGCGGCGCCGAGGAGCGCCGCCACGGCCACGGGGACGGTGGCCAGGACGGCCCTGCGGCCGGGGACCGCCGCGGGGCGGGGTGCGGGCTGTCTGCGGGATGGCGACACATGCGCTCCTCAGGGGGTGGCTGGTGATCAGCCGACAGACTAGGGGCGCGGGCGGCCCGGTCTCCCTCTCATTTTGGTCAAGTCACGCCGCGTCGCCGCCCGACGGACACCGCAGTAGGCTCGCTGTGCCGTCCGCCGTCCCGAGAGGGGGCCCGACCCGTGAGCGTGCGAGTGCGCCGGATCTACGAACCGCCCGAGCCCGACGACGGCCTGCGCGTGCTGGTCGACCGGCTGTGGCCGCGCGGCCTCGCCAAGGACGAGGCACACGTCGACCAGTGGCCGAAGGGGCTCACGCCCTCCTCCGAGCTGCGCAAGTGGTACCACGGCGGGGAGGGCTCGTACGAGGACTTCCGCCGGCGCTACGAGGCGGAACTCGACGCCCCCGAGGCCGCCGAGCTGCTCGACGGCCTCAGGAAGTCGGTCCGCGAGGGCAGGGTGACCCTGCTGACGGCGTCCAAGGCGCCCGGACAGAGCCATGCCCATGTGCTGGCGGACCTGCTGACCGGCTGACGTCAGCCGGTCTGCCGAGCGGCGTGCCGGCCGGCCGCGCGCCCCGAGAACAGACAGCCGCCGAGGAAGGTGCCCTCCAGGGCGTTGTAGCCGTGGACGCCGCCGCCGCCGAAGCCGGCCACCTCGCCCGCCGCGTACAGCCCCTCGATCGGACCCCCGTCGGCGCCGAGGGCGCGCGAGTCGAGGTCGGTCTGGATGCCGCCGAGGGTCTTGCGGGTCAGCACGTGCAGCCGGACGCCGATCAGCGGGCCCGCGGCCGGGTCGAGGATGCGGTGCGGGGAGGCGACCCGGCCGAGGCGGTCGCCGATGTAGCGGCGAGCGTTGCGGATGCCCTGGACCTGGGAGTCCTTGCTGTACGGGTTGGCCATCTGGAGGTCACGGGCCTCGATCTGGCGGCGCACCTCGGCGGCGTCGAGGAGCGTCTTCCCGGTGAGGCCGTTCATCTTCCCGACCAGCTGCTCCAGGTTGCCCGCGGTGACGAAGTCGGCGCCGTTGTCGAGGAAGGCCCGCACCGGGCCGGGCGCGCCCTTGCCGAGAAGCCGGTCGCGCAGCACCGCCTTGCGGTCCTTGGCGGTGATGTCGGGGTTCTGCTCGGAGCCGGAGAGCGCGAACTCCTTCTCGATGATCTTCCGGGTGAGGATGAACCAGGAGTGGTCGTACCCGGCGATGTCGTCGGTGGTGCGCAGGTGCCTGAGGGTGCCGAGGGTGTCGTAGCCGGGCAGGCAGGGGTCGGGCAGCCGGCGGCCGAGGGCGTCGAGCCAGATCGAGGAGGGGCCGGGCAGGATGCGGATGCCGTGGCCGGGCCAGATGGGGTCCCAGTTCTGGATCCCCTCGGTGTAGTGCCACATGCGGTCGCGGTTGACCAGGCGGACGCCGGCCTCGGCGCTGATGTCGAGCATGCGGCCGTCGACGTAGGCGGGGACGCCGGTGACCATCTCGGCGGGGGGTGTGCCGAGCCGTTCGGGCCAGTGGCGGCGGACGATCTCGTGGTCGGCACCGATGCCGCCGGTGGTGACGACGACGGCCTGTGCGGTGAGTTCGAAGTCGCCGACCGCGTCGCGGTTGGAGGCCGCGCCGCGCGGTGAGCGGTCGTCGGCGAGGACGGTGCCCCGTACCCCGCGTGCCGTGCCGTCCTCGATGACCAGTTCGTCCACCCGGTGGCGGTGGTGGAAGGTCAGCAGCCCGTCCCGGGCGGCCTGCCGGGCGTACCCGACGAAGGGCTCGACGACTCCGGTGCCGGTGCCCCAGGCGATGTGGAAGCGGGGGACGGAGTTGCCGTGGCCGTCCGCCCTGAGGTCGCCGCGCTCGGCCCAGCCGACCGTGGGCAGCAGCTCGATGCCGTGCCCCTGGAGCCAGGAGCGCTTCTCGCCGGCCGCGAACTCCACGTAGGCGCGGGCCCAGCGCACCGCCCAGGAGTCCTCGTCGTCGAGCCGGTCGAACTGCGCGCTGCCCCGCCAGTCGTTCCAGGCGAGGTCGAAGGAGTCCTTGATGCCGAGGCGGCGCTGTTCGGGCGAGTCGACGAGGAAGAGCCCGCCGAAGGACCAGAACGCCTGGCCGCCGAGGTTGGCGGCGTTCTCCTGGTCGACCAGGGCCACCCGGCGGCCCCGGCTGGTGAGTTCGTGCGCCGCGACCAGGCCGGCGAGGCCCGCTCCGACGACGATGACGTCCGCGTCCATGGCGTGGAGGTTCCTTCCTCAGTGCGTCGATGGGGAGCCGCTGCCGTCGGTGAGCAGCGCGCTGAGCAGTTGCTTCAGCCACGCGCGCGCGGCGTCGAGGTCCTTGTCCAGCAGCAGTTGGGTGGTGACGCCGTCGTACGCGGCGACCACGGCGTGCGCGGCGTCGTCCGCGGCGCCCAGGACGGCGGGCAGTTCGGTGTGGCCCCGGGCCCGGAAGAGGCGGTCGGCGATCGCCTCCCGGAGCCGGGCGCGGTGGTCGAGCAGGGCGTGGGCGACGACCGGGTCGCGGGCGGCGTGGACCAGGAAGTCGGTCTTCACCAGCAGCCAGTCGACGTCGAGCAGCAGCACCTCGGTGACCCGGTCCACCGAGGCCGGCACGTCGAGGTCGGGGCCGTCCTGGGCGAGGGCGTCGGCGACCTGGGCGGCGATGAGGTCGGCGCGCTCCCGGTAGAGGGCGAAGAACAGCTCGTCCAGGGTGGCGAAGTTCGAGTAGAAGGCGCCCCGGCTGAAGCCCGCCGCCTCGCAGACCTCCTCGATGGAGACGCGTCCGAAGCCCTTGGCCGCGAACACGCGGAACGCGGCGTCGAGCAGTCGGGCCCGGGTCTGCACCCGGCGCCGGGTGACGCGCCTGGCCGTCTGTTCCATCATGGCACCTCCGTTCGATACGGGAATGTATCCGATACGGCGGTGTATCGAAAGAGGCGCCTCGAAGGCACCCCGGCGGCCCGGCCGGAATCAAGGGAACACATTTTCGATTAAGGAGTACGCTGGACCCATGTCCACGCACCTCCAGGGCTCGCTGTTCGACCAGACCGACGAGCTGCGGCTCGGCCCGCTCGCCGGACTGCACCGGACCGAGCTGGGCGCGGGCGCCTGGATCGACGTGCTGCCCGGCTGGCTCGGCGGCGCCGACGCCCTCTTCGAACAGCTCGCGGCGGAGGTCCCCTGGCGCGCGGAACGGCGGAAGATGTACGACAACGTCGTCGCCGTACCGCGGCTGCTGGCCTTCTACACGGCGGGGGACGCGCTGCCGCACCCCGTCCTCGACGAGGCCCGCACCGCCCTGTCCCGGCACTACGCCGGCGAGCTGGGCGAGCCGTTCACCACCGCCGGGCTGTGCTTCTACCGCGACGGCCGGGACAGCGTGGCCTGGCACGGCGACCGGATCGGCCGGGGCGCCCGCCAGGACACGATGGTCGCGATCCTCTCCGTGGGCGAGCCCCGGGACCTGCTGCTGCGCCCGGTCGGCGGGGGCGGCACGACCGTGCGGCGGCCGCTCGGGCACGGCGACCTGATCGTGATGGGCGGCTCCTGCCAGCGCACCTGGGAACACTGCGTGCCCAAGACGGCCCGGGCCGCGGGTCCGCGCATCAGCATCCAGTTCCGGCCGCACGGTGTGCACTGACCGGCTACGGCCACCCTCTTGCGCGAACCGGGCGCCGATCTGGTTGGCTGTCCCGCGACGATCAGGATCAGGGGGCTCGGGGAGACCATGCGTGCAGAGGTGAAGCAAGTCGCCGACGGCACCTATCTGGTGCACGGCAACAACGTGAACTGGGTGATCCTCAAGGACGGGGACGCCGTCACGCTGGTGGACACGGGATACCCGGGCGACCGGCCCGGGGTCCTGGAGTCCCTCGCGGCGGTGGGCAGTTCACCGGAGGCGGTGGCCGCGGTGCTGATCACCCACGCGCACAACGACCATCTGGGCTCGGCCGAGTACCTGCGCTCCACGCACGGCACCCCGGTCTATCTGCACCCCGCCGAAGTCCCGCACGCCCGGCGGGACTTCCTGCAGCAGGCCACCATCGGCGACGTCGTGCGCAACGCCTGGCGGCCGGGCGTCCTGCCCTGGGCGTGGCACGTGATCCGCGTCGGCGGCATCGAGCACAACCCGGTCACCGCGCCCGAGCCGTTCCCCGGCGAGGGTCCGCTCGACCTGCCGGGCCGCCCTGTGCCCGTGCACACGCCCGGCCACACCGACGGCCACTGCGTCTACCACCTGCCGGACGCGGGGATCGTCATCTCCGGTGACGCCCTGGTGAGCGGCCACGCGACCTCACGCGTCAAGGGGCCGCAACTGCTGCACGACTTCTTCCACCACGAGCGCGCGGGGGTGCTGGCCTCGCTGGACACCATCGCCGCGCTCGACGGCGACATCCTGCTGCCCGGGCACGGCCCGGTGCACCGGGGCCCGGTGCGCGCCGCCGCCGAGCAGGCCCGGGACCGGGCCTCCTAGAACGGCCGGGCGGGGCCTTAGGGTTCGTGGCATGGCCTTGCAGATCAGCGCCACGAACCCGGAGCATCCGGCCCTGCTGCTCGCCCTGCCGTGGGACGTGCCGCTGGAGGAGTGGCCCGAGGAGTACCTCGTGCCGCTCCCCCGGGGCATCTCCCGGCACGTCGTGCGCTATGCGCACGCGGGCGAGGAGGTCGTCGCCGTCAAGGAGCTGGCCGAACGGCCCGCGCTGCGCGAGTACGGACTGCTGCGCGACCTGGACCGGCTGGGCATCCCCGCCGTCGACCCGCTCGCCGTGGTCACCGGCCGCACCGACGGCACGGGCGCCCCGCTGGAGCCGGTGCTGGTCACCCGGCACCTGCGCGGCTCGCTGCCGTACCGGTCGATGTTCGAGACGACCATGCGCCCGGCCACCATGCACCGGCTGATGGACGCCCTCGCCGTGCTGCTGGTGCGGCTGCACCTGGCCGGGTTCGCCTGGGGCGACTGCTCGCTGTCCAACACCCTGTTCCGGCGGGACGCCGGTGCCTACGCCGCCTACCTGGTCGACGCCGAGACCGGCGACCTGCACCCCCGGCTCAGCCCCGGGCAGCGGGACTACGACCTCGACCTGGCCCGGGTGAACATCAGCGGCGAGCTGCTCGACCTGGAGGCCTCCGGCGCCCTGCACCCGTCCGTCGACCCGGTCGAGTTCGGCCACGAGATCTGCACCCGCTACGAGGGCCTGTGGCAGGAGCTGACCCGCACCTCGGTGTACCCGGCGGGCAAGTACCACTACATGGAACGCCGGATACGCCGCCTCAACGACCTCGGCTTCGACGTGGCCGAGATGCAGATCGGGCACTCACCGGGCGGCGACACGGTCACCTTCGTGCCGAAGGTCGTCGACGCCGGCCACCACCAGCGGCAGCTGCTGCGGCTGACCGGCCTGGACGCCGAGGAGAACCAGGCGCGGCGGCTGCTGAACGACCTGGAGAGCTGGATGGCCACCCAGGACGACCACGCCCCGGGCGACCCCCTGGCCGCGCGGCCCGAGGTGCTCGCCCACCGCTGGGTGCGGGACGTGTTCCGGCCCACGGTGCGGGCCGTGCCGCCCGAGCTGCGCGGCGCCATGGATCCCGCGGAGATCTACCACGAGCTCCTCGAACACCGCTGGTACCTGTCGGAGCGCGCCCAGCACGACATCGGTCTCGGCACGGCCGTGGCGGACTACATCGAGAACGTGCTGCCCAGGGCCCGCGCCACCCTCCAGCCCGCGGACCCGCGCTAGCTCACTCGTGCGGGACCACGGCCACCGGGCAGCCCGCGTGGTGCAGCACCCCGTGCGCGACCGACCCGATCCGGGCGCCCACGGCCGTCCGGTGCGCCCGGCGGCCCACGACCATCAGCTGGGCCCGGTCGGCCGTCGACAGCAGTACCTGCGCCGCGCTGCCCATCTCCACCTGCTCGGCGACGGGCACCTCGGGGAACCGCTGCCGCCAGGGCTCCAGTGCCTCGGCCAGCGCCCGCTTCTCGTACGGCTCCAGACCGCCCACGTCGTCCAGCAGCTTGAGCGAGCCGGGGCTGTAGGCGAAGACCGGGGGAAGCGTCCACGCCCGCACGGCCCGGACGGTCGCGCCGCGGGCCGCCGCCGTCTCGAAGGCGAACCGCAGCGTCGCCGCGCTGTCCTCCGGGCTGCCGTGCTGGCCGACCACGACGTCCCGCCCCGCGGCCTCCCCCGCCGCCCGGTCCCCGGCCCGCACCAGGACCACGGGCCGGGCGGCCTCGGCGATCACCTGCTGGCCCACGGAGCCCAGCAGGAAGCCGAGCAGCGGGCCGTGTCCGCGCGAGCCCAGGACCAGCACCTCCGCCTCCGCGGCCTCCCGGACCAGCGCCTCCACGGCCCCGGCCTCGACCACGTCGACGCTCACCGCGAGCTCCGGATGCCGCTCGGAGAGGTCCCGCACGGCGTCCGAGACGCCCTGCGAGACCCATCCGCGCTGGGTGTCCCGGTCGGCCTCCGCGAGCGCCTCGGCGTACCGCCACGCGTGCACCACCCGCACGGGCAGCCCACGGCGTACGGCCTCCCGGGCGGCCCACCGCAGCGCCGCCAGGCTCTCCTCCGTGCCGTCCACCCCTGCCGTGACCGCGCGTGCCATCCGTGTCCTCCTCGTCGTCGCGTGCTCGTGGTGCTGGTGCCCACTATCGGCCCCGGCGCGCACCGGCGGACCGATCCCTTCGACGATCTCCGTACGGCGCCCGGGGGCGGTCCGGTACACCAGAGCGAACGGGGGCGATCGAACATACGATGGGCGCGTACCGGTGCGGTGGTCCCCACGACACCGTCCCGTGGGACCAACGCTCGGGGTGGGAGACGTATGGCACAGGCCGCCGACGCAGCGCGGACCGTCATCCTGACCGTGGACGACGACCCGGGGGTCTCCCGCGCCGTCGCCCGCGACCTCAGGCGGCGCTACGGCGAGTCGTACCGGATCGTGCGCGCGGAGTCCGGGGAGTCCGCGCTGGAGGCCCTGCGCGAGCTGAAGCTGCGCGGCGACCTGGTGGCCGTCATCCTGGCCGACTACCGCATGCCGCAGATGAACGGCATCGAGTTCCTCGAACAGGCGCTTGACGTCTATCCCGGGGCGCGGCGGGTGCTGCTGACCGCGTACGCCGACACCAGCGCGGCCATCGACGCGATCAACGTGGTCGATCTGGACCACTACCTGCTCAAGCCGTGGGACCCGCCGGAGGAGAAGCTCTACCCGGTCCTGGACGACCTGCTGCAGGCGTGGCGCTGCAGCGACTACCGGCCGGTGCCGAGCACCAAGGTCGTGGGGCACCGCTGGTCGGCGCGGTCCTCGGACGTACGCGAGTTCCTGGCCCGCAACCAGGTGCCCTACCGCTGGTACTCGGTGGAGGAGCCGGAGGGGCAGCGGCTGCT
This sequence comes from Streptomyces sp. NPDC037126, assembly GCF_055605965.1. Taxonomy (NCBI): domain Bacteria; kingdom Bacillati; phylum Actinomycetota; class Actinomycetes; order Kitasatosporales; family Streptomycetaceae; genus Streptomyces; species Streptomyces sp. NPDC037126. The sequence continues at coordinate 32,230 of NZ_JBVJTD010000009.1, forward strand.
GGCCGCCGCGGGGCAGGACGGTCAGCGGCTGCCGCTGGTGATCACCCCCGACGGCACGGCCCTGGTCGAGCCCGAGGCACCCGAGCTGGCCGCGCGGGTGGGCCTCGCGACGACGCCCACGGCCGACTTCTACGACCTGATCGTGATCGGCGGCGGTCCCGCCGGGCTGGGGGCCGCCGTGTACGGCGCCTCCGAGGGGCTGCGGACCGTGCTCGTGGAGCGGTCGGCGACCGGCGGGCAGGCCGGGCAGAGCTCCCGGATCGAGAACTACCTCGGCTTCCCCGACGGTGTCTCCGGCGCCCAGCTGACCGACCGGGCGCGACGGCAGGCGGCCCGGTTCGGCGCCGAGATCCTGACCGCGCGCCAGGTGACGGGGCTCGAGGTCAACGGCGCGGCACGGGTGGTGCGGTTCGCGGACGGGTCGGCGATCGCCGCGCACAGCGTGATCCTCGCGACCGGGGTGCAGTACCGGCAGTTGCAGGCGCAGGGCTGCACCGACCTCACCGGCTGCGGGGTGTTCTACGGCTCGGCCCTGACGGAGGCGGCCTCCTGCCAGGGGCAGGACGTGTACATCGTCGGCGGCGCCAACTCGGCGGGCCAGGCGGCGATGTACCTGTCCCGGGGCGCGAAGTCGGTGACGCTGCTGGTGCGCGGCGCGGACCTGTCGGCGTCCATGTCGTACTACCTGATCCAGCAGATCGGTGAGGCGCCGAACATCTCCGTACGCAGCCACACCGTGGTGGACGCGGCCCATGGCTCCGGCCACCTGGAGCAGCTGACGCTGCGCCACACGGCGACCGGCGACACCGAACGGGTCGACGCCCAGTGGATGTTCGTGTTCATCGGCGCCGCCCCGCTGACCGACTGGCTCGGCGACACGGTGCTGCGCGACGAGCGCGGGTTCATCCTGTCGGGGCCCGACCTGACCGCCGACGGGCGGCCGCCGGCCGGCTGGGAGCTGGACCGGCCGCCGTACCACCTGGAGACCAGCATTCCCGGCGTGTTCGTGGCGGGCGACGCGCGCGCCGAGTCGGCGAAACGTGTCGCGTCCGCCGTCGGAGAGGGAGCCATGGCCGTGATGCTCGTCCACCGGTACCTGGAGCAGTCATGAGCGGACAGGTCATGCCGTGCAGCCCCAAGGAGATCGGCTCGCTGTTCCTCTTCGAGAAGCTGGGCCCCGAGCAGCTGGGCCGGTTGTGCAGCGAGGGGCGGGTGGAGCTGTTCCAGCCCGGTCCGGTGTACACCGAGGGCGATCCCGCCACCTGCTTCTTCGTCCTGCTGGAGGGCACGGTCGTGCTCTACCGCCGGGTCGCGGGTGACGACGTCGAGGTCACCCGGACCTCGCAGCGCGGGGTGTACGCGGGCGCGATGCAGGCGTACCTCGACGACCGGGTGCGGCAGGTGTACAACAACTCGATGCGGGTCACGGAGCCGAGCCGGTTCTTCGTGCTGCCGGCGGACATCTTCGCGGACGTGATGCGCGAGTGGTTCCCGATGGCCGTGCACCTGCTGGAGGGGCTGTTCTTCGGGTCGAAGAGCACCCAGGCCGCGATCGGTCAGCGCGAGCGGCTGCTGGCGCTCGGCTCGCTGTCCGCGGGGCTCACGCACGAGCTGAACAACCCGGCCGCGGCGGCCGTGCGGGCCACCGCGACCCTGCGGGAGCGGGTCGCGAAGATGCGGCACAAGCTCGCGATCATCGCCGAAGCACCCTTTTCCCGGGAGGCGTTGGCGGGTCTGATCGACATCCAGGAGCGCACCGCCGAGCGGGTCGCGAAGGCCCCCGCGCTCAGTCCGTTGGAGGCCGCCGACCGGGAGGACACGCTCACCGACTGGCTGGAGGACCACGGCATCGACAACGGCTGGCAGGTGGCGCCGACCTTCGTGCAGGCGGGGCTCGACGTCGACTGGCTGGAGCAGGTCGCGGCGGCCGTGGACGAGGAGATCCTGGCGGGCGCGGTCGGGTGGCTCAACTACACCGTCGAGACCGAGCTGTTGATGAACGAGATCGAGGACTCCACCACCCGCATCTCGCACCTCGTGGACGCGGCCAAGCAGTACTCCCAGCTGGACCGGGCGCCGTACCGGGTGGTGGACGTGCACGAACTCCTGGAGAGCACCGTCCTGATGCTGTCCGGCAAGATCGGCGCGGGGATCGAGGTCGTGAAGGAGTACGACCGCACGCTGCCGCCCGTGCCCGCCTATCCGGCGGAGCTGAACCAGGTGTGGACCAACCTCATCGACAACGCGGTCTCCGCCATCAAGGGCGCGGGCGGCGAGGGCAGGCTGACGGTGCGGACCGCGCTCGACAACGACCAGGTGCTGGTCGAGTTCCGGGACACCGGGCCCGGGATCCCGCCGGAGATCAGGGGCCGGATCTTCGACCCGTTCTTCACCACCAAGCCGGTCGGCGAGGGCACCGGGCTCGGCCTGGACATCTCCTGGCGGATCGTCGTCAACAAGCACCACGGCACCCTGCGGGTCGAGTCGGTGCCCGGCGACACCCGTTTCCAGGTGCTGCTGCCCCTGACCGCCGAGGCACCAGGGTCGTCAGGGCCCGAAGAGTCCGAGGAACGAGCGGAGGAAGCCGTATGAGCACCGTCGACGGAATCGACCCGGGTGTCGCGCCGAGCGGCCCCGGCTGTGTGGAGTGCGACGAGGCGGGCGGCTGGTGGTTCCATCTGCGCCGCTGCGCCCAGTGCGGGCACATCGGATGCTGCGACGACTCCCCCGCCAAGCACGCCACCGCGCACTACGAGGCCACCGGGCATCCCGTCATCCAGAGCTTCGAGCCGGGCGAGGACTGGTTCTGGAACTACGCCACGGACGAGCTCTACGGTTCCGGCCCCGAACTGAGCCCGCCGGACAGCCATCCCGCCGAGCAGCCGACACCGGGCCCGGAGGGACGCGTGCCGGCGGACTGGGCGCAGACCCTCCGGTAGGGCGGGGCCCCGGCGCGGGCTCAGCGGGTGCAGTCGAGGCGGTGCGGGTCGACCGTGTCGGCCAGCGCCCGCATGCCCTTGTCGTCGGGGTGCAGATGGTCGCCGCCGTCGAAGGACGGCAGCACCCGTTCGGGGTCGTAGGGGCTGCGCAGGGTGCGGTCGAAGTCGGTGACAGCGTCGAACTCCCCGCTGGTACGGATGTAATGGTTCACCTGCCGGCGCACGGCCTCGGCGGCCGGGTCCCATTCCGGCCAGCCCTTGAACGGTCCTACGGTGGCGGCGACCACGCACTTGTGGGCCGCGTGCGCCCGCCGCACGATCTCCCGGTAGCCGGCGATCAGATCGGCGGCGGTGACGCCGGTACGGGCCTTGAGGTCGTTGACGCCCTCGAAGAGGAAGACCGTGCGGACGCCGGGCTGGGACAGCACGTCCCGGTCCAGCCGGTGCAGGGCGCTCTGGCCGCCGCCGTCGGCGAGCACCTGGTTGCCCGAGATGCCCTCGTCGGCCACGCCCTCGACGGCGGTGCGGGCCGTGTGCAGCCGGCGGGCGAGGTAGTCGGTCCAACGGTGGTTCAGGTCGGGGGTGGATTGCCGGCCGTCGGTGAGGGAGTCGCCGAGCGCGGCCACGGCGCCGGTGGCCGGACGGGCCGGCCGTACGGCGACGGCGTCGAGGTACCACCAGGCGCCGGTGGTCCCCGTCCAGTGGGTGGCGCTCTCGTCGGCGGTGTGGTCGCCCTGGCCGGTGTACGAGGTCTGCATCGCCGTCCAGTGGCCGGTGGCGGGGCCGGCCGCGTTCGGGGTGTGCAGGCTGACGACGAGGTCGGAACCGGCGGGCAGCCTGCCGGGCAGCGGGTCGCTCCAGGCCACGGCGCCCGCCGGGACGGTCACCGTGCGGGCGCCGCCGAAGGTCAGGCGGTGGTTGCTGCCGGGGCGCAGTGCGGCGCCGGCGCGGCGCAGGCCCGCGTAGACGCTGTCCAGGGTGAGCGGCCGGTCGCCGAAGGCGTTGGTGAGGCGGACCCGCGGGGCGCTGCCGCCGACGCTGGTGTGCACGACCATCCGGTAGCCCTGGCCGGCCGCCCCCTCCGCCATGCGGTCGGCGCTCGCGCCCCAGGTGACCACGCCGGTGGGCCGGGTGGCGGCGGGGGGCAGGGTGACGGCCGCACGGGCGGGCCCGGACTGGCTCCGGGTGGGTCCCGCGTGGCAGGCGACGGCGGTCAGCAAGGCGGCGGCGACGCGGCAGGCGCGCCCGAGCCGGCCGTTCACGGGGCGAGGTCCCGGAGTGTGACGGATCCGCCGGGCCGCATGCGGACCCTCCGGGGCATGCCTGCGTATCCCACTGAGGTCATGGTCCCGCCCGTGCCGCGGATCCGCACGTCGGTCGGGTTCCGGCGAGGGGTCCCGCCGAGGTCGTCCGGTGACATCCGCTCCTCCAGCCGGCCGGTCGCGGGCTCACCACGGGCAGGTACGGCCGTTCGCGCACGGCTCCGGCGGTGGCGGCGAAGCCGGCGTCCCCGCCGGGTTCCACGGCCGCCGTGCGGTGGTCGCCGAACAGCGCGCACACCAGTTTCGCAGATCGGTGTCCGTGCCACCGCCGCCGTGTGCGGTGTCCACGTCCCTTTGGCGCGGGGGGAGTCGGTCCGCGTGCGCGGCCGCGGACATGCGGATGCCCCGCGCGGGGCGGGGCATCCGGTGGTGCGGTGTGCTGCTGCCGTCCGTCAGTGGCGGGCGGCCGGCGTGTTGGCGGCGGTGACGTTGACCGCGGCCCACGCCTTGTCGACCGTCTTGTACTCGGTGCTGTTCGCGCCGTACAGGTCCTTGGCCGCCTTCAGCGTCGCGGTGCGCGCGTCGTGGAAGTCGGTGGTGGAGACCATGTAGCGGGTCAGCGCACGGTAGAAGATGGCGGTCGCCTTGGTGCGGCCGATGCCCTTGACCGTGGACTTGTTGTAGGTCGGCGAGTCGTACGCGACGCCGTTGATCGTCTTCTTGCCGCTGCCCTCCGCGAGGAGGTAGTAGGCGTGCGACGAGACACCGGAACCGGCGTGCACCTCGGTGTAGTAGGTGTCCGGCGACCAGTAGTCGATCGTGCCCTCGAGCTTGTCGAGCGAGGGGTGGTCCAGGCGGCGCAGGAACTTCTGCGCGAGGCCCAGCTTCTCGCCGATGAGGTAGTCGGGGGTGTCCTTCTTGTTGTTCGCGAAGAACTCGACGTTGGAGCCGAAGATGTCCGCGAGGGACTCGTTCAGCGCGCCCGGCTCGCCGTACTGGTTGCCGTCCGCGTCGACGTAGGTCGGCTGCAGCTTGGCCGTGGCGTCCACCACGCCGTGGGTCAGCTCGTGACCGGTGACGTCGAGCACGACGAGCGGCTTCTTGAAGGTCTTGCCGTCGCCGTCGCCGTACAGCATGCAGTTGCAGGTCGGGTCCCAGAACGCGTTGGCGACCTTGTTGCCCCAGTGCACCAGACCGTGGGCCGCCTTGCTGTTGTTGGCGATGCCCTTGCGGTTGAAGGTCTTCTTGTAGAAGTCCAGGGTCTCGGTGATGCCGTACTGGGCGTCGGCGGCGGCGCTGGCCCGGTTGGAGGTCGCGCCGTTGCCCCACACGTTGGTGGTGCCGGTGAACTTCGTGCCCGTGCCGAAGTTCTCCGTCATCTTGCCCTTGGCGTCCCGCGTCTCGGTGCCGTACCGGCTCGGGTCCGCGAGCTGGTAGTGGCCGCGCGAGGTCTGCGTCGTGGTGAGGCCGACGCTGCCCACGAAGAGGGTCTTGCCGGTGCCCTTGGCGGCCGACGGGTAGCTCGTGGCGGCGGAGGCGCCCGCGCCGAGCAGGCCGGCGGCCGGGGTGGCGGCGGTGCCGGTGGCCGGGTCGATCGTCTCGCCGCGCTGGTGCAGGGCGTCGAGCAGTTTCGGCGACAGGAACTCATCGCTGTCGGGGGTGTTGCTGCGCACCTTGCCGGTGACGGCGTCGACGACGACGGTGTTCGTGCCGTTCTCGTCGGTCACGGTCACCTGGTAGGCGAGCGCGGAGGCACCGCCGCGCGCGTCGACGACGAGCTGGGCGCTGCCCGCCTCGCCCTTCGCGGCCTGGGCCGCCTTGGCGGCGGCCTGACCGGCGGTCAGCTTGGCCTTGGTGGCGGCCGGCTTGACGGCGCGGTCGGACGCGCTGGTCACGCCGGTGTAGGCGAGCTTGTGGTCGAGGTGGACCACGAGGTCACCGCCGAGCACGGGCATGCCGTCGTGGGTGCGGACGAAGCGGACGTGCCGGGCGCCCTCGGGGTCCAGCATGACGTCCTGGGCGTGGAGTTCGTCGCCCTGGGAGACCCCGGAGGCCGAGGCGTGGGCGAAGGCCGCGGTGCGCGCCGCCTCCACCACCGCGGCGGTGTTCGTGGCGGAGGACACGGCGGACCGGTCCGCCCCCGTGGCGGAAGGTCCCGCGAAGGCAGTGCCGGCCAGGCCCGTGGCGGCCGTCGTCACCGCGACGGCGACGGCCAGGGAACGTATGTGCGGTCTACGCAATCTGATCAGGGTTCCTTCGTTCGAAGGCGGTCGGATCGTCAACCGCCCTGAGGCATGGCGTGGTTGGACGCCAAGGGGGCTGGTCGGGCCCCGAGAAGTCACCCTTACGGATCAGTCATGTGCACGTAAAGACGGAATGATCCATTTCGCGACCTTCTATGGCAATCCTTTGCAAATGGGCGCCAGAGAGTGATCGCTGTATGACCAACTGTGTGTCGGCTGTGGAGACGCCGCTGCCATCCCCTAGGTTCCCAGGCCGGAATGTGACCGATATCGCATCAACAGTCGTCTCGATGGGAGTGGGTGCCGGATGGTCTCAGCCAGGGTGAACAGGGGTGCGGTCCTCGGAGCGGTGGTGCTGTCGCTCCTCGCGGTGCCGGCGCGGGCCGCGACCGGGGAGCCGAAGTCCCCGGCGGCAGCGGAGCTCCCGGCGCCGGACCCCTCGGGCGTGGCCGCGGTGCTCAGGTCGGTGGTGGCCCAGGGCGCACCGGGGGCGCTGGCCAGGATCGACGACCGGGGCAGCACGTACCGGTTCACGAGCGGACTCGCCGACCGGACCACCGGGCGGCCCATGGCCGCCGAGGACCGGTTCCGCGTCGGCAGCGTCACCAAGACCTTCTCGGCCGTCGTCCTGCTGCAACTCGCCGACGAACACCGGCTGGCGCTCGACGCCCCGGTCAACCGCTATCTGCCCGGGCTGCTGCCCGACGACCGGATCACGGTCCGCCAGGTGCTGAGCCACCGCAGCGGCCTGTACGACTACACCGACGACCTGTTCGCCGACAGCGTGTCCGGCTTCGAGGCCGTGCGCGACAAGGTCTTCACCTACCGCCAGTTGGTCGCCCTGTCCCTGAAGAAACCGCGCACCAACGAGCCCGGCGCCGCCTACTCGTACTCCAACACCAACTTCGTCGTCGCCGGCATGCTCATCGAGAAGCTCACGGGCCACTCGGTGCGGACCGAGTACGAGAACCGCATCTTCAAGCCGCTGGGGCTGCGCGACACGTTCTACGTCCACCCCGACACCCGGATCCCGGGCCCCCACGCCCGCGGCTACCTCACCCCCGACCGGGCGGGCGACCCGCTCGTCGACGCGACCGATCAGACCGTGTCGTGGGCGCAGAGCGCGGGCGCCATCATCTCCAGCGCGCGGGACCTGGACGTGTTCTTCGGCGCGCTGGCCGGCGGCAGGCTGCTGTCCACCGCGCGGCTCGGCGAGATGGAGCGGTGGACGCCGGTGAACAGCACCACGGCCTACGGGCTCGGGCTGCGGCGCCGCGATCTGTCCTGCGGGGTCTCGGTCTACGGGCACACCGGTGCCGTACAGGGCTACTACACCTACGCGTTCTCCGCGAAGGACGGAAGCCGGAGCCTGACGGCCGTCGCCACCACGTCGAACAACGGCACCGTGCTCAACGCGCTGGCGGGAACACTGGAGTCGGCGTTCTGCGGCAAGCAGGCCAAGACGCCGCGGAACACGGCGACCGCCGAGCGAAACGAGGACGCGGGCGCCGGGGCAAAGGGGTAGAGGCGCGACGGCCGTCAAACGGCACCGGCGGCACCAGCGGCACGGCCGCAGGGGACCGAAGGGCAAAGGCGCGGCGACCGTCGAACGGCACCAGGACACGGCCGCTGGGCACCAAAGAGCAGGGGCCCGGCCGTCGAGGGGCACCCGGACGCGGGCGCCGTTGCCAAGGAGTAGGGGGCGCGGAGCGCTCACGCGCGCTGCCGCGCCCCCGGCGGCGGGCTCCTCGCGGCGCACGGTCGGCGAGAACATCGCCTGCGGGCAGCGCTCCCCCGCCTAGGTAGTGACCGGCTGGATGGACAGCCCCGGGCACCGCGCCAACATCCTCCGACGGGAGTTCACCCACATCGGCATCGGCTTCACGGGGGGCGGCCGGGCGGGCACGTACTGGGCGCAGTTGTTCGGCGGCTGAACGGAATCGCTCCGCGATCTTGGCGGAACCAGGCCCTCCGGGACACCATGCCCCGCATGAAGGGTGATCTTTTCTCCGGTGAGCACGTGGTGCGCCCGGCCGCGGAGCCGGGCATGACCGTCGAGAACGCCAAGTGCATCAGGTACGCGGTGAACGGCGAGATGTACGCGCGCCAGGGCGCGATGGTCGCCTACCGCGGCAGCCTGGGGTTCGAGCGCAAGGGGCAGGGCGTCGGCGGCATGCTGAAGCGTGCGGTCACGGGAGAGGGGCTGCCCCTCATGGCGGTGCGGGGGCAGGGCGAGGCCTGGTTCGCGCACGAGGCGCAGAACTGCTTCGTCGTCGATGTCGAGCCCGGCGACCTGTTCACCGTGAACGGCCGCAACGTGCTGTGTTTCGACGCCTCGTTGTCGTACGAGATCAAGACGGTGAAGGGCTCGGGCATCGCCGGCGGCGGCCTGTTCAACAGCGTGTTCAGCGGGCACGGCCGGCTGGGTCTGGTGTGCGAGGGCAACCCGCTGGTCATACCGGTGTCGGCGCAGTCCCCGGTGTACGTCGACACGGACGCGGTGGTCGGCTGGACCGCGCACCTGCAGACCTCGCTGCACCGCTCCCAGTCCATCGGCTCGATGCTGCGCGGCGGCTCCGGGGAGGCCGTGCAGCTGATGCTCCAGGGCGAGGGGTTCGTCGTGGTGCGGCCGAGCGAGCTGACACCGCAGAGGCCGCAGCAGCACTGAACCTTCACATGTGAGCCGGTCGGCGCGGGCAACCCCCGTCGCCGCGCCCGCGTCTTGATCCTCAACAGACCGATGAGCCCCGGCCGTCCGGACCGGGGCTCTTTTTCCGAGATACTATACACGCTATGTATACGCTTCGTGTATAGAAGGGTACGCATGTACGGCAAGGCTTTCGCCCCGGAGTACCAGGGCGCCCTGACCACACTGTCCGTGAACTCCTCGCTGGTCGACGTGCTGGCCGAGGCCACCGAGCGGCTCCGCGAGGCCGAGCGCTCCGGCCACCCCGAGGAGGCGGCGCGCTGCGGGCTCGCCGCCGCCGAGGCGCACCGGCGGCTCGGGCACGTACGGGACGCCGACCGGGCCTGGAAGGCGAGTTACCGCGCCGCCCGCGAGGCCGGGGACACCGCGGCCATGGCCTGGGCGCTCTGGAGCGGCGGCACCCTCGCCCGGCAGCGCGGGGCGTTCCCGCTGGCCTGGCGGCTGCTCGGGCTCGCGGCCGAACTCGGCGAGCGGGGCGGGGACGTCGTGGTCCGGGGCTACTCGCTCGCGGGTCTCGCCGAGACGGGCCGGATCCAGGGCGACTACGCGGCGGTCGGCCGGCTGCACGAGCAGCTGCTCGCCGAGGCCCGCCGGCGCGGGGAGGCCCGGCACACGGTGTGGGCGCTGGAGGGCATCGCGCAGATGCACCGCAACACCGGGGACCACGACACGGCGTACGCGCTGTTCGAGGAGGCGGCGGAGATAGCCGAGCGGGCCGAGGACCGGCGCGGGCACGCCTGGGCGCTGCGCGGGCTCGCCGACATCGTCTCGGTCCGCGACAAGGACACGGAACGGGCGCTGGAGCTGCTGTCCCGGGCGGAGGCGAGCTGCCGGGCGATGAACCTCTCCAGCGCGCTCGCGTACAACCACAAGATGCGCGGCAACGTCCTGTACCGGGCCGGCCGGTACGCCGAGGCCCGGGACCTGTACGAGCTGGCGCTCGAGGAGTTCCGCGCGATGAGCGAGCCGCGCGGCGAGGCCCTGTCGCGGCTGGGCCTCGCCAAGTCCCTCGCCCGGCTCGGCCGCGACCGCGCCGAGACCGCGGCCGAACTCGCCGACCTGGCCCGGATCCTGGAGCGCGGCGGGCTGCGGCACGCGCGGGAGATGGTGACGCGGGCCCAGCGGGAACTGGGCCTTGGCACGGAGGTCGCGCGATGACGCCCCTCACCTCGCCGCTGCGGGCGCCCGGCCAGGTCCTCGCCCGCTGCCGGGACCTGGTGCGGCCCGCGCTCACGGAGGCCGTGGACCGGCTGCACCCGTGGGTGGCCGAGATGGCCGCGTACTCCTTCGGCTGGTGCGAGGTCGGCGGGGCGCCCGCCACCGCGCCGGGCGGCAAGGGCGTACGGCAGGCGCTGGCCGTGCTCGGCGCCGAGGCCGCGGGCGCCGACGGCCGGGCCGGTGTGCCGGCGGCGGTCGCGGTGGAGCTGGTGCACGCCTTCTCGCTGCTGCACGACGACATCATGGACGGCGACACCACCCGGCGCCGCAGGCCCGCGGTGTGGCAGGCGTACGGCACGGGCCCCGCGGTGCTCGCCGGGGACGCGCTGTTCGCGCTGGCGGTGGACACCCTGGCCGCCGCGCCCGGCGGCCCCGGAGCCGTGCGGCTGCTCTCGGCGGCCCTCGCGGACCTGGTGCGCGGACAGGCCGACGACCTGCTCTTCGCCGACCGCCCGCCGAGCGGTCCGCGGCGGGTGACGGAGGCGGAGTACCTGAGGATGGCGGAGGGCAAGACCGGCGCCCTGCTGGGCTGCGCCGGGGCCCTCGGCGCCGCGCTCGGCGGGGCGCCCGAGGCCACCGTCCACGCGCTGGACCGGGCCGGGCGGCGGCTCGGGATCGCCTTCCAACTCGTCGACGACGTGCTGGGCGTCTGGGGCGACCCGGCGGTCACCGGCAAGCCCGTGGGCGGCGATCTGCGCGAGGGCAGGAAGACGTACCCGGTGCTCGTCGCGCTCGGCTCCCCCGCGGGGCCCAGGCTGTCCGCGCTGCTCGGCTCCCCCGGGCGGGCCGAGGAGGCGGCCGGGCTGATCGAGGAGGCGGGCGGCCGTACGGCGGCGCTGGCCGAGGCCCGCGCGCACACCCGGGCCGCGCGCGAACTGCTCGCGGGGGCGCCGCTGGCCGCCGGGGCCGCCGCGGACCTGTGCACGCTCGTGGAGTCCCTGGTGGGCCGCGAGCTGTAGCCGTCCCGGGAAACGGTGTTGACCTCGCGGGAACCCGCGGGTCAGGGTGCGGACGGCGCGGTTCCCACCCCCGCGCCGGAAGGGTGAACCACCTTGATCGGCATCTCGGACATCGAAGCCGCCGCCCGGCGGATCGCCGGACACGTCGTGCGGACGCCGACCGTGCCGAGCCCCGGACTCGGCGCACTGCTCGGCGTCCCGGTCACCGCCAAGCTCGAACTGCTCCAGCGCACCGGTTCGTTCAAGGCCCGCGGGGCCACGGCGAAGCTGCTGTCGCTGAGCGGGGCCGAGCGGGCGGCGGGCGTGGTGGCGGTCAGCGGCGGCAACCACGGGATCGCGCTCGCGGTGATGGCGGCGGCCCTCGACGTGAAGGCGACGGTGGTGATGCCCCGTACCGCGCCCGCGCGCTCCGTCGCGCTCGCGCGGGAGGCCGGGGCGTCCGTGCGGCTGACCGACGGCATGGACAGCGCCTTCCGGCTGGTGACCCGGCTCAGGGACGAGGGGCTGACCCTGGTCCACCCGTTCGACGACCCGGTGGTGATCGCGGGGCAGGGCACGGTCGGGCTGGAGCTGGCCGAGGACGCGGACGACGGGCTGACGGACGTCGTCGTCAGCATCGGGGGCGGCGGGCTGATCGCCGGGGTCGCGGCGGCGCTGCGGGCCCGGCGCCCCGGGGTGCGGGTCTGGGGCGTGGAGACGGAAGGCGCCGAGTCCATGTCCGCGGCGCTGCGGGCGGGCGGGCCGGTCCAGGTGCCGCTGACGTCGCTGGTCACCACGCTCAGCCCGCCCGCGGTGTCGAGGTCGACCTACGAACACGTGTCGGCGCTCGTCGAGGAGGTGCTGGTGGTGCCGGACCGGGACGCCGTGCGGGGCTGCCTGGAACTCGCCGAGCACGCCAAGCTGTGGGCCGAGCCGGCCGCGGGCTGCCTGCTCCCCGCGGCCCGGGAGGTGGCGGCCCGGGTCGGCGCCGGCGCCCGGCTCGGCCTGGTGGTGTGCGGGGGCAACACGACCCCCGGGGAACTGATCGGCTGGGCCGACCGGTTTGGGCTGCGGTGACATTACCCTCGGTTACCCGCAGGCGGAAGCGTCGCCGGGTACACCCATCCCAAACTCGCAAGCCCTTTCGAAGAATTGAATAAAAGGCAGGAGGGGGCGCGAGTTGAGGATTCTTTGAACGCACCCCCGCGCGCCCCGCGTACCTCTGGAAGACACGAAAACAGGGGTTTCAGCGAGGGATGACCATGGTCAAGGCGCATGTCTCCGCACACGGGTTGATCGCCGGACGGTACCGGCTCCTGGACGTCTTCACGCGCGAGACGAACCGCCTCTGGTGGTACGCCGAGGACGTCACGGCACGGCAGCCGCGCATGGTGGCGCAGACCACCCTTCCGGAGCCCGCCGCCGAGGACACGGCGCGCCGGGTCACGGCCCGGGTCGTGCGCACCTCCGAGACCATGCGGCTGCTGTGCCCCGGCCAGGTCGCCGAGGTCGTCGACGCCGTGGTGGAAGACGGCACCCTGTGGACGGTCGTCGACCTGATCGCGGGCACGCCCCTGAGCCGGCTGCTCGAACAGGAGGGCTCGTTCGACGCGGTGCGGGCGGCACGGACCGGCCTGGAACTGCTCGACGTGCTCCAGGCCGCGCACGACGAGGGCATCACCCACGGCGAGCTGAGCCCGGGCCAGGTCTTCGTGCGGGACGGCGGTCCGGTCGTCGTCACCGGGTTCGGACTCGCGGGCGCGACCCTCGCGCCGCGGCTCACGGCACCGTCGTACGCCTCGCCGGAACAGGCGCGCGACGAGCGCATCGGGCCGGCCGCCGACCTGTGGGCGCTGGGCGCGCTGCTCTACACCATGGTCGAGGGGAGGCCGCCGTTCCGGGACCGCGGCCGCCCCGACGTCACGATGAACGCGCTGGACCGGCTGCCGCTGCGCACCCCGCTGCGGGCCGGCCCGCTCACCCCGGCCGTGCAGGGTCTGCTGCGCAAGAACTCACGGGAGCGGCTGACCCGGCCCGTGGTCCGCGCGGCCCTGCTCCGGACCCTGGACGAGGGGAGCGGCGCGGACGGGGAGCCGGTGCCGCGACCGCGCGGCGCGTCCGCGGGCGTGCGGGCGGCACTCCCCGGGCGCGGCCGCTGGGCGCTGGCCGCCGGTACCGCGCTGGCCGTCGGCACCATCGCCCTCGGGGTGCTCGCCGCGACCCACCTCCTGCCCGGCACCGGCACGGCGCCCAAGCCGCCCCGAGCCGCCGCACCGGCGAACCCCACCGGCCGCCACACGGGCGGCGGCACCCCCACGCCGAGCGCCTCCGGCTCCCCCGCCCTGCCGGCCGGCTACCGCACGTACGCCGCGCCGGAGGGATTCTCGGTGGCGCTACCCGGCGGCTGGAAGCGGCTGACCACCTCCCGCGTGAGCGGTCTCGCCTACCGCGTCACCTTCGGCACGGACGGCGCCTCCCCCACCCTCGCCGTCACCTACAGCGAGCGCGTGGGCCCCGATCCGGTCGCCGTCTGGCGCGACGACGTCGAGCCGGGCCTGCGGCGCCTCCCCGGCTACCAGCGCGTCGGCACCGTACGGGCCACCACCTACCGGGGGCACTCGGCCGCCGACCTGGAGTGGCTGGCCGGGTCGGGGGACGGCCGCGTGCACACCTTCGGCCGCGGCTTCCTGCTCGGCGGCCGCCGGGGCTTCTCCCTGCGCTTCACCACCCCGGCCGCGAGCTGGGACGACGCCGCGAACCGGCTGGCGCTCGCCACCTTCCTGAAGACCTTCCGCGAGCCGGGGCACTGACCCCGCCCCGCGTCCGTTTTCCGCACGCGGGCCCGGGGACTCGCCCCGTATGGTGCAAATCGGATACACGATGATGACCGAGCAGGCCGGTCCCCGGGACCTGGTGGACCACCTGGTGCGCGCCGAGGACGCCGGATTCGACTTCTCGGTGATCTCGGACCACTACTTTCCGTGGCTGCGCTCGCAGGGCCACTCCTCGTACGCGTGGAGCGTGCTGGGCGCCGCCGCCCAGGCCACCAAGCGGATCCCGCTGATGACCTACGTCACCTGCCCCATCCTGCGCTACCACCCCGCCGTGGTGGCGCAGAAGGCGGCCACCGTGCAGCTGCTGTCCGAGGGCAGGTTCCGGCTGGGGCTGGGCGCCGGCGAGAACCTCAACGAGCACGTCGTGGGCGGCGGCTGGCCGCCGGTGGACGTGCGCCACGAGATGCTGGAGGAGGCCGTGGAGATCATCCGCGCCCTGTTCCGGGGCGGCCACGTCACCCACCACGGACCGCACTACGACGTGGAGTCGGCCCGGCTGTGGGACCTCCCGGAGCAGGCGCCGCCCATCGGCATCGCCGTCTCCGGCGAGCAGTCCTGCAAGCTCGCCGGGCACCTCGCCGACCTGGTGATCGCGACCGAGCCGAAGGCGGGCCTGCTGGAGGCCTTCGACCGGCACGGCGGCAGCGGCAAGCCCCGGGTCGGCCAGCTGCCGGTGAGCTACGGCCCCGACCGGGACACGGCGGTCGAGCGGGCCCACGCCCAGTTCCGCTGGTTCGGACTGGGCTGGAAGGTGAACGCCGAGCTGCCGCACCCGGACTCCTTCGAGTCGGCGACGCAGTTCGTCACCACCGACGACGTCGCCTCCGCCGTCCCGTGCGGCGACGACCCGGACGCCTTCGTCGAGGCCGTACGACCCTACGCCGAGGCCGGCTTCGGGGAGGTCGCCCTGGTCCAGATCGGCGGGGACACCCAGCCGGAGTTCCTCGACTGGTCGACGAAGACCCTGCTGCCCGCGCTGCGGAAGGCGTTCGGCTGAGGCGGTGCGCGGGCCCGCACGGCCGGTACGGACACGGGCGCCTCAAAGCATGGTCAATGGGTCCATATAGGCTTCCTGTCCGCACCCGGCCCCGGGTGCGGTCCTCCCCAGCCGTTCCCGCAGGAGAGTCATCCGTGACCCTGGTCATCGAGCCGTCGTCCGATCCGTCCGCCCCGGCCGCGCCCCCGCTGTCCGACCTCGTGGCGCGCGACGCCCGCGAGTTCGGCGTCTACGCGCGCACCGGCGGTTGGGCCTTCGCGCTGATGGTGGCGCGCAGCGTGCGGCCGGGCGGGCAGACCGCCGGTGAGACGCCGAAGGTGTCGGCGAAGGAGTTCGCGGAGCTGGCGGGCTGCTCCGCGGAGCGGGTGATGCGCTACTACAGGGCCTGGGACCGGGCCGCGGACGACGGTCTCGTCCCGCACCTGGAGGCGCTGCTGCCGGGCCAGGAGGTGGAACTCCCGGACGCGGACGCGTGGCTGAGCTACTACGCCTCGCGCAACAGCGCCGCCTCCGAGCGGGGCACCGCGATCGCCCAGGCCGCCGAGGCCGAGGGCATCCGCCCCACCAAGGCGCTGGAGGTCGCCGAGAACCCCACCGCGCTGCGCGCCGCGATCCTCGCCGACCCCGCCACCGCCCGCGCGGCCCGCGCCGCCCTGCTGGACCGGGTCAGGGAGGACGCCGGCCTGCAGGCGGAGCTGGCCCGGGACGTCGTACGGACCGACGACCTGAAGAAGGCCGTGGCGAGCCAGAGCCGGGCCGCCGACCGGATCGGCTACGTCCGCCAGATCGCCGAGTCCGGGCAGATCAGGACTCCGGCCGGGCAGACCGTCGAGGCACCCTCCGACCTGCGCGAGGAGGCCGAACGCCATCTGTCGCTGATCGACGAGCTGGAGGACGGCGAGGACACCGGCGAGTGGGCGACCGACGCCTACGACACCATGAAGTCGCTCGTCGCCGAGGCGGTGGAGGCCGACCCCGAACTGCGCGTCCAGGAACGGCGGACGAAGTTCTACAGCAGCCTGCAGAAGGCGACCAGGGCCTTCGAGGAGCTGACCTTCGACGACGCCCAGGACTTCTACGAGGACGACATGGTCCAGCGGCTCGAGGAACTCCAGCAGGCCATCGGCTCCTGCCTGGCGGCGCTGCGGGGTCCGCACGGGAATCATTCGAACGGGTGAGCAACACGGGCGAACCGGGGGTACTAGAGGGCCTACACCGATCGTTCCCGGAGGCCCTCGCATGAAGTCGTTCGTGCACAAGACCCTGGTGGTCCAGCTCCGCGCGCAGGGCACCGACCGGTGTCCCGTCCTCGCCCATCTCAGCTACGACGCCGACGACCCGTTCGCCGTGACGGCCGTCTTCGGCCACGACGGCCATGTGCTGGCCAGCTGGCGGCTGGACCGGGAGATGCTCTCCGACGGGCTCGACAAGCCGGTCGGCGTGGGTGACGTGCGCCTGCGTCCGGCCGCCACCGGGATGTGGAACGAACTGCGCATGGAGTTCCTCGGCGACGTCCGGCCGGACGGCAGCAGGCACCACGCGGTGGTGTTCGCCTGGGCGCCGGCGATCGCCTCGTTCCTGCGCGAGACCCACCGGGTCGTCCCGGCCGGGAGCGAACGCGTCCGGGTGGACGAGCTGTTGGCGGACATCCTCTCGGCGGGCTGAGCACCTGACGGTCCTCGCTCCGGCCGAACCTCGGACAGGCGATGAGCCCGGTCACGTTGCCGAAGACGCAGCCGGCGAGCCACGCCTCGGGCGGCACGAGCGCCGTCCACGGCGTGGACGGCGACGAGCCGGGCAGGCCGTCTACGCCGCGGGGGTCACGGGGTCTCGGGGGGCAGGATGAAGAGGCCCGCCACCTTCTCGTCGGTGTCGAACGCGACCCTGGCCTTCATGTCTCCGGCCTCGTAGCACAGCGGGACGTCGACGACGGTGTGGTCGCCGATGCGCCGGACGAACGGCTCGGCCTCGCCGAAGCCCTCGAAGGCGCCCACCATGCCGGCGACCGTGGCCATGCCGCTGCCCCGCACCTCGTCGGTGAACGCCTCCAGGACCTGGGCGTTGAAGGACCGCCTCGCCCGGTCCATGCGTCCCTCGAGCACGTCCGTGACGATCTCGACGGCCCGCTCGGCGGCGTCGGTCATGTGCACTGTCTTGTCCATGGGTTCTCCCGTTCGGGGATCGATGGGCTTGCCGAACCGCTGGAACGCGGCCTGGCGGGTGACTCCGAGCAGGTCCCCGATCTCCTGCCAGGTGTGACCGGCGTCCCGGCTCTGCTGCACGCACAGCTTGAGCACCTGCTCCGCCACCTCGTCCACGCCCCGGGCGCGTCGCACCAGGTCGAGATAGGCGGGCGGGGTCAGCGGGCTGCCCAGGGCCCCGGCCAGGACCGAGGCCTGTTCGGCCAGCAGGGCACTGAGGGAGGAAAGGCTCTTCGAAGCGTCCGTCACACGTAAAGGATGCCTTTACAGCTCCAGGGCGTCAAGGTTTCCTTTACAACGGCTCCGGCCGAGGCGGCCAGGGCCTGTCTGACCATGCGCGTCGTCGCTCGCGCGGCAGACGGGAATCGTCAGACAGGCCCTAGTGGTCGGCCGGCGGGCGGGTGTGCCGGTGGCGGGCCCACAGGGGCAGGCCGTACCAGCACAGGAGGTACCAAGCGACGACGGCCGCGACCAGCCATGCGAGGTAGCTGTCACCGGTGGCCACGCGCAGCACGAGCAGCAGGGCGCACGTCATGGTGGCGAGCAGCATGAGGAGGCCGACGAAGGTCATCCGGGAGGCGAGCCGCACCGCCTCGGGCTTGACCTTCCGGCCGGCGACCAGGCGGTGCAGGGACACCGGACCGATGAGGGCGCCGGTGGTGCAGGCGCCGAGGATCACGGTGACGATGTAGATGGTCTGGTCGGTGTCGGGAAGCCGGGCGAACTTCGGCTGGAAGACGACGGTCAGCAGGAAGCCGAAGAGGATCTGCACGCCCGTCTGGGCGACGCGGACCTCCTGGATGAGTTCGCCCCACATCCGGTCGGCCCGCTCCTCCTCGGTCTCGTTCCGCCCCCGGCGCAGCCCGTCCTGACTCATGCGGTGCGTGTAACCGTCCGCCCGGCCGTTCAAACGGTGTGCGCCGCGACCGCTACCAGCGGTGTTCGACCTGGTCCTTGATGCGCCGGTCGTACAGCTCCCGGATCGCGGTGAAGGTCTGCGGCGGCAGCGGCGGCAACTTGGCGGCGGCCGCGTTGGCGCGGGCCTGCCGCGGGTTCCTGGCACCGGGGATCACCGTGGTGACGCCGTCCTGCTCGATGATCCAGCGCAGCGCCAGCTGGGCCGGGGTGTAGCCCTCCGGCGCGAGGGCCGCGAACTCGGCGGCCGCCTCGACGCCCGTGGCGTAGTCGACGCCGGAGAAGGTCTCGCCCTGGTCGAAGGCCTCGCCGTGGCGGTTGAAGGTGCGGTGGTCGTTCTCGGCGAAGACCGTGTCCTTCGTGTACTTGCCGGACAGCAGCCCGGAGGCGAGCGGCACGCGCGCGATGACGCCGACACCGGCCTCGCGGGCGGCGGGCAGCACCTCGCGCAGGGGCTTCATGCGGAACGGGTTGAGGATGATCTGCACGCTCGCCACGTGCGGCCGGGCGATCGCGGTCAGCGCCTGCGCGCAGGTCTCCACGCTCACCCCGTACGCGGCGATGCGCTCCTCCTCGACCAGGGTGTCCAGGGCGTCGTACACCGCGTCGGAGGAGTAGACCGCGGTGGGCGGGCAGTGCAGCTGCACCAGGTCGACCCGGTCGACGCCGAGGTTGCGGCGCGAACGGTCGTTCCAGGCGCGGAAGTTGTCGAGCACGTAGTTCTCGGGGACCTGCTCGGCCCGGCGGCCCATCTTGGTGGCGACCAGCACATGGAGATCGGGCCTGCTGCGCAGGAACGTGGCGATGGTCTCCTCGCTGCGCCCGTCGCCGTAGACGTCCGCGGTGTCGAGGAAGGTGACCCCGGACTCGGCCGCCGCCTCCAGGACGGCCTCCGCCTCCTTGTCGTCGACGTCACCCCAGTCGGCGCCCAGCTGCCACGTGCCGAGACCGACCACCGATGCCCACTGATCAGACCTGCCCATCACACGTTCGTCCATGGCGCCAGTCTGTCACCCGGCGCGGCGCCCGGCGGAACGTGACCCTCCGGGTCGCGCGCCCGCCTCTGCGGGCCGCCACCTCGCCCCGGGAGCGTGCGCCGGGCGGCGGGATCCGCCCCGGCGCCTCAGCGGCCGGGGGTCAACTGCGTCTGGACGACGGGCCCGTAGCGGTCCACGACGGCGTCGATACCGGCCGCGCGCAGATGCGGGCCGCGGGCGATGCCGTACATCACGCCGAGGCCGACGATGGCGGCGAGGGCGGCGACGGCCAGCTCGGCACGCAGGCCCGGGTCGGGACCGGTGAGCCGGGCGGCGAGGCGTTCGGTCACCTGGGCGCGGAAGTTGGCGCGGAGGGTGTCGCCGTGATCGCCCTGCAGCGGGGCGAAGGCGATGCGCTGCAGCGGGTCGGCGCCCCGCTCGTCCTGGCCGGCCAGGACGTGTCGGGCCATGTGCCGGCCCAGGTCGGCCAGGGGCGCGTCCAGCAGGTCGTCCGCGTCGGTGTCGAAGGACATCACCCGGGCGAACATGGCGTCCTTGTTGCCGAAGTACTTGAGGATCAGCGGGGGGCTCACCCCGGCCCGGTCGGCGACGGCCTTCAGCGTGATGTCGGCGTGCGCGTGCCGGGCCAGGAGATACCGGGCGGCCTTGAGGATGGCGTCCTTGGTGGCCGTGGCGTCGCGGCGTGCGGGGGCGGTCGTACGGTCACCGGGCGGTGTGCTCACGCCCTTCATGCTCCCTCCATCGCCTCGTCGCACGCGTCCCGGGTGGCCCCGCGGACGCGCCGGGTGCCGTCGGGGGAGGCGTCGCCCGGGATGGTCAGGCCGGCCGCGCAGGCCGCGAGCGCGCCGGGCACGTCGGGCCGGCTGGGCTCGCGCACCGGTGACTCCCTGACCGCCCACCAGGTCGCCGCGACGCCGAGGGCGCCGAGGGCACTGGTCAGCCAGAACATCGTGTGCCAGTCGGCGTACTGCACGACCAGCGCGGTGAGCGGCAGGCCGAGGGCGGCGCCGATGCCGACGGTGGAGCTCATCAGCGCCACGGCGGAGCCCCGGCGCTGCGGCGGGAGTTCGTCGCGCAGGATGCTGATGGACAGCGGGACGACGGACGCGGCGGCGCCTGCAGGGCGCGGGCGGCGATGAGCACGCCGATGTCGGAGGTCAGCGCGCACAGCACGGAGCCGACGGTCATCAGGGCCAGCGCGGCCGTGAGCACCCGGCGTTTGCCGTACATGTCCCCCGCTCGGCCGAGCACCGGGGTGAGGACAGCGCCGGAGAGGAGGGTGGCGGTGACCGTCCAGGACACGGTGGCCGCCGAGGCGCCGGTGAGCCGGGGCAGGTCCGGCAGCAGGGGGACGACCACGGCCTGCATGACCGCCATGAGGATGCCGCCGAACGCCAGGACGGGAATGGTGGGCCGCTCCCCCAGCCGGAGCGGGCCGGCCGGCGGCCGGGGTATCGGGACGGGGCGGTCCACGGGTGCTCCCGCGGACGAGGTGCGGGCGAGGTGAATGACCATTCACCCTATCGAGTGAATGGTCATTCGCCGACGCCGTCCGCCCCTTCCGGGGGAACGCTCAGCCCAGGTTCCTCTCCAGCGCCGTCAGGTAGTTGCTCATGAAGTGGTCGCGGATGCCGTCGGAGGCGGGCGCGAAGGCGTCGGCGGTCAGCCCCCTGGCCCGGTCGGCGAGGGCCGAGAACATCGGCATGCTCTCGTGCAGCCTGCCCTGGGAGTCGATGTAGCGCAGCGCCCGCACATGGGTGAAGGCGGGCTCGGGCGGCAACTGGGGGACGACGTCGTTGTTGTTGACGAAGCGGTACATGCGGCCGCCGAAGCCCTGGTGGAACGCCTCCGCGAGCAGCCGGTCGCAGGTGCGCGGCTGACCGAAGGTGTAGACGCCGTCCGCGGCCAGGTGCGGGGCCTCCAGGTACAGGCGGGCACCGGCCAGCATGGCGAGGGCGCCGCCGAGGCTGTGGCCGGTGAAGTAGACGCTCTGCCCGTCGGTACGCAGCTCGGCGAGGGCGCCGGAGACGGCCGGGTAGACCGACTCCAGGGCCTCGGCGAAGCCGTGGTGCACATAGCCGTTGCCGCCCGGGCCCGGCGCGGGCGGGGTGGTGGCGTCGGAGAGCCAGTCCTTGATCTGGCCGGGCTCGGTGCCGCGGAACGCCGTGACGATCATCCGGTCGCTCGCCAGGGTGCAGGCCTGGGTGTCCTGCAGCGGGAAGGGCGGGGTGAACCGGGTCTCGTGGTGGCGGACCTGGTCGAAGCCCCACCGGGCGGCCTGCTTCTCGATGGCGGCACGGTCCTTGTAGGCCAGTTCGGCCGCGCGGGCCAGCCAGTAGGCGCGCTGCAGGCTGTAGCCGGTCGAGGCGTGGTCGAAGGTGACGGGTACGGCCATGGGCGGGACTCCTTCGAAACAGGCGTGCGGTGTGGGGGGAGGGCGCCCAGGTCCTGTCTGACCATGCGCGTCGTCGCCCGAAGGGCGGCCACTCGGCGTCAGGTGCGTGCTCTCGGCGTACCGGCCCCAGGCCCTCGTACCGGACGTACGCGGGTCCGGGGCCGGTACGCCGAGCGTGCGGGCATGGCGTCGCGCGCGGGCGGGAACGGTCAGACAGGCCCTAGCGCCGGTCGGACGCGGAGCGCGCCTGCTGGAGGGCGCGGGCCGCGCGGGGGCCGAGCCACCGCTTGAGCCGGCGCAGCACCTCCAGCTGCCCGGCCGCCTTGTCGAGGCCGTAGTACAGCTGCGGCGGGACGTACGGCAGCAGCGGCGAGTGGCGCTGGCCGAGCAGGGCGAACATGCGGTGCGGGGGCAGGTGGATGTAGCGGGGCAGGTTCTCGTACCACTGGGCGCTGTGGCGGGCAGCGCTCTGGGCGGAGAGCAGTTCGCCCTGGCGCCGGGCCTGGTAGGCGTCCAGGGCCCGGGGCAGGCCGGGGTGCTCGCGCAGGGCGCCGGCCAGGCACATGGCGTCCTCCAGCGCGAGGGTGGTGCCGGCGCCGATGGAGTAGTGGGTGGTGTGGGCCGCGTCGCCGAGCAGGACCACGTTGCCGTGGTGCCAGGTGCGGTTGGTGAGGGTGCGGAAGGTCCCCCAGGTCGCTCCGGGGCGCCCGGTCAGGGGGTGGCCGTCGAGGACGCCGGCGAAGAGCTTCTCCAGCAGGGCGAGGCTCTCGCCCTGGTCCGCGCGGTCCAGCCCGAGGCCGGTGAGGGTCTCGGGGGAGCACTCGACGACGCAGGTGCTGTGCTCGGCGCTGTAGCCGTAGCCGTAGGCCCAGATCCAGCCGTGCTCGGTCTCGGTGAAGGCGAAGGTGAACGCGTCGAAGACCTTGGTGGTGCCGAGCCAGACGAAGTGGTTGCGGCCGGAGCCGGTCTCGGTGCCGAAGTGCGCGGCGTGACGGGTGCGCAGGGCGCTGTGCACGCCGTCGGCCGCCACCACGAGGTCCGCGTCGGCGGGTGGTTCGGTGATCTCGCTCTCGAACTCCAGGCGCACACCGAGGCCGCGGGCCCGGCCGGCGAGCAGGTCGAGCAGCCGCTGGCGGCCGATCCCGAAGCCCTCGTCGCCACTGTGACGGGTCGTCAGCTCACCGACCCGGGCAACCCCCTCGTTCCAGCGCACGGAGTTCTCCTCGACGGCCCGCGCGGTGACGGGGTCGTACGCCTGGAGCCGGTCGAGGAGGCCGCGCCAGTACGTCACCCCCCATCCGTAGGTGGAGCCCTCGGGGTTGCGCTCGTGGACGGTGATGTTGTGGGACGGGTTCTGCAGCTTGAGCAGGATGGCGAGGTACAGGCCCGCGGGCCCGCCTCCGGCACAGACGACCTTCACGCACACACCCCTGACAGTCACCTGACGTGGTCGATCGACAACGCAGGGTAGCAGGGCGGGCGGCACCCCGATCGCGCCAGTTTGCCGCGGTGAGCCGCGCCACCCGGACGCGCGGCGGCCGCGAAGGATCACCGGAAAGCCGCGCCGCCCGGCAAGGAATTCCCCGTTCCGGGGTCGAGCGCACCACCGTCACAGCAAGATCGTTTTCGTTCAACCCTGTACGACATGTAGTCAATTGTCCGGATCGTAGCCAACCGGATCCGGGTGATTTCTCCTGTCCTCCGGCGGCCCGATAGGCATGCGTCGTCACCACCAGAACACCCCGACCCAAGGACCCGCATGCCCGACATCACCCGCCGCCGCGCGCTCACCACGGCGGCCGCGCTCGCCGCGACGGCCTCCGCCGCCACCCTCGTCGCACCCGGCGCCTCGGCCGCCGGCCACGAACACCCCATGGACGGCGACACCTTCGACGAGGTCTACAAGGGCCGCCGGATACAGGGCCGTCCCTCCATGGGAGGCGGTCACCACCACGAACACGGCGGCGGCTACGCGGTGTTCGTGGACGGGGTGCAGCTGCACGTGATGCGGAACGCCGACGGCAGCTGGATCAGCGTCGTCAGCCACTACGACCCGGTGCCCACCCCGCGCGCCGCCGCCCGTGCCGCGGTGGACGAGTTGCAGGGTGCTCCGCTGCTGCCGTTCCCCGCCAACTGACCGCCCCCCGCAAGCACCCCCGGAGTACCGCGCACATGACCGTACGCAAGAACCAGGCCGCCCTGACCGCCGACGAGAAGCGGCGGTTCGTCGCCGCCGTCCTCGAACTCAAGCGCAACGGGCGCTACGACGAGTTCGTCCGCACCCACAACATGTTCATCATGTCCGACACGGACACCGGCGAGCGGACCGGGCACCGCTCCCCGTCGTTCCTGCCCTGGCACCGCAGATTCCTGCTCGACTTCGAGCAGGCGCTGCAGTCCGTGGACTCCTCGGTCGCGCTGCCCTACTGGGACTGGAGCACCGACCGCACGGTGCGTGCCTCGCTGTGGGCGCCGGACTTCCTCGGTGGCACCGGGCGCGCCTCGGACGGCCGGGTCACGGACGGCCCGTTCGCCGCGTCCGCCGGCAACTGGCCGCTCACGGTGCGGGTGGACGGCCGCACGTTCCTGCGCCGCTCGCTCGGCACGGGGGTGCGCGAGCTGCCCACGCGCGCGGAGGTGGAGTCGGTGCTGTCCATGCCGACGTACGACATGGCGCCGTACAACAGCGCCTCGGATGGCTTCCGCAACAACCTGGAGGGCTGGCGCGGGGTCAACCTGCACAACCGGGTGCACGTCTGGGTCGGCGGCCAGATGGGCACCGGGGTCTCCCCCAACGACCCGGTGTTCTGGCTGCACCACGCCTTCGTCGACAAGCTGTGGGCCGAGTGGCAGGGCCGGCACCCGGGCGCGGGGTACGTGCCGACGGGCGGCACACCGGACGTGGTCGACCTGGACGAGACGATGAAGCCGTGGAACGACGTGCGCCCGTCGGATCTGCTGGACCACACGAAGTACTACACGTTCGACGCCTGATCAGGCGTCGGCGGTACGGCACTCCGGGTGGCCCCAGCCCTGCGCGTTCTTGGCGATGGACTCGCCCGCCGCGTAGGAGCGGCCGCACGGGCAGCGGCCGGGGAACTTCGCCTTGATGGTGCGGGAGGACGCTCCGCCGCCGGTGCGGCGGGGCGCCTTCTTGCGCGGGGCGGACGCCTTGGGGGTGTCGGGCGACGCCGGCGGCTCCGGCGAGCCGAGCGCGCTGCCGGCCTCCTCCTGCACCGTGGCCGCCTGGCTGGCCGCGCGGTCGGCGAAGTCGTTCAGCGGGTCGCCGTCGACCTGGTGGGCGGGCACGTAGCGGAACTCCACGGACCGGCCGTCGAGGAGCGCGTCGATGCGGACCACCAGCTCCTGGTTGGCGACCGGCTTGCCCGCGGACGTCTTCCAGCCGTTGCGCTTCCAGCCCGGCAGCCAGGTGGTGACGGCCTTCATCGCGTACTGGGAGTCCATGCGGATCTCCAGCGGCACGTCGGCGGCGACGGCGGTCAGCAGCCGCTCCAGCGCCGTCAGTTCGGCGACGTTGTTGGTGGCCCGGCCGAGCGGGCCGGCCTCCCAGCGGGCGGGGGTCCGCTCGTCGTCGTCCGAGACCACCCACGCCCATCCGGCCGGTCCGGGGTTCCCCTTCGAAGCCCCGTCGCACGCGGCCACCACTCGTTCACGCATGCGCACGATCATCCCACGGCGGCGGGGGGTGCCCGGGACCGGGCGGTCAGACGTCCTTGATCTGCGGCATCTCGCCCTCGGTGGTCATGATGTCGATCACCGAGAAGTTCGCGCCCTGCGGGTCGCTGAGCGCCGCGAACCGGCCGAAGGGGCTGCTCATCGGCCCGAAGCGCAGGATGCCGCCGAGCTTGGTGGCCCGGGACACGGCCTCGTCGCAGTCGTCGACCGTGAAGTAGACGTTGATGTACGAGGGCACGTCGGGCGGGAAGTCGTCGGTCATCCGCATCCGGCCGAGGACGGTCTCCTCGGCGACGTCGAACATCCGGAAGTCCACCGCGTCGTCCACGATGTCCTTCGTCCGGTACGGGAAGACGGCGCAGAGGAAGGCGTCCGCCTTCTCGGGCTCGCGGGTGAAGACCTCGGCCCAGCAGTAGGCGCCCGGCGTCGCCGTCTCCTCGAAGCCCTCGTGGGTGCCCGCCTGCCACACCCCGAACACGGCACCGCTGGGCTCGCGGGCCAGGCACATCGTGCCGAAGTCGCCGACCTGCATCGGCTCCATCAGCACCTCGCCGCCGTTCTCCCGGACCTTCTCCGCGGTGGCCGCGGCGTCGGTGGAGGCGAAGTACAGGCACCACTGCGACTGCCCCTCCTGGCCGGGCATGGGCGGGACGACCGCGGCCACCGCCTTGCCGTCCACATAGGCCTGCGTGTAGTTGCCGTACTCCGACGAAGAGTCGCCGAAGGTCCAGCCGAGGACGTCGCCGTAGAACTTCTTGGCGCCCTCGACGTCGCTGAACATCGCATCGGCCCAACAGGGTGTTCCTTCGGGTTGCACGGCCATGCTCGCGGCCCTCCTGGTGTCGTGCCGTCCCCCGATTGCTCACGCTAGCCACCCCTCCGTCGCCCCGCGCGCCGAACGGGCGTGCTGCCGGACACTGGGGGTGGGGACCCCTGCCTCGGAAGGGCGGACGCGATGACGGCGTCGACGATGCGGGCGTGGTCGGTGGTGCGGCCCGGGCCCGTCGAGGACGACCCGCTGCGGCTCGTGGAGTGGCCGGTGCCGCTGCCCGGCGCGGACGAGCTGCTGGTACGGGTGGAGGCCTGCGGCGTGTGCCGGACCGATCTGCACGTCACCGAGGGTGACCTGCCGGTGCACCGGGCCGGGGTGGCCCCGGGGCACGAGGTCGTCGGCACGGTGGCCAGGACCGGCTCGGGGGTCGGTGACTACGCGGTGGGCGACCGGGTGGGCGTGGCCTGGCTGCGCCGGACCGACGA
Source organism: Streptomyces sp. NPDC037126 (assembly GCF_055605965.1). Lineage (NCBI taxonomy): Bacteria > Bacillati > Actinomycetota > Actinomycetes > Kitasatosporales > Streptomycetaceae > Streptomyces > Streptomyces sp. NPDC037126. Next base: position 58,830 of record NZ_JBVJTD010000009.1, read on the forward strand.
GGTCTGCGCGTACTGCGCGCGCGGCGCCGAGAACCTGTGCCCACGCTCGGAGTACACCGGCTGGGACGCAGACGGCGGCTACGCCGAGTACACGACCGTACCGGCCGGGTACGCCTACCGGCTGCCCGGCGCCCTGGACGACGTGGGGGCGGCGCCGCTGCTGTGCGCCGGGATCATCGGCTTCCGCGCGCTGCGGCGGACGGAGCTGCCGCCGGGCGGGCGGCTCGGGCTCTACGGGTTCGGGGGCAGCGCGCACCTGTGCGCGCAGGTGGCGCTCGCGGAGGGGGCCACCGTGCACGTGGTCACCCGGGACGCGGCCTCCCGGCAGCTCGCCCTGGGGCTGGGCGCGGCCTCCGCCCGCGACCTGCACCAGCCACCGCCGGAGCCGCTCGACGCCGCGATCCTGTTCGCGCCGGTCGGCGCGCTGGTCCCGGTGGCGCTGCGCGCCCTGGACCGCGGCGGGGTGCTGGCGCTGGCGGGCATCCACCTCAGCGACATACCCCCGCTGCACTACGAGACCGAGCTGTTCTACGAGAAGGAGCTGCGCAGCGTCACCGCCAACACCCGTGCGGACGGGCGGGAGTTCCTCGACGCGGCCGCCCGCTACGGGGTACGGGCGACCACCCACGCCTACCCCCTGGCGCAGGCGCCCAGAGCCCTGCGGGATCTGAAGGCGGGCCGCTTCGACGGTGCGGCCGTGCTGGTCGCCGACGAGCCCTGACGCCGGTCACACGGCTCACAGGAGCGATCAACCGGCGCAGGAGCGCGCAGCGGGCGAGTTCCGCCCCCGACGGCGGGTTTACGAATCCCGGGGCGCTGATCCGCCCCGTTCGCGCCGTACCGGCGCCCCCACCAGGACTGTTTGGGTGGATCACGGCGCACCGCCATCACGTTCACCACTGACCGATCCGCTCACCACCGTTCGTTCACCGCTCCGCTGGAGGGAATGTGTCCACACCGGACAGCGCGACCGCTTCCGCCGTCGGCGAACCCGCCCCCGGCCCCGAGGCCGACGGGCAGCTCACCAGCCTCAGCACCCGGGCGGCACGCCAGCTCGCCACGACCACCAAGTCCGAACCGCAGATGCAGGCCATCACCTCCCGGTGGCTGCTGAAGACCCTGCCGTGGGTGGACGTCAAGGGCGGCGCCTACCGGGTCAACCGCAGGCTCCAGCTGCGCACCGGACGCGGCCGGGTGCACTTCGAGCACAACGGCGCCGACGACATCCGGGTCATCCCGGAGACGCTGACGGAGCTGCCGATCCTGCGCGGCTACCCGGACACGGAGGTGCTGCGCGAGATCGCGGGCCGCTTCCAGTCCCGGGAGGTCCGCGCCGGGCAGGTGCTGTTCGAGGCCGGACAGCCCGTGACGGAGGCGTACCTGGTCGTGCACGGCCGGTTCACCCGCTTCACCGCCGGCAAGTACGGCGACGAGGAGATCATCGGGATCGTCACCGACGGCGACCAGATGGGCGACGAGGCGGTCGGCCAGTCCGACCCGCTGTGGCTGACGTCGGTGCGGGCCGAGACCCCGGGGGTGGTGCTGGCGTTGCCCTGGGCCGTCGTCGAGGAGGTCACCGAGCGGGCGCCCTCCCTCGGCGCGCATCTGCGGGCCTACGTCGAGCGGCAGCGCAGGCCGATGAACCGCAAGGGCGAGGCCGAGGTGCCGGTGCGGGCCGGCCACGTGGGCGAGCCGACGCTGCCCGGCGGCTTCGTGGACTACGAACTCGCGCCCCGCGAGTACGAGTTGTCCCTCACCCAGACCGTGCTGCGGGTCCACACCCGGGTCGCCGATCTCTACAACCACCCCATGGACCAGACCGCCCAGCAGTTGCGGCTGACCGTGGAGGAGATCCGCGAGCGCCAGGAGTGGGAGCTGGTCAACAACCGGGAGTTCGGGCTGCTGCACAACGTCGACTACGGCCAGCGGATCAGCACCTTCACCGGGCCGCCCACGCCGGACGACATGGACGAGCTGCTGTCGATGCGCCGCAAGACGAAGGTGTTCCTCGCCCATCCGAAGGCGATCGCGGCGTTCTTCCGGCAGTGCAACCGGCGCGGGCTGGTCCCCGGGACCGCGAGCGTCGACGGCCACGAGGTACCCGCGTGGCGCGGTGTGCCGATCTACCCCTGCGGCAAGATCCCGGTCAACGACGACCACACCAGCAGCATCATCGCGCTGCGCACCGGGGAGGCCGACCAGGGAGTCGTCGGCCTGTACCAGACCGGAATCCCGGAGGAGTACCAGCCGGGCCTGAACGTCCGGTTCATGGGCATCGACTCCGCCGCGATCGTCAACTACCTCGTGACCGCCTACTACTCGCTGGCCATTCTCGTGCCGGACGCGGCCGGGATCCTGGAGAACGTCCAGATCGGCCGGCTCCCCGAATGACGGCCTGGAGCACCCCATGACCACTTCCACCACCGCCTTCTCGATGCCCGGACCCCCCAACCTCGCCCGGAGTCTGCGGACCCGGCGCACCGGGGCGATCCCGGGACTGCTGTACCGGCCCGCGGTGCCCGCCGACCCGGAGAAGGTGCGCGAGGTCGACCGCAGGCTGGAGGCCTGGGCCCGTGACAACGACCTGTTCCCGGCGGCCTGGCGCGGGGACTTCACCGGCTTCCAGTTCGGCCGGGCCGTCGTCCTGCAGCATCCGGGCGCCGCCGACCTGGAGCGGCTCACCGCCGCCGGCGAGCTGCTGCTCGCCGAGAACATCGTCGACAGCTGCTACTGCGAGGAGGACGAGGGGCGCGGAGGAGCACGCAGGGGGCTCGGCGGGCGGCTGGTCATGGCCCAGTCGGCGCTCGATCCGTACCACGGCGTCCCCGAGCTGGAGGAGGACTGGCGCCAGGGCGTACAGGCGGACGGCCCGCTGCGGTCGTACCACTTCGCCCTGCGGGACTTCTCGGGCCTCGCCACGCCCAGCCAGACGGACCGGTTCGTGCACGACATCGCCCGGCTGCACCTGGGGTACCTGGCCGAGGCCGCCTGGGCCGAGACCCGGTACGTACCCCGGGTATGGGAGTACCTGGTGATGCGGCAGTTCAACAACTTCCGCCCCTGCCTGTCGATCGTGGACGCGGTGGACGGCTACGAACTGCCCGAGCAGGTCTACGCCCGGCCCGAGATCCAGCGGATCACCGCGCTCGCCTGCAACGCGACGACGATCGTCAACGACCTGTACTCCTTCACCAAGGAACTGGCCGGCGACCCGACCCACCTCAATCTGCCGCAGGTGGTCGCCGCGAACGAGCGGTGCGGGCTGAAGGCCGCCTATCTGAAGTCCGTCGAGATCCACAACCGGATCATGACGGCCTTCGAGGAGGAGTCCGCCGTGCTGTCCGCCGGCTCGCCTCTCGTGGAGCGCTACGCCCAAGGGCTCGCCGCCTGGGTGTCCGGCAACCACGAGTGGCACGCCACCAACACCCACCGCTACCACCTGCCCGACTACTGGTAACCGCAACTCTCGGAACACGGTCACATGCACCACGAGGAGCCTTACTTGACCACCGCGCCCGTCGCCCGTAAGACGTCCCTGCCGGTCCCGGCCCAGTCCACCTACCAGAGCCGCGTCGCGGACTACTGGAACGCCGAGGAGAACCCGGTCAACCTCGAACTCGGCAGGCTCGACGACCTGTACCACCACCACTACGGCATCGGAGCGGCCGACCGGACGGTGCTCGACGAGCCCGATCCGGACCGGCGCCGGGAGCGGATCACCGCCGAACTGCACCGCCTGGAGCACTCCCAGGCCGAGCTGCTCGCCTCGCACCTCGGGCCCCTCTCCCCCACCGACCGCGTGTTCGACGCCGGCTGCGGCCGGGGCGGCGGCAGCGTGGTGGCGAACCTGCGCTACGGCTGCCACGCCGACGGTGTCACCATCTCGGCGAAGCAGGCGGAGTTCGCGAACGAGCAGGCCCGCGCGCGGGGCATCGACGACAAGGTGCGCTACCACCACCGCAACATGCTCGACACCGGCTTCGAGACCGGCGGGTACGCGGCGTCCTGGAACAACGAGTCCACCATGTACGTGGAACTGGACCTGCTCTTCGCCGAGCACGCCCGGCTGCTGCGCCGCGGCGGACGCTACGCGGTGGTCACCGGCTGCTACAACGACACCTACGGGCAGGCCTCACGCGAGGTGTCCTTGATCAACGCGCACTACATCTGCGACATCCACCCGCGCTCGGAGTACTTCCGGGCGATGGCCCGCAACCGTCTGGTGCCGGTGCACGTCGAGGACCTGACCGAGGCCACGATCCCGTACTGGGACCTGCGCAGGGAGGCCGACCACCTGGTCACCGGCATCGAGGACACGTTCCTGACCGCCTACCGCAACGGCAGCTTCCAGTACCTGCTGATCGTCGCCGACCGGGTCTGAGCCGCGCCGAAAACCCGTCGACAGCGAGGGCGTCGAGGCACTGGGATGACCCCGATGAGTGCCGTGAACACGCAGAGAATGCACGCGGACGAGGTCCGCCCCGACGTCCCGCTGGTCCAGCGCCTGATCGCCCGCCGGTTCCCCGAGTGGGCGGCGCTTCCGGTGCGCCCGCTCGCCTCCTCCGGCACCGAGAACGCCATGTTCCGGGTGGGCGCCGGACTGGTGGCCCGGCTGCCCCGGCGGCCGGGCGCCGTACCGGACCTGGTCCACGAGCAGCGCTGGCTGCCCCGGCTCGGGCCGCTGCTGCCGGTGGCCGTGCCGGAACCGGTGGGAGTGGGCGGGCCGGACGAGGGCTGGCCGTGGCCCTGGTCCGTCTACCGCTGGCTGGAGGGGGAAAATCCGGTGGCGGGCGCCGTGGCGGAGCCGGAGCGGCTGGCCGGGGAGCTGGCGGCGTTCGTGCGCGCGCTGCGCCGCGTCCCCGCGCAGGACGGTCCTTCCGGGTACCGGGGCGGCCCGCTGGCGGACCGGGACGAGCCCACACGCAGGGCCGTCGCCGAGCTGGCCGGGAGGGTCGGCACGGACGCGGTCACCGCCGTGTGGGAGGAGGCCCTCCGCGCGCCGGGGCACACCGGGCCTCCCGTGTGGGCGCACGGCGATCTGTCCCCGGGGAACGTGCTGGTCGACGGGGGCCGGCTGAGCGCGGTCATCGACTTCGGGTGCGCGGGGGTGGGCGATCCGGCCGTGGACCTGATCGTGGCCTGGAACCTGCTGCCCGCGACCGCCCGGGACGCCTTCCGCGAGGCCGTCGGCGCGGACGACGCGCAGTGGGCGCGGGGGCGGGGCTGGGCGCTGTCCGTCTCGCTGATCCAGCTGCCGTACTACTGGGACACCAACCCGGCCCTCGCGGAGAACTCCCGGCATGTGATCGCCGAGATCCTCGCGGAGGCCGGGTGAGCGCGACCCGGGGCCTACTCCCCGTCGAACGCCCGGTCCAGCGCGGCCACGTCCAGCTTGCCCATGGCCATCATGGCCGCGGTGGCGCGGTCGACCTTCGCCCGGTCGGCGTCGTGGATCATCTCGGCGAGCCGGTCGTAGACGACCTGCCAGGAGAGGCCGTACCGGTCCTTGAGCCAGCCGCAGGGGCCGCCCTCGCCGCCGTTCTCGGTGAGCTTGTTCCAGTAGTGGTCGATCTCCGCCTGGTCGGCACAGAGGATCTGGAAGGAGACGGCCTCGTTGAACGTGAACTGCGGGCCGCCGTTGAGCGCGACGAACCGGTGGCCGTTGGCGGTGAACTCGACGGTCAGCACGGAACCGGTCTGACCGGGCCCCGCGTCGCTGTAGCGGCTGACGCGGCCGATGCTGGAGTTCTTGAAGACGGACACGTAGAACTCGGCGGCCTCCTCGGCCTGGCCGTCGAACCACAGGCACGTGGTGAATCCGTCGGTGGTCATGGGCACCTCCTGAAGCGCGGTAGCGGTCATCAGTGTGGACCGGTGCCGTGCGCGAAACTCATCGCCGAGGCCGCCCCATGATCCGGCCGGGTGAGCGGTGCCGCGGCATAGCATCCGGATCATGATCTCTGAGCCCGGCGAGAACATCGCGCCCTTCCGTCTGTCCGTCCCGCAGAGCGAACTGGACGACCTGCACGAGCGCCTGGACCGCACCCGCTGGCCGGCCGAGCTGCCCGGCGCCGGCTGGGAGTACGGAGTCCCGGCCGGGTATCTGCGGGAACTGGCCGGGTACTGGCGGCACCGGTACGACTGGCGGGCGGCCGAGGCCGAGCTGAACCGGTGGCCGCAGTTCACCACCATCGTCGACGGAGCGAACGTGCACTTCGCCCATGTTCCGCTCCCCGGAGCCGGACGCCACACCGCTGGTGCTGACCCACGGCTGGCCGGGCTCGATCGTGGAGTTCCTGGACGTGGTCGGGCCGCTCACCGACCCGGTGGCGCACGGCGGCGAGGCGGCCGACGCCTTCCACGTCGTCCTGCCGAGCATCCCCGGCTTCGGTCTGTCCGGGCCGACCACCGAGCCGGGCTGGGAGGCCGGCCGGGTGGCCGACGCGTGGGCGGAGCTGATGCGGCGGCTCGGCTACGAGCGGTTCGGTGCCCAGGGCGGCGACTGGGGCGCGGCGATCTCCCGCGAGCTGGGCCGCGCCCATCCGGACCGGGTGATCGGCGTCCACCTCAATCTGCTGCCGGGCGCCCAGGCGACCACCGAGCCCACCGAGGAGGAGCTGGCAGGGCTCGGCCCCGCGGACCGGGAGCGGGCGCTGCGGTCGTGGCGGGGATGGTCGGACTGGTCGCGTGAGGGCACCGGGTACGCCGTTCTGCAGTCCACCCGGCCGCACACCCTGGGGTACGCCCTGACGGACTCGCCCGTCGGCCAGCTCGCCTGGATCGTGGAGAAGTTCCGGGAGTGGAGCGACTGCCGGGAGCTGCCGGAGGAGGCGGTCGACCGGGACCGGCTGCTGACCAACGTGATGCTGTACTGGCTGACCGGCACGGCGGCGTCGTCCGGCCGCATCTACTACGAGCGGGCGCACGCCACCGGCCGCGGTGCCCGGCCGGCCGAGCCGTCGAAGGCGCCGACCGCGCTGGCCCTGTTCCCGGCCGAGCCCCAGATCGCGCTGCGTCACAAGGCGGAGCGGACCGAGCACCTGGTGCGCTGGACGGAGTTCGACCGGGGCGGGCACTTCGCGGCCATGGAGGAGCCGGACCTGGTGGCCGGGGACGTCCGGGCGTTCTTCCGGCAGCTTCGGGAGAAGTGACCCGGCGGCCGGGTCAGGCGGCCAGGCAGAGCCCGTCGTAGGGGCGCCGCGGTGAGCCGGTCCCTCGTACGGCCGTCGTCCGCCGGGTCAGCTCGCCGTGCGCGAGGGACAGCAGATCGCCGAGCCCGAGGCCGAGGGCGCCCGCGGCGGCCGCGAGGACCTCCGAGGAGGCCTCCTTGCGGCCGCGCTCGACCTCGGACAGGTAGGGCAGCGAGATCCGGGCCGCGTCGGCCACCTCCTTGAGCGTCCGCTCCTGCGCCTGTCGCTCGCGGCGCAGCACGTCACCGATGAGATCGCGCCACAGGGGCTCTCGGGGCGCGGGCTCGGCCCGCTCGGGGCGGGCGGGGGCCGGTCGCAGCGGGATCACTCGGGCTTCGTTGCTCACCTGGTTGCTCACCCCGGTCAGCCTAGGAGCCGCCCGGCGCGGGGCAAGGGCCCGGCGTTGCGCCCTGAGGGAAATGACGGTCCCGGCGCCCGGAGGGCGACTGGCGGTTTCCCGCCACTGCCGGTCGGCGGGTGCATGCGGTGCGTCACCGGGGGTACCCGCTCGGTGAATGCCTCTGCGCGTACGCATGAAGAACCGCATTCCGGGTACCCGCAGAGAACGCAACATCGCAGGGGTCGGACGAAAAGCCGAGAAGGCTTTCGCCGAGCCGTGACTTTCGTGGGAGAGGTAATGAAAACCGCCGGGATCCGGTCGCAAGCAGAGGTCGCCGAGAGGACCGAGCAGGACAGGACGGGCGAGGGATCACTGCCTGGCATCACGGACCCCTCGTCCGTGGCACCGCGTGACGCGCGGGAGCTGTCGCGCCAGTTCTTCCGCCGGCTGACCGAGCTGGAGGAGGGCACGCACGAGTACCAGTACGCGCGCAACACCCTCATTGAGATGAACATGTCCCTCGTGCGGTTCGCGGCCGGCCGTTTCCGTGGCCGCGGCGACGACATGGAGGACATCGTCCAGACCGGCATGATCGGCCTGATCAAGGCGATCGACCGGTTCGAGCTGGCGCGCGAGGTCGAGTTCACCTCCTTCGCCCTTCCGTACATCGTGGGTGAGATCAAGCGGTTCTTCCGGGACACCACCTGGGCGGTGCACGTCCCGCGGCGGCTGCAGGAGCTGCGGGTGGAGCTGGCCAAGGCGCGCGAGGAGCTGTCCAGCCGGCTCGACCGTGATCCGACGGTCGCCGAACTGGCCACCCTGATGAACATCCCCGAGGACCAGGTGGTCGAGGCCCAGCTCGCCTCCAACGGCTACAACTCCTCCTCCCTGGACGCCGCGCTCACCGGTGACGGCCCCGAGGACGGCGAGGCGGTGCTCGCCGACTTCATCGGCGTGGAGGAGGAGGGGCTGCGGCTCGTCGAGGACTTCCACGCGCTGGCCCCGCTGATGGCGGAGCTGAGCGACCGCGACCGGGAGATCATCCACCTGCGGTTCGTCGAGGAGGCCACCCAGGCGGAGATCGGGGAACGGCTCGGCTGCTCCCAGATGCACGTCTCGCGGCTGATCAAGCGGATCATCACGCGGCTGCGCCAGGGCATGCTCGGCGAACTCGGCTGCGCCTGAGTCCGGTGCGCCCCGGCGCTGGGTGCCCCGCACCCGGCGCCCGGGCGCTCAGCGGCGGAGCTCGAAACGGGCGCGCACGCGCTTGCCGACGGGAACCCGCTCCACGGTGACCTCGGCGGCCAGAGCGTGCACGATCTCCAGGCCGTGCCGTCCGACGCGCTGCGGATCCTTCGGGAAGCGGCGGGGCAGGGCGGCGCTGCTGTCGTAGACGGACACCGTGACGGCGGAGTCCGTGCCCTCCAGTTCCAGGATGTACGGCCCGTTGCTGTGCCGGTCGGCGTTGGTGACCAGCTCGCTGACGAGCAGCAGCAGTTCCCCGTCGGCGCTACGGTCCGGGGCGGCGCACCACTCGGTCCGCAACTGGTCCAGGAACTGACCCGCGAAGGCGCGCGCCTCCGCGATGCATCCGGGTTCGCCGGTGTAGTGCGCCGCACGTCGCAGCGGCTCAACGGGTACGTCGAAACCAGTCGGTATCACTGCCCCGCCCAGGTACTCGGTCATGCTGTCTCTCTCGGAAGCCCGGATGCCCGGTCCGGTCGGTCGTCTTTGCACGAGTCCTCGTACCCACAGCGGCGCCCGACAGTCCACCCGACCGTTCGCCCAGCGCGCACAGTGGCGAGGCTCACGTCCGCGGACGGTTTCGGTGGCACCCGCCCGCCCCGTCGGCGAGCCGCTGGGCGGATGCCGCGGCCGGACGTCGGTCGTCGCCGATTCACTGAGGTCCCCTTTGCGCTCGGGCCACCTTTATAGCGCCCGGCCGGGGGCCGCGGGTCCACAGGCCCACGCGGACGGCCCACCCGGCGGGCGGCGCGCCCGGTCGCTGCCTAGCGTGGCAGGTGTGAGCCCTCCGACCGTATCCGCGCGGCCCGTCGCCCGGCACGGCTGGGTCCAGGCCGTGGCCACGGTACTTTCCGGGGTGGCGGTGATGGTGCTGGTGGCCGCGCTGGGGCTGTGGGCCGCAGGGGCGGCGAACCTGCCGGACGGCGCGTTCCCCAGGGTGGTGGTCGCGACCGTGGTCTCGGCGGTCGGCGGCAGCGTGGAGCTGGCCGGGAACGCGGGCGCGCTCGCGAAGACCGAGGCGGCCATCACCGTGATGCCCCTTTCGGTCACGCTCGCCGGTGCCCTGCTGATCGGCGCGGGCTTTCTGCGTCCCCTGCGGCACCGGGCGGTCGCCTCGGCCCTGGAGCTGGCCGGCTGGGCCGCCCGGATCGCCGTGCTGTGGGTGCTCGTCCTGGTCGGGCTGGGTCTGACCGCCCGGCAGACCTTCGCCGTCGACGTGGGCAGCGGCATCCTCAGCGATCTGACCGGTCTGTTCGACGTGGCACCGCGGGTCGGGTTCACCACGGACGTGCCGCTGACCGTGCTGTTCGGGCTGCTGTGGCTGGCCGGGGTGCTGCTCCTCGCGCTGCTGGTCGCGCGCGGCGCCCCGCTGCCCGGGCGGCTGCTGCCATGGCAGGAGTCGGTGCGCCCGGCGGCCCACGCGATGGTGGAGCTGCTGCTGGCCTACGTCGTCATCGGCCTGGTCACCGCACTGGTCACCGCGGCGACCCGCGGCCACGCCGCGACGACCTTCGCGCTCATCCTGCTCGGCCTGCCCAACCTGGTGTGGCCGGCCCTGACCATCGGCATGGGGGCGACCTGGAACGGGCGGGTGGACGGTCCGTTCGGCCTGCCGATGCCGCACATCCTGGACCTGGTCCTGCGCACCCCGGACGTCTCCGAGCTGAACCTCGGCTCGCTGACCGACCACGACGCCCGGATGTGGTGGCTGCTGGTGGTCGCCGCGGTCCTGCTGCTCGCCGTGGCCTTCCGGGCGGCGGTGCGCTCACCGGCCCGGACCCGCCTGTGGCGGCACGCCGTGCACCTGGCGGTCGCGCTGGCCCTGACGGTGCTGATGATCTGTCTCGTGGGCCGGATCTCGGCGCACTACGGACTGTCCCTGCTGGGCATCGGCGACCTGGGCGGCGGTCTGGCCGGAGAGGTGCTGCTCCGGCCGCGGTTGTGGGGGGCGGTCGGCCTGGGCGCGCTGTGGGGTCTGGTCACCGGCTTCCTCGGCGGCCTGCTGGCCCGTCCCGTGCGCCACCGGGGCGAGGTCGGCGCGCCACGGACCCGGCCGTAGGGGTCCCTTCCCGGTCCGGGCCGCGGGCGCCCGCATGCGCGCCCACCCGTCCGCGGTGCGCCACGGTCGGCGGACACGTGTCAGGCGACAGGCATGACGAGCGCGGGGAGGGTGCGCTGCATGCGGAGCGCGTCGACGGACTCGGCGAGCAGCTCGTACTCGGTGGTGTCGTCGCTGGCGGCGATGCGCACCAGCCGCCCGCCCGCCAGCTCCTCCGCGACCCGCTCCTGGCGGCCGTCGTCGGCGCACCACGCGCGCAGCAGGGTGGGGACGTCGGCCACCGTGTCCGCGACCGGCACCAGCGCCCCGGCCGGGAAGGCGCCCTCGTCCGGGCTCGGGTCGAGCCGCTCGGCGATCCAGGACGCGCGGTCGCGCAGCCACCACAGGGCGAGCGCCAGCGTGGGCGCGCGGTAGGTGCCCAGTGGGACGCCGATGCGCCGGCCGTCGCACATGCCGTATGCCGTGACATGGCACAGGAACTCGTCGTGCACGTCTCACTCCCCCGTCGCTTCGCCGGTGTGCCGGCCGGTCCTCGCTCTCCGTGCGGCTCCTGTGCGGTGAAGTGCCCCTGACCTTCGAGTATCGACACTCCCGAAACACTGTCACCATGACTTTCCGGCCAGTCTCTTGGCATATTCATGACCCTTTCTGGCCGGAATGCGCCGGGGTGGGGCGGCCGCCGGGCATGACCTCGGAGGTAATCGACCCGCCGCGCGCACCTCCGGCATGGTGGTCACACCGGATCGGGCGGACCCCGGATCCGGGACCGACCAGCACAGACGACCTCGATGGAGGCTGATTCGCCATGTCCGTGAACACCGACCGCTACGAGACCGCCGCCGCCCGTTACTTCGAGGCCTGGAACGCCACCGAGCCGGAGGCCCTGAAGAAGGCGGTCGCCGCCGCGTGGACCGCTGACGGCGGCTACACCGACCCGCTCGCCGACGTCCGCGGGCACGACGGCGTCGCCGCCGTGATCGCGGCGGCGCACGAACAGTTCCCCGGGTTCGTCTTCCGCCCGCTCGGCACGGTGGACGGGCACCACGACACCGCCCGCTTCGGCTGGGAGCTGGTGAACGAGGCCGACGGCTCGGCGCCGGTGGCCGGGTTCGACGTGGTCACGCTGGACGCCGAGGGCCGGATCCGGCAGGTGCTGGGGTTCCTGGACCGGGTGCCGGCGGGCGCCTGACGGCGTCCGCCGTGCGCGGTGCCCCGTAGCGGCGACCGATCCGGTACGGGGCACCGCGCTCGGGTGAGCGTGCGCGTCGAGAAGCGGCTCGGTTCCCGAGCGACTCCGGGTAGCGGCGGGCGGGGGCGAGGCGTTCGTCCGCCGGCGCCCGCAGCCAGCCGGGCGGCAGCCCGTCGGCATCGTCGAGACAGGCCCGCAGCACCTGGACGGACATCAGCTGGGCCAGGTGGTCGCGGGTGAAGGCGGAACCGGCGCGGCCGCGGGCCGCCTCCTCGATGCCGCCCGGTGAGCCGGCGCAACACCGGCGCCTCGGCCGCGCCGGCGCGCAGGTGGATGAGCCCGGGCAGGGCCCGGCGCAGCAGGTCGCCGCCGTCCGGGCCGAGGTCGCAGCCTCGGCGCCGAGGGGCGCCCGGTGCGGGAACCCGCCCGCCGGCTGAAGACGGTCCGGCAGGGCGCGGCCGCCAGCGTGTGGTGCGCCACCGCGGAGGCTCGCCGGACGGGGTCTGCCGCGATAACACCGACGTCAGCCCCCCTGGTGGAGGACGAGGCGTCCTGGAAGGCCGACGAGTCGGCGCCGGGCGTCCTCCCGTACGCCGCCGACCCGGAGGCGGCGGCCAGGCTGTGGGAGCTGAGCGAGCGGCTCACCGCCTGACCGCGACGGCCGTTCACGCCGGCGGTGGGTCCACAAGCTGCCCCGCGCACCCGGCGTTCAGCTCACCCGCCGGAGAACCTCAGCCCTTCACGATCGCGTCGATGCGGCTCAGTTCCTCCTCGTCGAAGTCCAGGTTGCGGATCGCGCCGACGCTGTCCTCCAGCTGGCGGGGGCTGCTGGCGCCGACGAGGGCGGAGGTGACGCGGCCGCCGCGGAGCACCCAGGCGAGGGCCAGCTGGGCCAGGCTCTGGCCGCGGGAGCCGGCGATCTCGTCGAGGGCGCGCAGCCGGGCGACCAGGTCCCCGGTGACCGCGTCGGAGTTCAGGAAGGGGCTGTCGCTCGCGGCGCGCGAGTCCTCCGGGATGCCGTCGAGGTAGCGGCCGGTCAGCAGGCCCTGCTCCAGCGGGGAGTAGACGATGGAGCCGACCTGGAGCTCGTCCAGGGCGTCGAGCAGGCCTTCGTCCTCGGGGCGCCGGTCGAGCATCGAGTAGCGCGGCTGGTGGATGAGGAGCGGGGTGCCGAGGTCGGCGAGGATGCGGGCGGCCTCGCGGGTCTGCTCGGCCGAGTAGTTGGAGACGCCGACGTAGAGCGCCTTGCCCTGCTGCACCGCCGTGTGCAGGGCGCCCATCGTCTCCTCCATCGGAGTGTCCGGGTCGTGGCGGTGCGAGTAGAAGACGTCGACGTAGTCCAGGCCCATACGGGCGAGGCTCTGGTCCAGCGAGGACAGCACGTACTTGCGCGAGCCCCATTCGCCGTACGGGCCGGGCCACATCAGGTAGCCGGCCTTGGTGGAGACGACCAGCTCGTCGCGGTACGGCGCGAGGTCCGCCCTGAGTGCCTCGCCGAGCGCGGACTCGGCGGCGCCGGGCGGCGGGCCGTAGTTGTTGGCCAGGTCGAAGTGCGTGATGCCGAGGTCGAAGGCGCGGCGCAGGATCGCGCGCTGGGTCTCCACGGGCCGGGCGGGGCCGAAGTTGTGCCACAGGCCGAGCGACAGCGCGGGGAGTTTCAGTCCGCTGCGTCCGGTGCGCCGGTAGGGCATGTCGGCGTAGCGGTCGGAATGTGCGGTGTACAACGCGACTCCAGAGGGGTGGGCACAGGATCTACCGGTTCCACTCTTCCCCGGGCCCGTGCAGCGGTCCAACAGGAGAATCCGATGGAATTGTGCGGCTAGGCTTCTCAATCATGGAATTGCGTCATCTCCAGCACTTCGTCGCGGTCGCCGAGGACCAGCACTTCACCCGGGCCGCCGAACGCCTGATGGTGTCCCAGTCGGGCCTGTCCGCGTCCATCAGGGCGCTGGAGCGGGAGCTGCGGGCGCCGTTGTTCGTGCGCACCACGCGCCGGGTGACGCTCACCGAGGCGGGGCGGGCGCTGCTGGTGGAGGCCGAGCGGATCCTCGCGCAGGTGCGCTCGGCGCACGAGGCGGTGGCCGCGGTGCAGGGGGTGCTGCGCGGCACGCTGGCCCTGGGCACCGAGCAGTGCATCGCCGGTGTGCACGTGGCCCGGCTGCTGGCGGCCTTCCGGGGCCGGCACCCGGACGTGGAGATCCGGCTGCGGCAGGCGGGCTCGGGCGCGCTGGCCGAGGAGGTCGCCGCCGGGCGGCTCGACCTGGCGTTCGCCTACCGCACCCAGGCGGACACGGACCAGTTGCGCTCGGTGTCCCTGACCAGTGAGCCGATGACCGTGCTGTGCCATCCCAGCCACCGTCTCGCCGCCGCGGATCTCCTCACGCCGCACGACCTCGCCGGGGAGGTCTTCGTCGACTTCCACCCGGACTGGGGGCCGCGCCGCGCCACCGACGCCGCGTTCGCCGCGGCCGGCGTCCGCCGCACGGTCGCGCTGGAGGTCAACGACGTGCACAGTCTGCTGGACCTGGTGGACGAGAACCTGGGGATCGCGGTCGTACCCCGCCACTTCCGGCACAAGCGGCCCTCGCTCGCGGCACTGCCGACGAGGGGCACGGGCGAGGCGGAGTACGAGACCGTGGCCCTGCTGCCGCCGGAGCGGGCCACCAGTCCCGCCGCCCGCGCGCTCGTGACCCTGCTCGAAACAGGGGACCTGGCACCACCCCGGGAGTGGACCCAGGCCTCCTGACTCCGGGCGCCCGCCGCCGCAGACTCATGACCGTCGGTGACCCCAATGACGGTCAGGAGCAAGGCAGATGGCGGGACACACACGGCGGACGGTGCTGCGCGGAGCGGCCGGACTCGCGGCGGCGGGGGCGCTAGCCGGCCCCTTGGCACCCCGGGCGACGGCGGCGCGGGGGACGGACGGTCGCTTCCTCTTCCTGGAAGGGGCGTTCGCGCCGGTCACCGAGGAGCTGACGGCCTTCGACCTGCCGGTCACCGGCCGCGTCCCGCGCTCGCTGAACGGCCGCTTCCTGCGCAACGGCCCCAACGTCCTGGGCCTGGAGGACCCCCGCGCACACCACTGGATGCTCGGCGACGGCATGGTGCACGGGGTGCGGCTGCGCGACGGCAGGGCGGAGTGGTACCGCAACCGCTGGGTGCGCTCCTCGCAGGTCGCGGGGAAGCTCGCCGAGCCGTACCGGGGCACCGTCCCGCCCGACGACTTCCCGTGCAACACGCATGTGATCCCGTACCGGGGCCGGATCCTCGCCCTCCAGGAGAGCGGTCCGCTGCCGTACGAGCTGGACGGCGAACTGGGCACCGTGGGCACGTACGACTTCGGCGGGACGCTGGAGGGCGCGTTCACCGCGCACACCAAGTTCGACGTGCACGCCGGGGAGTTGCACGCGATCGCCTACTACCCGGCGTGGGACCACGTGCGGCACCTCGTCGTGGACCCGGCGGGGCGGGTCGCGCGCACCACGCGGATCCCGGTCGCGGACGCGCCGATGATGCACGACTTCGCGCTCACCGGGCGGCACGTGGTCGTCTTCGACCTCCCGGTCACCTTCGATCCCGGGGCCGCCGGGCGGGGCGCCCCGGTGCCGTACGTCTGGAACCGCGAGCACCCCACGCGGGTGGGCGTCATGGCGCGTGCCGGCGGCCCGGCGCGCTGGTTCGGGATCGAGCCGGTCTTCTACTCCCACACGCTCAACGCCTACGACGAGGGCGATCGCGTGGTCGTGGACCTGACCACCTATCCGGCGCCGTTCCAGGTCGCCGGGCCGGGGACGGACGGCCCGCGCGCGGTGGGCACGGCCAGGCTCGAGCGCTGGACGATCGACCTGCGGTGCGGTCAGGTGCGGCAGCGGGTCCTGGACGACCGGCCCCAGGAGTTCCCGCGGGTGAACGAGGCGCTGGTGTCCCGCAGGCACCGGTACGGCTACGCCGCCGCGGCGGCGGACATGACGCTCGCGTATCTGCCACCGGACGCCACGCCGCCCGACCGCGCCTTCTCCAACGCGCTCATCAAGCACGACCTGTCGCGCGGCACGGCCCAGGTGCACCGGCTGCCCGCGGGGGCGGCGGCCGGCGAGGCGGTGTTCGTGCCCCGGGACCAGGAGGGCCATCGGGCCGACGAGGACGACGGGTACACGCTCGCGTACGTCCACGACCCGGACCGGGGGGCCGCCGACCTGCTGATCCTCGCGGCGCAGGACTTCAGCGGGGAGCCGGTGGCCCGGGTGCACCTGCCGGGGCGGGTCCCGCTCGGTTTCCACGGGAGCTGGATTCCGGACGCGTGAGCGCCGGTGATTTGCGAAGGTGGACGGTATGCATGCCAAGGACATCCTCATCGACGGCTTCGGCCGCATCCACGAAGAAGTCCGTGCCACCCTCGACGGCCTCGGACCGGACGAGCTGCACCACCGTCCGGTCCCCGACGCCAACTCCGTCGCCTGGCTGGTCTGGCACCTCACCCGGGTGCAGGACGACCACGTCGCCGAGGCCTTCGACCTCGACCAGGTCTGGCTCTCCCAGGACTGGGACAAGCGCTTCGGCCTCGACCTGCCCCGGCACGACACCGGCTACGGCCACTCCCCCGCCAAGGTCGCCAAGGTGCGGGTGGAGTCGGCCGACCTGCTGACCGGGTACTACGACGCCGTGCACGAGCAGACGCTCGGCGCCCTGCGCTCGCTGGCCGCCAAGGACCTCGAACGCGTCGTGGACGAGCGCTGGGATCCGCCGGTCACCCTGGGCACGCGCCTGGTGAGCGTCCTGTCCGACGACCTTCAGCACGTCGGACAGGCCGCCTACCTCAGGGGGCTGGTTCAGAGCGCGGCCGCGTAACCCGGCAGCACGACGTCCTCGATCAGGGCATTGCGCTCGTCGAACGGGATGAACGCGCTCTTGAGGGCGTTCACCGTGACCGTGCGCAGGTCCTCGACGGTCCAGCCGGCCTCCTCGACCAGCAGCGACATCTCACGGGTCATCGTCGTACCCGACACCAGACGGTTGTCGGTGTTGAGGGTGACCCGGAAGCCGAGGTCCTTCAGTGCCGTGATGGGGTGCTCGGCGATGGAGGTGGCGCACCCGGTCTGCAGGTTGGAGGTGGGGCACATCTCCAGGGCGATGCGGCGGTCGCGCACCCAGGAGGCGAGCCGGCCGAGCTTGCCGTCGACGATGTCCTCCGTCAGGCGCACACCGTGGCCGATGCGCTGGGCGCCGCACACCTGGAGGGCCTGGTGGATGCTGGGCAGGCCGTGCGCCTCGCCGGCGTGGATGGTGAACGGCACGCTCTCGTGGCGCAGGTGCTCGAACGCGGCCAGGTGGTCGGCGGGCGGGAAGCCGTCCTCGGCGCCGGCGATGTCGAAGCCGACGACACCGGCGTCGCGGTAGGCGACGGCGAGGTCGGCGGCCTCGCGGACGCGGTCGAACATCCGCATGCCGCACAGCAGGGTGCCGACGCGGACCGGGGTGCCGGCGGCGGCCGCCTTGGCCATACCGGCGGCCAGACCCTCCTGCACGGTCTCCACGACCTCGCTCAGGGTGAGGCCGCCGTTGGTGTTCAGCTCGGGGGCGTAGCGCACCTCGGCGTAGACGACACCGTCGGCGGCGAGGTCGAGGACGTACTCCTCGGCGGTGCGCAGCAGGCCCTCGCGGGTCTGCATGACGGCGAGGGTGTGCTCGAAGGTGGCTATGTAGCGGACCAGGTCGCCGGAGTTGGCGGCCTCGAAGTACCAGGCGGCCAGCTCGTCGGGGTCGGTGGTCGGCAGGGTGTGGCCGACCGCGGCCGCGAGTTCCACGACGGTGGCGGGGCGCAGGCCGCCGTCGAGGTGGTCGTGCAGGACGGCCTTGGGCAGGCGGCGGATCACGTCGGCGTCTACGCGCGTAGCAGTCATGGTGGGTCTTTCCTTGGGCGGGCGGTTCGAAGCAGCGGGGGAAGCGTCAGTCGGCGGGCTGGAGCAGGTCCCAGCGGTTGCCGTGGAGGTCCTCGAAGACGGCGACGGTGCCGTACGGCTCGTGCCGCGGCTCCTCGAGGAAGGTCACGCCGGCGGCGGTCATGCGCGCGTGGTCGCGGGCGAAGTCGTCGGTGTGCAGGAAGAACCCGACGCGGCCGCCGGTCTGGTCGCCGACGCGGGCCCGCTGCGCCTCGTCCTTCGCGCGGGCGAGCAGCAGTCCGGTACCGCCGGCGTCCTGACCTTCCGCGCCCGGCTCCACGACGACCCAGCGGGAGCCGTCGGGGCGCGGGGCGTCCTCGGCCAGGCGGAAGCCGAGGGCCTCGGTGTAGAAGCGGATGGCCTCGTCGTAGTCGTCGACGACGAGGGTGACCAGGGCGAGGCGTCGCATCGGGACCTTCCGGTGAGGGTGGTTAGCCGGTGAGGTTATACGTAAAACCCGGCGGGCGCCAGTTCCGTTCTACGCGCGTTGCGGCGGCGGGGTGCGGGCCTCTCCGTCAGGGCGTCTCGTCGCCCTGGGCGACCTCCACACGGTGGTGGAAATCGGCCATCCCGGTGACCGAGGCGGCGCAGGAGACGGCGGTGCAGGCGACGAGCAGCGCGGCGACCGCGCGGCCGGCGCGGGGCGCCCGCGGGGCGGCGAGCAGTGCCTGGACGCGCTGCGGGACGGGGCCCGTCGTCGCGGCGGCGGCGAAGTCCGGGCGCTCGGTCCGGGCCGCGTGCCCGGCGAGGGCCGCGCGGGCGATGGCCCGGGCGGTCAGGCGCCGGTCTCCCACCGAGGTCGCGGCGGCCTCGTCGGCGGCGCGCTCGGCGGCCAGGCGGATGGTCTCGCGGACGGGCCGCAGGGCGGGGTGGCAGTGTGCGGCGAGCTCCGCGGCGGCGAGGAAGTAGTGGTGGCCGCCCTCGTTGTGGGCCCGCTCGTGCGCGAACAGCGCTTCCCGCTCCGGGCCGTCCAGGCTGCGCAGCATCGCCGTGGTGACGACGATGCGGTGCGGGCGCCCGGGCAGCGCGTAGGCGTCGGGGCGGGGCGAGTCCACCACGCACAGGTCGCCGGCCGCTGGCCCGCGGCCGGCCTGTGTGCGGGCGGCGCGGAAGGCGCGCGTCTGGTGCAGCACCGAGCGGACCAGGGTCCAGCTGCAGACGGCGAGGACACCGATGGAGGTCGCGGTGGCAGGCCAGACGATCATGGCGGAGGCGGTGCGCAGCGGGTGGATCAGCTCGCCGAACGCGGCGAAGAGGGGCAGCTTGAGCAGCCCGATCAGGACGAAGGCGCCGAGCGCGGCGAGCGAGCAGCCGGCGAGGACGACCGCGCAGGCGGTGACGGCCCAGAGCGCGGCGACCGGCGCCAGCCGGTCCAGGGCCCGCCGGGCCAGCGGCGGCAGCGCGAACGGCAGCAGCAGGGGCAGCAGGAGCAGTGCGGTCATCAGCCGTCGGATTCGAGCAGGTCGCGCAGGACGCGTTCGTCGTCCGGGCTGAGCTGGGCCACGAAGCGGGCGAGGACGATCTCCCGGTCGCTGTCCCGGTCCAGCTCGGTGTGCATCCGGCGGGCGGTGAGGCCGTGGGCGTCCGGGACCTCCTGGACCGGGACGTACACGAAGCCGCGGCCCCTGCGCTGCCGCTCGACGACCCCCTTGTCGTGCAGGCGGGTGAGGATCGTCGTCACGGTCGTACGGGCGAGCTCCGCGCCGAGGCGCTGCTGCACCTGGCCGGGCGTCTGGGGCCCGCCCGCGGACCACAGCGCGGCCATGACGCTGGCTTCGAGTCCACCGGCCGGCCGGCGTTCGTCCTTGGCTTCGGTCATGGGACCGTTCATCACCCCGTCCTCGTCTCCGTTCGGACCGTCTACACGATGGTAGTCATACCGCCGCCCCACACCACGAACGCACACCCGACCGGGAGGACGGTGGGGAGCGCGCCGGTGGTTGCGGGGGCGTGGGGCGGGGCCGGGGCGGCGGGGGCGTCCGTTGGGGGTTCCGGCTGCGTGGGGGCGGGGCCGGGGGACGGGGGCGTCCGTTGGCGGTTCTGGCTGTGAGGCGGCGGGGGGCGTCCGTCGGCGGTTGCGGCTGCGTGGGGCGGGGCCGGGAGGGCGGAGGGGACCCCTTGGCGGTTCCGGCTGTCCCGGTCCCTGCCCGGAGCTCGGGGGCCGACCATGCCGGCTGAGCACCGTCCCTGCCCGGAACTCGAAGCCGGCCCTCAGTGGTTC
Organism: Streptomyces sp. NPDC037126; assembly: GCF_055605965.1. Classification (NCBI taxonomy): domain Bacteria; kingdom Bacillati; phylum Actinomycetota; class Actinomycetes; order Kitasatosporales; family Streptomycetaceae; genus Streptomyces; species Streptomyces sp. NPDC037126. The sequence goes on from NZ_JBVJTD010000009.1 coordinate 79,013, forward strand.
CGGCCGCACCCCGACCGGGCCCGGGGGGCGGAGGCCGCTTCCCGGGGGTCCGGCCGGTCCGTCCGGGTGCCGAGGGCAGGCCTCGTCCGGTGTGGCCTGCCCTGGTGCGGGTGGGGCTCAGTGGGTGCGGCCTTCTCCGTTCCGGGCGGGAGCGTTCAGTGTGGACAGGTCCTCGTCCGTGAGGCGGAGGGCGCCCGCCGCGACGTTCTCCTCCAGGTGGCCGGGATCGCCGGTGCCGGGGATGGCGAGGACGTGCGGGCCCTGGTGCAGCGTCCAGGCGATGCGCACCTGCGCGGCGCTCACGCCGTGCGCGCGGGCCACGGCGCCCACCGCGTCGTCCCGGACGGCCCGCGGCCGGTCGGCGGCACCGCGGTCGGCGCCCTCCCCGGCGACGGAGTAGAAGGGCACGAAGGCGATGCCCCGCTCACCGCACATCCGCAGCAGTTCCGCCCCCTCGGGGTCCGGGGCGTCGAGGCCGAACCGGTTCTGCACGGCCACCACGGGGGCGATCCGCAGCGCCTCCACCAGGTGCCGGGGCTCGACGGCCGAGATGCCGAGGTGCCGGATCAGCCCGGCCTCGCGCAGTTCGGCGAGGGCACCGAAGTGCTCGGCGATGGAGTCCTGCCGCATCCGGCGCAGATAGACGAGGTCGAGATGGTCCCGGCCGAGCTGGCGCAGGTTCTCCTCGACGTGTCCGCGCAGCTGGTCGGGCCGCGCCGAGGTGGCCCAGTCGCCGGAGCAGTCGCGGAAGGGGCCGACCTTGGTGGCGATGACCAGGTCGTCGGCGTACGGGGCGAGGGCCGTGTTGATGAGCTCGTTGGCGGAGCGCAGGGCGGAGAAGTAGAAGGCGGCCGTGTCGACGTGGTCGACGCCGAGTTCCACGGCCCGGCGCAGCACGGCGATCGAGCGCGCCCGGTCGCTGGGTGTGCCCAGGTGGAAGGCGGCGCTGCCCGTCAGCCGCATGGCCCCGAAGCCGATGCGGTGGACGGGCAGGTCGCCGAGGGTGAAGCTGCCGGAGGCGCCCGCGGTGATCGTTTCGGTGGTCATCGGCGGAGTCTCGCACACCGGTCGTGGGTGCCTTCGAGGTCCGGCGGGCCCGCACGGCAGTCGGCTCCCTTCGACGCCCGGCAAGCCCGCGGGTGCCTTCGAGGTCCGGCGGGCCCGCACGGCAGTCGGCTCCCTTCGACGCCCGGCAAGCCCGCACAGCAGCCAGGTGCCTTCGACATCCGCAAGCCCGCACAGCAGCCGGCTCCCTTCGACGCCCGGCAAGCCCGCACAGCAGTCGGCTCCCTTCGACGCCCGGCAAGCCCGCACAGCAGTCGGCTGCCTTCGACATCCGGCGGGCCCGCACAGCCGTGAAGGACGCCGGGGTGACCGCGGAGGCCGCCGGCGGCGTCCTGGTCCGGGAGCGTGCGGCCGCCGGGGCCGCGGAGGCCCCGAGCGTCAGCCGAGCGGCTTGGCGAGGACGGCCTTGCGGTGGCTGAACGTCTCGATGGACCAGCGGCCGTGGTAGCTGCCCATGCCGCTCTCCCCCACGCCGCCGAACGGCAGGTCGGAGACGGTGAGGTGGGCGAGCGGCAGACCGTGTGCGAGGCCGCCGGAGGAGGTCTCGGAGGCGATCCGGGCGCGGGTGTCCTCGGACTCGGAGAAGACGTACAGCGCGAGGGGCTTGTCGCGGTCGTTGATGAAACCGATCGCCTCGTCCAGGCCGGCGACGGTGACGATGGGCAGGATCGGGCCGAAGATCTCCTCCTGCATGACGGGGGACTTCGGGTCGACGTCCGCGAGGACGGTGGGCGCCAGGTACCGGGTCGTACGGTCGCCGGTGCCGCCGACCGCGACCCGGCCGGAGCCGAGCAGGGCGGTCAGCCGGTCGAAGTGACGCTCGTTGACGATCCGGCCGTACTCGGGCGAGGCGGCCGGGTCGGTGCCGTACAGCGCCTCCACGGTGCGGACCAGCGCGGCCTCCAGGGCGGCGGCGGTCTCAGGGTCGGTGAGGACGTAGTCCGGGGCGACGCAGGTCTGGCCGGCGTTGAGGAACTTGCCGCGGGCGAGCCGGTCGGCGACCACGTCGAGGTCCGTGCCGCGGTCCACGAACACCGGGGACTTGCCGCCCAGTTCGAGGGTGACCGGGGTGAGGTGCTCGGCGGCGGCGCGCATCACGACGCGGCCGACGGTGCCGTTGCCGGTGTAGAAGACGTGGTCGAAGCGCTCGGCCAGCAGGGCCGTGGTCTCCGGGACACCGCCCTCCACCACGGCGACCGCGTCGGTGTCGAGGTACGCCGGGATCAGTTCGGCGAGTGCGGCCGAGGTGGCGGGGGCCAGCTCGCTGGGCTTGGCGACGACCGCGTTGCCTGAGGCCAGCGCGCCGACCATCGGGGCGAGCAGCAGTTGCGCCGGGTAGTTCCAGGGGGCGATGACGAGGACGACGCCGAGCGGGTCGTACTGCGTCCAGGCGGTCGCGTCCGTGCCGAGGTGGGCCGGGACGGGCGCGGGCTCCGGGCGGAGCCAGTCCGCCAGGTGCTCCAGGGTGTGGTCGATCTCGCGGATCGTGAAGTCGATCTCGGTGCGGTGGGCCTCGGTGCCGCTCTTGCCGAGGTCGGCGCGGAGGGCGGCGGCCAGGTCGGTGCCGCGTTCCGTGAGCAGTGCGCGCAGGCGGCGCAGCTGTCCGGTGCGCCACTCGACGGGCTTGGTGCGGCCGGTGCGGAAGGTGGCGCGCAGCCGCGCCACGAGGTCGGCGGGCCGCTCGGGGCTGGAGGGGTTCACGGTGCCTCGCAGGGGTGCACGGGCCGGTGCGGCCCGCGGTACTGGATCACGGTCAGGTGTAAACACCAACCTTTCATGTTCTCAAGTTCATTCCGGGTGCCCGCGGTGACGACGGTCACGTGCCCCGCGGGTCCGTCTCCCGGCGGCGGCGCTCCAGATGGGTCCGCTCGCTCTCGCTGGCGGCCAGCTCGGCGGCCCGGCCGTACTCCTGCGCCGCCTCGGCGCTCCGCCCGAGGCGGCGCAGGAGATCGGCGCGCACGGCGTGCAGCACGTGGTAACGGCCGAGGTCGAGCGCGTCGACCACGTCGAGCGCCTGCGCCGGTCCCGCGACCTCGGCGACGGCGACCGCCCGGTTCAGCCCGACCACGGGGGACGGCGACACGATCATGAGCTGGTCGTAGAGCCGCAGGATCTGCGGCCAGTCGGTGGCGGCCGGAGTGGGCGCGTCACTGTGCACGGCCTGGATCGCGGCCTGGATCTGGTACGGCCCCGGCCGGCCCAGGCGCAGGCAGTGCCGCACCAGGTCCTGGCCCTCGGCGATCAGGGCCCGGTCCCACCGGGCGCGGTCCTGTTCGGGCAGCGGCACGAGGGAGCCGTCCGCGTCCCGCCGGGCTGCCCGGCGGGACTCGACCAGCAGCATCAGCGCGAGCAGGCCCGCCGGTTCGGGCTCCTCCGGCAGCAGCCCGGCGAGCAGCCGGCCGAGGCGGACGGCCTCCGCGCACAGGGCGGGGTCACCGGTGTAGCCCTCGTTGAAGATCAGGTACACGACGGCGAGGACCGCGCCGAGCCGTTGCGGCAGGTCGGCGTCGCGGGGCACGCGGTACGGGATGCCCGCGTCGCGGATCTTGGCCTTGGCCCGCACCAGGCGCTGGGCGAGCGTGGGTTCCGGCACCAGGAAGGCGCGGGCGATCTGTGCGGTGCTCAGGCCGCCGAGCAGACGGAGGGTGAGGGCGACCCGGGACCGCAGGGCGAGCGCGGGGTGGCAGCAGGTGAAGATCAGTCGGAGCCGGTCGTCGTGCACGGGCCCTTCGCCGGGCGGCGCGGCGGGCGCGTACAGACGGGCGGCCTCGGCGTGCCGGGCGTCCCGGGAGGATTCCCGGCGCAGCCGGTCGATCGCCCGGTTGCGGGCCGTGGTGATGATCCAGCCGGCCGGGCTCGGCGGCACACCGGTCCGGGGCCATCGGGTGAGGGCGGTGGCGAAGGCGTCCTGCACCGCCTCCTCGGCGAGGTCGATGTCCCCGAGGAAGCGGACGAGGACGGAGACCGCGCGCCCGTACTCGGCGCGGAAGACGGCCTCGACATCGACGGTTTCCGGCATCGGCGCCCGCACCCTTCTGTTCGGTCACGCCGCGTCCCGGCGCACTGCGGACGTGGGGCGCCGTGCGGCCCGGTGGCCGGTGGCGGTGCCGCCGTGGCCGGTGGAAGCAAGCGTACGGGTCGGGTCATGCCGAGCACCGCAGACAGGCGCGGACCTCTCGTCCGCCGCGGGTCTGGTGGACCTCGGTCGACTGGGCGAGGGAGTCGACGATGACCGTGCCGCGCCCGTGTTCGTCCGGGGCGACGTCACGGTGGGCGCGCTCGACCTCGGTTCCCGAGTCGCTGACGACGATGTGCAGGGTGCCGTCGTCGAGGACCAGCATCAGCGTCATGTCCTCGTGGCCGTACTGGGCGGCGTTGGCGGCGAGTTCGTCGACGATGAGGACCGCGCAGTCGCGCTCGTCGTCGGGCACGCGCCAGCACTTCAGCAGGTCCGCCGCGAGATGGCGGGCGGCGGGGACGTGCTCCTCGTGGGCGGGCAGGGTGAGCATCGCCTGGTGGTGGCCGGTCGACCGTGAAGGGGGTGAACCGGAACGGGCGGAATCGGTGACATACATGGTCATCTGGCTCTTCTGAGTAGGAACCTGCATGTGAGCACTCATTCAGTTCTACGGCTGACGCGTGCATATGGTTCGAGCCATTCGCCCCTTTTGTTCCACTTCCTGGAATGGTTCTTTTTCCCCGGGTGAGCCAGTGACCCGCGATCGCCTCACGCCCGGATCGTGACCAGCTTCTGGCCGTTGCCCGCGACGATCTCGAAGTGCTGGATGGCCCCCGGGGACAGGGGGACCGCCCCGGGGACGGCGGTGCCGGCGGGGTACGCGCCCGCCCGCCAGGTGGCGGCGACCTCCCGCGCCCCGCCGGGCCCGACCGCCTGCAGCCGGCAGGTGATGCCCGCGTGCGCCCCCCGGGCTGAGACCTCCACGACGCTGCCCCACGAGGAGGGCGAGACCCGCACCGAGGCGGTGACGCCGGTGGCGGGATCGCTGCCGGAGAAGGTGCGCACCGGAGCGGAGGTGGCCGTGCCCGGCCGGGCCGCCTGGCCCACCACGGCCCCACCGGTGGCCAGCCATGTGCCGCCGGCCGCCGCGGCGGCGACCAGGGCCAGCGACGCGGCCGCCCCGGCGAGCTGCCGCCGCCAGGTCCTGCGGCGCCGGGCGGCGGCCTGCCGGAGCATCCGGTCCAGCAGCCCCGGCTCGGGGACCGGGGGCGCCTCGGGCGGGGCGGGCGGCGCCTGCGGTGGGCCCGCGACGCTGTCGGCCGCCCGCCGCACCAGCCGGTCGGCCGGGTCCTCGCCGGCGGCGGGTGCGGTGCGCGCGACGTCCGCCGCGCTGACGGTGGCGAGCAGCGCGGGCAGCCCGGCCAGCTCGGCGTGTTCCGCCCGGCAGTCGTCGCACTCCGCGAGGTGCGCCCGCACCCGCCCCGTCTCCGCCGGGGGCAGCGTGCCGAGGACGTACCCGCCGAGCGCCAGCCGGAGGGCGTCGTGGTCCGGATTCATGGCCGGCACCTCCTCCCTGCCGTGGTCATGGCTCGATGCCCCGTTCCCGCAGTGCGAGCCGGAGCGCGTGCAGGGCGTAGTACGTCCGCGACTTGACGGTGCCCAGCGGGATGCCGAGCACCTTCGCGGCCTCCGCCATGGTCCGGCCCCGGTAGTACGTCTCCAGCAGGACGGCACGGTGGTCCGGGGACAGCGTCCGGACGGCGTCGGCCACCGCCCAGCTCTGCAGCGCGGCCTCGATGCCGTCCTCCCCCGGCGCCTGTTCCGCGGCCCGATCCAGGGCGTCCCCGCCCACCTCCGCGGGCCTGGCCCGCCGCGCCCGGTGGGCGTCGATCACCAGGCGCCGGGCGACCGTGCACAGCCAGGCCCGCGCCGGACCCCGTTCGGGTTCGAACGCGGCCGGGTGCTGCCACGCCCGCAGCAGCGTCTCCTGCACGACATCCTCGGCCCACTGCCGGTCTCCTGAGGTCAGTCGCAGCACGTAGTGGAACAGGGGACCCGCGTGCTCGGCGTACAGGGCCCGGAGCAGTTCCTCGTCCGCGGTCGAAATCGTCCCGTCACCAGAGACACGGCGCCCGGAGCGATTCGGCTCGGCCGTTTCGCCACGCTTTCGGACACTCCATGGCATAAGGCGATCATCACGCATCCGTGCCGATTTGTCGTGCCGCGCCCGGTGACCGCCGGGAATCCGGCACGTGACGCGCGGCCACCGAACCGTGCGGCGCCGCGATCCGTGAAGACAGACATAGCTGACATAAGCGTTGTTACCCGATCAGTGAGGGATGAACACCCATGCACATCAAATTCCGCCCGGCGGGCCGCCGATCGCGCTGTGCGGCCGGGCTCGCCGTCGCCGCCGTAGGTGCTCTAGGGCTGCTGAGCGCGTGCGGCCAGTCGCCCCACGCCACGCACGCCGGAGCCCTGACGCCCGGCCCGGGCCAGAACCGGCTGGCCGGGACGCCCGGCGCCTCGGGGATGCCCAGCATGACCATGCCGATGGGCACGCCGAGCACGGCCACCGCGGCCAAGCCCGTTTCCGGACACGCCGTGACCATAAGGAACTTCGCGTTCTCCCCGGCCACGCTGAAGGTGAAGGCGGGCACCACGGTGACCTGGACCAACCAGGACACGGACGCCCACACCGTCACCAGCAACGGCTCGGGCGGCCCACTGCACTCGTCCGCCCTCGCCCCGCAGGCCACCTACAGCCACACGTTCACCAGGCCCGGCAGCTACGCCTACGTCTGCACCATCCATCCGTTCATGACCGGCACCGTGGAGGTGACCTCATGACCGGCCGCGACGACCCGCGGGACCCGGTGCCGGCCGGCGACGCCGAGCCGCCCTCGGACCCGTACGGAATGACCCGCCGTCAGCTCCTGAGGCACGCCGGGTGGTTCGGCGGCGCCGTCGTCCTCACCGTGGCCGCCGGAGAGGTGGTCAGCCACGTGGCGGACGCCAGGGACGGCACCGCAGAGGCCGCCGCGGCACCGAGCGGCAACCTCCGGTTCGTCCAGGTCTCCGACAGCCACATCGGCTTCCAGGGCCCGGCGAACACGGACGTGGTCGGCTCCTTCACGGAGGCGATCAACCAGGTCAACGGGCTGGGCTTCACACCCGACTTCGTCATGCACAGCGGCGACCTGACCCACCTCTCCACGGCGGGGCAGTTCGACCAGGTCAGACAGATGATGACCGGGCTGCGGACGGACCGCGTCTTCACCGTTCCGGGCGAGCACGACTCCATCGGCGACGCGGGCCGCGCCTACCGCCAGATCTTCGGCCGGGGCACGCTCGGCGACGGCTGGTACAGCTTCGACACCCACGGGGTGCACTTCGTCGCCCTGGTCAACACCCTGAGCCTGGAGAAGCTCGGCCACCTCGGCAACGAGCAGATCGACTTCGTCCGCAGGGACCTCGCGGGCCTGCCGTCGGACACCCCGATCGTGGTCTTCAGCCACATCCCGCTGTTCGCCATGTACCCGAAGTGGGGCTGGAGCACGGACGACGCGCTGAAGGTGATCGCGCTGCTGCGCCGCTTCTCCTCGGTCACCTGCCTCAACGGGCACGTCCACCAGCTCTTCACCAAGACGGAGGGCAACATCACCTTCCACTCCGCCACCACCACCGCCTACCCGCTGCCGAAGCCGGGCCGGGCACCCGCACCCACCCCGCAGGTGGTGCCCGCCCGGCAGCTGAAGGACGCGCTCGGCATCCGGACCGTGGGCTACCGGCGGGGAGACCGGGAGCTGGCGGTCAAGGACGAGAGGCTGACATGAGCCCCGGGAGACTCGGCGGCCGGGCCGTACGCCTGGCGATCGCGGCCCTGGTCGCGGGCAGCGGATACATCCATGCCCAGCTCTACGTGGGCGACTACCGGTCCATCCCCGTCGTCGGCCCCCTGTTCCTGCTGCAGGCCAGCGGCTCCTTCGCCGTCGCCGCGCTGCTGCTGTTCGGCATGCCGCCGCTGCTCAGGCTCGCGGCGGCCGGTACGGCGCTCGGTGCCCTGGGCGGCTTCGCCGCCTCGCACACCGTGGGCGTCTTCGGATTCACCGAACACGGACTGCAGCCCGCCCCCCAGGCCCTGCTCGGCATCCTGGCCGAGAGCGGCACGCTGCTGCTCCTGGCGTCCTGGGAGGTGGCGGCACGGCACCGCCGCCCCGCGCCGACGGCGGTGCACCTCGCGGCCGCGACGTCCGGGCCGCGAGGTGAGCCGGGGGAACGCGTCTAGTGCTGGTCCACGAAGGGCCGTACCTCGATGGGCAGGGTCGTCGCCAGCGCGGCCCTGCGCCCCCAGTCCAGGGCCTCGTCCAGGTCGGCGGCCCGGATCAGGCACAGCCCGCCGAGGTACTCCTTCCCCTCGGCGTAGGGGCCGTCGGTGATCAGCACCTCGCCGTCCTCGGGGCGCAGCATGGTGGCGGTCTCCGGGCCGTGCAGGCCACCCGCGAAGACCCACGCACCGGCGGCGCGCAGCTCGTCGTTGAAGGCCTCGACGTTGCGCATGATCTCGGCGAGGGCCTCGGCGGCGGGCGGGGTTCCGTCGGCGGGCTGGACCACGCTGAGCAGGTAGTGCTTCATGACGTCCTCCATGGCGTCGTGCCCGGGTCGGGCTGTCTGTCACCTCCTACACGAACGGCGGGGCGACGGATCGACACCGCGCCCCGTACGTCCGCGAAAAAAGGTCCGCCGGAGGTGCCCGGCCGCGCTCTTGGCGAGAATCCCTCCATGACCATCAGCGCGCATCCGCTCGTCGTCCGCGCCCGGGGGCTCGCCACGGACCTGCTGCTGCCCGAGGCCGAGCGGGTCGACCAGGAGGGCGTGCCCGTGAGCCACATCGCGGCCGTGAAGCGGTCGGGGCTGCTCGGGGTGGTGGCACCGGTCGAGTACGGCGGGGCGGGTGCGCCGCCGGCCGTGCTGCGGGAGACCGCGGAGATCATGGCGGGGGCGTGCTGCTCGACGTGGTTCGTGCAGACCCAGCACCACACGCCCGTGCAGACCCTCGCGCAGAGCGGCGCGGGCCCGGTGCGGGACCGGCTGCTGGGTCCGCTCTCGCGCGGGGAACTGCTGTCCGGGGTGGCGTACGCGCATCTGCGGTCGTATCCGCGCGTCCCGGTGCGGGTGCGCCGGCAGGACGGCGGCCGGCGCTTCGACGGGACCGTGCCCTGGTACACCGGGTGGGGGCTGAACGACGTGATGCTGCTCGCCGGGGTGACCGAGGACGACGAGGTGCTGTTCGCCTTCGCCGACGCGCGGGAGCAGCCCGGCCTGCGTGCCTCACCGCCGATGCGCCTGGCGGCCCTCACCGCCTCGCGCACGGTGTCCCTGGAGCTGACCGGCCTCTGGCTGCCCGAGGAGGCGGTGGTCCTGCGGACGCCGTACGAGCGCTGGGCGCCCGGGGACCGCGCCAGGACGCTGAACGCCAACCCGGCGGTGTTCGGTGTCGCCGAGGCCGCGCTCTCCCTGCTGCCCGGGGACACGGCGGCGCCGCTGCGCACCCGCCTGGCCGACGTGCGCCGGCGCGCGTACGCCCTGGCCGACCTTCCGCCGGCGCACGAGCGGACCGGGGAACGCCTGGCGGTGCGCGCCGAGGCCCACGACGTGCTGGGCACGGCCACCACCGCGGCCGTGGTGGCGGGCGGCGGCCGCGCGATGGCCCTGACGAGCCGCGCCCAGCGCCTCGCCCGCGAGGCGCTGTTCCTCCTGGTCCAGGGCCAGACGGCCGAGTCGAGGGCGGCACACCTGCGCGCGCTGACCGGGGGCGGGGCGGACGACTGAGAACCCCCGGGGCCGATGCTCCGCCGGGACCGTTCGCCCGGTTCACCGGGTTCGGCGGGCACGGTCACGGCGGGCGGACCGGCGGCGGACGGCCGGCCCGACTCGGCCCTGGGCAGCAGCCGTTCGGCGACCCGGCGGCCGCCCCGGTCCAAAACTCCGGCGCCGGGACGGCCGCGACCGCGGATGCCTCCGCGTCGTCGGCGATGACGCGCGCGGTCAGCTCGCCGCCGCGAGCGCGGGGGTGCGGTGCAGGGCGGCCGAGAACTGGTCCACGACCTGACCCAGCGCCTCGGCGGTGGCGGGCGCGAGGGTCAGCGAGCCGTCCTCGCCGACGGTGATGTCCTTGTCGAGGGTGAACCAGCCCTGGACGATGTGGGCGGCCCCCATGGAGTTCAGGACCGGGCGGAGCGCGTAGTCGATGGCGAGGACGTGCGCGGTGGAGCCGCCGGTCGCCAGGGGCAGGACGGTCTTCCCGCTGAGCGCGTACTGCGGGAGCAGGTCCAGGAGCGCCTTGAGCACGCCGGAGTACGACGCCTTGTAGATGGGCGTGCCGATGAGCACGCCGTCCGCGCGGGCGAACAGCTCGGTGGCCCGGACGACGGCCGGGTGCCGGAAGTCCGCGCCGAGCAGGGCCTCGGCCGGGACGGTGCGGACGTCGAGCGGGAGCACCTCATGGCCCTGGGCGCTCAGCCGCTGGTCCAGGTGGCGTAGCAGCCGGTTGGTGCGCGAAGCGGCGGAGGGACTGCCGGAGACGGACAGGACGATGGCCATGCGTGCCTCGTTTCTGGGGTGCGCCAGCCGGTCGCACGGGGGCGGGCGACCGGGGACGTCGGGTGCGGTGCCGGTGGGTGCGGGAGCTCGCCCACAGTCGGGCATGGGCTCCGACGGCGTCGGCCTCGGCCCCGCCGCCTCCCCCTCGCGTACGGGAACCGGCAGGCGCCGCCGGGACGGACGGCGGCGGGGCGACGGCCTTCAGGCGCAACTCCTGCTGCGAGAAGGGTGCGAAGGGTTTTCTGGCACGCCGGATTCCGAGCGGGAAAGTGCGGCGGGAGGCGGGGAGACCGGACGTGCGCGGTGACCCCGGAGAACCAGAAAGGTGGTGGAAGCGCGGGCGCTCAGGCCGCGGGGCGACAGGAGGCGCTGGAGACGCGCGCGAGGTCGACATGGCGTCGCCGCGTGAGGTCCAGTCGCATCGTCATGCCGTTGATCGTGGCAGCAGCCGTCGAGGGCCGTCAAGGAGAACCGGACCGGTCTCGCATCGCGGACCACCGAATTTCACGGGGTCCCGACGACGGGCACGGCGGGCCGGGAACCGCCCCTCGGTGACCATCGCCCGCCCCGTCCCGGCGCCGTCGGCCGAGCACGGGAACACGGCTCAGCAGCGGGCGTCGCCGTCCTGCCCTTCCAGTACGACGAGGAAGGCGTCGGACTTCAGGTCCATCACCACGGTCGCGGGCCGCCCCTCGGCCCGGCACGCCGCCGCGTACTCCTCCGCCGGCCACGAGCCGCGCGGCGCCCCGGCGGGGAACCTCTCCAACACCTTTGCGTCCATGACGGCCGGTCACCTCCAGCGTCTGCGGGTGCACGTCACGTACATCCTGTACTTCTCCGGCTGCCCCCGATGACTGCGGACATGTCACCCCGTGCCGCCTCTGCCGATGGACCGCGGGAAGGCGGGTGCGCACGTTCACTCCGTCGAGGGACGCGCATCCGCGCCGGGTACCCGGGGGGAAGTGATGCTCGAGGAGCGACGACCGACGCGGAGGGCCCGGAAGCGATGGATCACGAGGAGTCGACCGAGCGGCTGCGCTGCCTGGTGACGGGTGCGACCGGCTACATCGGCGGCCGGCTCGTGCCCGAACTGCTGGACGCCGGGCACCGGGTGCGCTGCCTGGCCCGCTCCCCCGGCAAGCTGCGCGACCACCCCTGGGCGGCCGAGGCGGAGGTGGTCCGGGGTGACGTCACGGACCCCGAGTCGGTCGCGGAGGCCATGCGGGACGTCGACGTGGCCTACTACCTGGTGCACGCCCTGGGCACCGGCAGGGACTTCGAGGAGACCGACCGCCGCGCGGCGCGGATCTTCGGGGAGCGGGCGAAGGCGGCCGGAGTGCGCCGCATCGTGTACCTCGGCGGTCTCACGCCGGCCGGTGTGCCCGAGCCGGAACTCTCCCCGCACCTGCGGTCGCGGGCGGAGGTGGGGCGGATCCTGCTGTCCTCGGGCGTGCCGACCGCGGTGCTGCGCGCCGCCGTCATCCTCGGTTCCGGCTCGGCCTCCTTCGAGATGCTCCGCTACCTCACCGAGCGGCTGCCCGTGATGATCACCCCGAGCTGGGTGCGCACCCGGATCCAGCCCGTCGCCGTACGGGACGTGCTGCGGCTCCTCGTCGGATGCGCGGACCTGCCGTCCGCGGTGAACCGCACCTTCGACATCGGCGGCCCGGACATCCTGACGTACCGCGACATGATGGCCGGCTACGCCCGGGTGGCGGGCCTGCCGCGCCGGGCGATCCTGCCCGTGCCGGTCCTCACCCCGCGCCTGTCGAGCCTGTGGGTGGGACTGGTGACGCCCGTCCCCGCGTCCATCGCCCGGCCGCTGACCGAGTCGCTGCGCCACGAGGTCGTGTGCCACGAGCACGACATCACGCGGTACGTGCCGGACCCTCCCGGGCATCCGCTCCGCTTCGAGCAGGCGGTGCGACTCGCCCTGCGCAGGGTGCGGGACGCCAGGGTGACGACCCGCTGGTCGTCGGCGGCCGTGCCCGGCGCGCCCAGCGATCCGCTGCCCACCGATCCCGACTGGGCGGGCGGCAGCCTGTACACCGACCAGCGGCAGGCGGAGGTGGCCGCGCCGGCGCCCGAGCTGTGGCGGGTGATCGAGAGCGTGGGGGGTGACAACGGCTGGTACTCCTTCCCGCTCGCGTGGAGCCTGCGCGGTCTGGCCGACCGGCTGGTCGGCGGGGTCGGACTGCGCCGGGGCCGCCGGGACGCGCAGCACCTGCGGGTCGGCGACTCCCTGGACTTCTGGCGGGTGGAGGAGATCGAGCCGGGACGCCTGCTGCGGCTGCGGGCCGAGATGCGGCTGCCCGGGCTGGCCTGGCTGGAGATGTGCGCCGAGCCCGACGGCGAGGGCCGCAGCCGGTACCGCCAGCGGGCCCTGTTCCACCCGCACGGGCTGCTGGGGCACGCCTACTGGCGGGGCATCTCCCCGTTCCACTCCGTCGTGTTCGGCGGAATGGCCCGCAACATCGCCCGGGCGGCCGCCCGGCGGCCCCCGGCGCCGCTGCCCTGACGCCCCTCCGAAGACACCGCCGGCCCCGGCCCGTGCCCCGTTCCCTCTCCCGAAAGCCGCGCCATGCACGTCTCGGTCGTCCTGTTCACCGCCGATCTGCGCCTGCACGACCATCCGCCGCTGCGGGCCGCCCTGGACGGCGCCCGCGAGGTGGTCCCGTTGTTCGTGCGGGACGACGCGGTGACCGGCGCGGGCTTCGCGGTGCCCAACCGGCTGGCGTTCCTCGCCGACTGCCTGCGGGACCTGGACGCGGGGCTGCGCGAGCGCGGCGGACGGCTGGTGGTGCGCACCGGGGACGTCGTCGAGGAGGTGTGTGCGGTGGCCGCGGAGGCCGGGGCCACCGAGGTGCACATGGCCGCCGACGTGAGCGCCTACGCCCAGCGGCGGGAGCGGCGGCTGCGGCGCGCCCTGGAGGCGGACGGCGTGCGGCTGCACGTCCACGACACGGTGACCACCGTGGTGGCTCCCGGCACGCTGACCCCCGCCTCCTCGGACCACTTCGCCGTGTTCACGCCGTACTTCCGCCACTGGTCGGGGCAGAGCCCGCGCAAACCGCTCGCGGCGCCGCGCTCGGTGCGGGTCCCGGAGGGCGTCGGGTCCGAGCGGCCGCCGTCCCGGGACGGCGTGCGAGGTGTCTCCCCGGGGCTGGCCGCCGGCGGGGAGAAGGAGGGCAGGAAGCGGCTCACCGCCTGGCTCCGCTCGGACGTCGACCGGTACGAGGACCGGCACGACGATCTGCCGGGCGACGCGACCTCCCGGCTCTCGCCGCATCTGCACTTCGGCACGCTGTCCCCCACCGAGGTCGTGCACCGGGCGCGCCGGGCGGGCGGCCCGGGCGCGGAGGCGTTCGTACGGCAGCTGGCCTGGCGCGACTTCCACCGCCAGGTGCTCGCGGCGCGGCCCGCCGCGGCCACCGGTGACTACCGCACGCGGCACGACCGCTGGCGTTCGGAGCGGGCGGCCCGCGCGGACGTCGAGGCGTGGCGGGCGGGCCGGACCGGCTATCCGGTGGTCGACGCGGCCATGCGCCAGCTGCGGCACGAGGGCTGGATGCACAACCGCGCCCGGCTGCTGACGGCGAGCTTCCTGGCGAAGACCCTGTACGTCGACTGGCGGGTGGGGGCCCGGCACTTCCTGGAGCTGCTGGTCGACGGGGACATCGCCAACAATCAGCTGAACTGGCAGTGGGTGGCGGGCACGGGCACGGACACCCGGCCCAACCGCGTCCTCAACCCGCTCGCCCAGGCCCGCCGCCACGACCCCGACGGGGCGTACGTGCGGCGCTGGGTGCCGGAGCTGGAGGGCGTCGAGGGCGCCGCGGTGCACGAGCCCTGGAGGCTGCGCGGCGCGGACCGGGACGCGGCCGCCGGCTACCCGGCCCCGGTCGTCGACCTGGGCGAGGGCCTCGCGCGTTTCAAGGAGGCCAGGGGACGCACCTGACAGGTGCATACAGCACATACATGACAACTGACCCGACCTCTACACATAAAGGCTGAATAAGCGCAAAATGAGGACGCGGCAGAGACCTCGCACCACACCGGGCGCGGTCCGACCCGCACAGTCGAAGGAGACGAGTCATGGCCAACGTCTCGCACAGGGGTGACATGACGAGCCACCCCGATGTCTCCGAAATGCGGGAACGCTACGCCCGCATGCTCGGGGGTCGTGATGTGGCGCTCGTGGACGGGCCGGTGTTCCTGCTGGGCCTGTACTGCGCCGCGTCGCCGTGGATCCTGCACTACACCACGAGTCAGCCGGCACTCATGACCCACAACCTGATCATGGGTATAGCGATCGGCCTGCTGGCCCTGGGATTCACCAGGGCCCCCGAGCGGATGTACGGCCTGAGCTGGGCCATGTGCGCCCTGGGTGTCTGGATGATCATCGCCCCGTGGATCGTCGGCAGCCACCCTGACCAGGGCGTGATCATCAACAACGCCGTGATCGGCGGGCTGGCGATCCTCCTCGGGCTGCTCTGCGCCGGCACGGCGGCGCGGACCGCCCCCAGGCCGTGACGGAGACGTGAGGGAGGGAAGCGGAGGAGAACGAAGGAAAGGAACGGGCAGCACGGGCAGTACACCGAGGCCGGTCCGCGCGAGCGGACCGGCCTCGCCGTGCCGGCTCAGCGGACCGGCATCAGCCATGGCTCCTGCGGCAGCGGCCTGCCGGTCTCCAGCAGCGACTTCAGGTTGGACAGCACGGCCGGCCAGCCGGCCGCGGCGGCGTCGCGCTCACCCTCGTCCCGCGCGGCCTCGTGGGTGACGGTCAGCCGGACGATGTCCTCGTGCGGCCGGATGTCGAAGGTGACCCGGGAGTGCCGCTCCGCCTGCCCCTCCTCGGCGGGCGCGGCCCAGGTGGTGACGAGCCGGACCGGCGGCTCGCTCTCCACGACCCGGCCGACCACGTCGGCGATGCCCGAGCCGTCGGTGCGGACGTGCTCCCAGCGGGAGCCCGGGCGCCAGTCCGAGACGTTGCCGTGGCCCCAGTACGCGGCGGTGAGGTCGGCGTCGGTCAGCGCCTCCCAGACCTTCGCGGGGGTGCTCGCGATGTAGGTGACGTACACGAAACCCGGCTTGTCGGACATGGCTTCCTCGGCTCGTCGCTTCACGGCACCGAGCGCGGCGAGGCGCGGGCGCTCGAACTTGTCGATCCACCGCTGCTGCATCTCGTGGAGCGGCACGGGGTTGAGGTAGTGCAGCTTCTCCCGCCCCCGCCGCACCGTGCCGATCAGATGGGCCGCCTCCAGGACGGCCAGGTGCTGGGTGACCGACTGGCGTGTCATGGCGATGTGCTCGCACAGTTCGCCCAGGGTCTGGCCGTTGTCCTCGTGGAGCAGGTCGAGCAGGCGCCTGCGGGTGTCGTCCGCCAGCGCCTTGAAGACCCTGTCCGTCCCGGTGTCGTTCTCCGATCGCACACTCAACGTTATGCAGGTAACTGCCTGCATGTCAAGCCGCCGTCGGGACGGCCGCGGTGAAGGAGAGCCACACGTCCGGCGGCAGCTCCGACCGGTCCGGCACGGGCCGACGTTCGCGCGTCCAGGCGCCCGGGGCGAGGTCCTCGGCGACGCGGGGCCAGAAGGCGACCGCGGCCGCGTTCTCCTCCTGGAAGGCGATCTCCCACGGCCCGGGGTGCCGCAGCAGCACCTCGCGCGCCGCCCGCAGTCCGAGCCCCCTGCGGCGCACCCCGCGCACCAGGAAGAAGCTGTTCAGCACGCGTGTCGGGCCGTCGAGCCCACGGACGAAGGCGAGCCCGGCGGGCCGCTCGCCGCAGACCAGCAGATACGGCGCCCAGCCCGGCGCGGTGAAGGCCTGCTCGACGCGGTCGCCGCGGAAGCTGCCGTCGGAGGCCGGCAGCACGCCGTGGAACTCGGACAGGTCGTGGCGGAACATCAGCCACAGCCGTTCCACGGTGGGCCGGTCCTCGGGGGTCGCGGGGCGGACGGAGACGTCCGGAGTCATGGTTTCGGTCATGAACGAAATCCTCCCCGGGCGGACTCGGGTCCGGACCGGGGAGGTTCGCGTGTACGCGGTAACTGCATTCTACCGTCCGCGGGTTGGGCGGGCCTCAGACCGGCTGGGTGTCCGGGTCCCGGCCCGCCACGTACTCCTCGGCGACCTCCCTGGCCCCGAACGGCCACACCTTCTCCAGCCGGGCCCAGACCACGAAGGCCACGCAGCCGAGGGCGAGCCAGGCCAGGGACCACTCGATGGGGTGGCGGCCCGGCGAGTTGCGGTCGGCGTACCCGTAGATCACGCACCAGCCGGCGAAGGCGACGGCGCTCGGCAGGGGGTAGAGCCACATCCGGTACGGGCGGCGCAGGGCCGGCTGCCGCTTCCGCAGCACGGTGAGCGCGACGATCTGGGCCAGCGCCTGCACGATCACCATCACCGTGGTGAGCAGCTGGATCAGCGTCGCGAGATCGGTGTGACGCCCGATCAGGAAGCCGACGGCGGTGATCACACCCATGGTCGCGAGTCCCAGCGTCGGGAACCGGTGCCTCGGGTGCAGCTTCTCGTACGGCCGGAAGAAGACCCGGTCGCGCGCGGCGTCGTACGGCACCCGGGAGCCGCCGAGCAGCCCCGTGAACACCGAGGCGAACGCGGTGATCAGGATCAGCACCGTCACCGTGTCGGCGGCGCCCTTGCCCCAGGTCTCCTCCAGCACGGCGGACGCCACCGAGGTGGAGGCGATGTCGTGCGGGTCGGTCATCCGGTGCCAGTCGACGACGCCGAGCGTGCCGATCTGGAGGAGGAGGTAGATCGCCATGATGCCGAGGATCGAGAAGATGACGGAGCGCGGCAGGACACGGCCGGGATCCTTGATCTCGGCGCCCATGTAGGCGGTGGTGTTGTAGCCGAGGTAGTCGTAGATGCCGATGGTCAGGCCCGCGGCGAAGCCGATCCAGAAGCGGTCGGTGGTCAGGTCGAAGGCGTGCGCCGGATAGGTGAAGGCCAGATGGGGGCTGAAGTCCGTGGCCGCGGCGGCGATCACCAGGAGCACCGAGGCGATCATCACGACCCACATCACGGCCGTGATCCGGGCGATGTGCTCGATGCCGCGCCACAGGAGGAGTACGACCAGGGCGATGACACCGAGGCCGATCAGGTCGCCGGCCGTCTGCCCGAGGCCGGGGGCGAGGTAGCCGAGGTACTGGACGAAGCCGACCACGCCCGTGGACATGATCAGCGGGATGAAGAGCATCGCCGTCCACACGAACAGGAACGGCATCAGGCGGCCGGTGCGGTACTGGAAGGCCTGGCGCAGATAGACGTAACTGCCGCCGGAGCCGGGCATGGCGGCCCCCAGTTCGGCCCAGACCAGCCCGTCGCACAGCGCCAGCACGGCGCCCGCGACGAATCCGATGACCGCCTGCGGGCCGCCGAACGAGGCGACCATCAGCGGGATCGTCACGAACGGCCCGATGCCGCACATCTGGCTCATGTTGATGGCCGTGGCCTGGAACAGGCCGACACGGCGGACGAAGCCACCCGGGGGTGGCGGGCTACCGGACATGGGGACTCCTGACACGAGGGGCGCACGGACCCCGTGCGGGGCGGCGACTCGCCCGGCCGGGCTGACTGGGCGATAAAGTTAAGGAGCCTTACTAGATGCGTCAAGTATGCGTGGGCAATGCGTGACAATGGGGCGATGACCGCGGGCGACGTCGTGGACCAGCAGGAGCAGCCCTGGAGCCGCCGGCGCCTGCGCAGCACCAACGAGCGGCTGCTGCTGGACCGGCTGCGCGCCCTCGGCGCCGCGTCCCGTGCCCAACTGGCGCGGGAGACGGGCCTGTCGAAGCCGACGGTGTCCAGCGCCCTGGCCTCGCTCGCGGCGGCCGGGCTGGTGCACGAGGTCGGCACCCACGCCCCGGAGCGCGGCCGCACCGCCGTGCTGTACGCGCCGGACCCGTCGGCCGGGTACGCGCTGGGCGTGGACATCGGGCGGGGCTGGCTGCGGGTGGCCGTGGTGGACCTGGACGGCACGGTCGCCGCCCGGGCCGACGTACGCAACCGGGCCCGGTCCGCCTCGGCACTGGCCGACCTGGTCGTGGGCACCGCCCGCCAGGTGGTCGCCAACTCGGGCGTGGACCCGGCCGAGGTGGTGCACGGGGTGGTCGGCACACCCGGCGTCTACGACGCCAAGCAGCGGCGGGTGCGGTACGCGATGCACCTGCCGGGATGGGGGCGCGCGGGGCTCGTCGACCGGCTGCGCGAGGAGCTGGGCGTGCCGCTGGAGGTGCACAACGACGCCAACCTGGCGGCGCTCGGCGAGTACACGTACGGGGTCGGCGCGGGCAGCCGGCTCTTCGCGTACATCCTGATAGGCACCGGTCTCGGCATGGGCGTCGTGAGCGAGGGGCGGCTGTTCACCGGGGCGCACGGGCTGGCCGGGGAGATCGGCTTCCTGCCCTGGCCGGGCCGGCGGAAGCCGGAACGCCTCGAGGACGCGGTGTCCGGGGTGGCCGTGGTGGAGGCGGCCCGGCGCTTCGGGATGAACGGGCAGCTCACCGCCAAGGCCGTCTTCGACGCGGCCCGGCAGGGCAACACGGCGGCGGCGCGGGCCGTGGAGCTGGAGGGCGAGCGGATCGCGCACACCGTGGCCGCGGCCGCGGCCGTACTGGACCCGGACCTGGTGGTGCTCGGGGGCGGCGTCGGGCACAGCGTGGACCTGCTGCTGCGCCCGGTCCACGAGCATCTGCGCGCCCTCACCCCGCTCCGGCCGCGCATCGCGCCGAGCCGTCTGGGCGAGGACGCGGTGCTGCTGGGCGCGGTGGCGACGGCCCTGGACACCGCCCGCGACGTGGTGTTCGAGCGACGGGTCGCGGGAGCCTGACGGGTTCCGCGCCCCGTGGCGGCTATGGTCGTTGACACGGCCCGGACGGCGCCCTAGCTTGAGCCAGGTTAGTAAAGTTTCCTAACTTTACGAGGCTGGAGACCGCCGTGTTCCCTCGCCCCGCACCCGGCCGGAGACTCGCCACCACCGCCGCGCTCCTCGGCCTGCTCGGCGCCCTCACCACCGCCGCCTGGGCCGGTCCGCGCACCACGGCCGCGCCGCCCCGGACCGCCCGGGTCACGCATGTCCCCTCCGCCGCAGGCACCGCCACCCCGCTCGCGGGCTTCGCCATCCAGTCCACGGCGAAGGTGGGCGACTCCGCGGCGGCCGTCTCCTCCCCCGGCTACCCGGCGACGGGCTGGTACCCGGCGGGGCCGCGCTCCACGGTGCTGGCCGCCCTCCTCGCCGACGGGGTGTACCCCGACCCGTTCCGCTCCACGAACCAGCGGCAGATCCCGAAGGCCGACTTCCAGGTGCCCTGGTGGTACCGCGCCGACTTCACGGTCGACGACCCCGCCCGGCGCACCTACCTCGACTTCAGCGGGGTCATGTCGGCGGCCGACGTCCACGTCGACGGTCACCGGGTGGCCGCGGCCCCGGACGTCACCGGCGCCTACACCCACCACGAACTGGACATCACCTCGCTGGTCCGTCCGGGCAGGAACACGGTCGCCTTCCGCGTCCTGCCCAACGACCCGGACAAGGACCTCACCATGGGCTGGCTCGACTGGCTCCAGCCGCCGCCCGACCGGAACATGGGCATCGTCCGCGACGTCCTGGTCCGCAGGGGCGGCCCCGTCGCGCTGCGCGACGCGCACGTGGTCACCAGGCTCGCCGTGCCCTCGCTGGCCACCGCCGACCTGACGGTGAAGGCGGAGGCCAGGAACGACTCCGGGGCACCGGTCACCGCGGACGTCGGCGGCAGCGTCGACGGGACGCGCTTCGGCCGGACCGTCACGCTCGCCGCCCACGAGAGGAGGACCGTCACCTTCTCCCCCGCCGACGTCCCGGGCCTGCACCTCACCTCGCCGAGGGTGTGGTGGCCCGCCGGGATGGGCGGGCAGCCGCTGTACGACCTCGACCTCACCGCCTCCGTGTCCGGCACGACGTCGGACACCGCGCACGAGACCTTCGGCATCCGGGACGTCCAGGCGCCGCTGAACCCCTCGGGCGCCCGCCAGTACCGGATCAACGGCCGCCGGCTGCTGGTCAAGGGCGGCGGCTGGTCGCCTGACGAGTTCCTGCGCTGGGACCGCTCCTACGTCGAGGACCGGCTGAAGTACGCCGTCGACCTGGGGCTGAACGCCATCCGCCTCGAAGGCCATCTGGAACCGGACGAGTTCTTCGACCTCGCCGACCGCCACGGCGTGCTCACCCTGCCGGGCTGGGAGTGCTGCGACAAGTGGGAGGGCCAGGTCAACCCCACCGGGTCCGGGAAGAAGTGGACGGCCGCCGACCATGCCGTCGCGAAGGCGTCCATGGCCGCCGAGGCCGCCCGGCTGCGCGACCACCCGAGCGTGCTGTCCTTCCTGATCGGCAGCGACTCCGCCCCCGACGCCACGATCGAGAAGGGCTACCTGGACGCGCTGAAGGCGGCCGACTGGCCCGTCCCCGTGGTGCCCGCGGCCTCCGAGCAGTCCTCGCCGCAGCTGGGCCGTTCGGGCATGAAGATGACCGGCCCCTACGAGTGGGTGCCGCCCGGATACTGGTACGCCAAGCGCGAGGGCGGTGCCACCGGCTTCAACTCGGAGACCAGCGCGGGCCCGAGCATCCCCACCCTCGACACCCTGCGCCGGATGATGACACCGGCCGAGCTCGACACCCTCTGGAAGGACCCGGGCGCCAGGCAGTACCACCGCTCGCCGTCCACCGTCTTCGGCACCCTCAAGATCTACGACGAGGCGCTCGCCGGCCGCTACGGCGCCCCCACGAGCCTCGCCGACTACGTGCGCAAGGCCCAGCTGGCCCAGTACGAGGCCGTCCGCGCCCAGTTCGAGGCCTACGAACGCAACGCGACGGACGCCGCCGGTCCGTCCACCGGGGTCATCCACTGGATGTTCAACAGCGGGTGGACGTCCCTGCACTGGCAGCTGACGGACCGCTACCTGGACCAGGGCGGCTCCTACTTCGGCGCGAAGAAGGCGAACGAGCCGCTGCACATCCAGTACTCGTACGACGACCGCTCGGTCGTCGTGGTGAACAACCGGCCCGGGTCCGAGCACGGCCTCACCGCGCGGGCCACGCTCTTCGACCCCGACGGCACGCAGCGGTACGACCGTGCGGTCCCCGGTGTGTCGGTGGACGGGGACGGGGCGCACGCGACGCCGCTCACGCTGCCGTCCTCGGTGGGCGGGCTGCCGCGGACGTACCTGCTCCGCCTGGTCCTGACCGACCCGGCGGGCCATGAGGTGAGCCGGAACGTGTACTGGCTCTCCACCCGGCCCGACACCCTCGACTGGGGCCGCACCACCTGGTACTACACACCGACGACCGGCTACGCCGACCTGACGGGGCTCGGTTCGATGGCGCGGGTCCCGGTGTCGGCGGCGGCCGGCACGCGGTCCTCGGACGGTGTGTCGACCACGACCGTGACGCTGCGGAACACCGGCGGCGGGAAGACCCCGTCGCTGCTGACGGACGTCCATCTCGTGGACGCGCAGGGCCGGCCGGTGCTGCCGGTGCGCTGGTCGGACAACGAGGTCGGCCTGTGGCCGGGCGAGTCGGTGACGCTGACCGCCACCTACCGCACGGCCGACCTGCACGGCTCCGCTCCGCAGGTGCGGGTCGGCGGCTGGAACACGCCGGAGCGGACGGTGCCGGCCGCGTGAACGGACGAGGGGGCGGGCCCGGGCGGGCCCGCCCCTGTGCCGCGGTCAGCTCACGTTGAGCGCGGTGTCGTCCAGGACGAACGACGTCTGGTACTTGGAGCCCTCGGTACCGGTGAACTTCAGGGTGACCGTCTGGCCGGCGTAGCCGCTGAGGTCGAAGCTGCGCTGGGTGTAGCCCGAGGCGGCGTCGAGGTTCGAGTACGTCGCCAGGGTGCCGAGCACGGTGCCGGAGCCGTTGAGGACCTGGACCTTCAGGGTGTCGTACGCCGTGCTGGTCGAGGTCTCCGCCGTGTCGACGTGGAGGTAGAAGCCGAGCTCGGCCGTCGAGCAGCCGGAGGGGATGCTCACCGACTGGGACAGCGTGTCGGTGGTGGCGGTGCCGTAGCCGTCCAGCCAGGCGTAGTACGAGCCCGAACGGGCCGACTCGCCGGTGGAGTTGGTGATCACACCGCTGGTTCCGCTCCAGACGCTGCTGCCGGACTCGAAGCCGTTGTTGCCGAGGAGCTGGGCGGCGGTGCAGGTGCCGGTGCCACCGCCGCCACCGCCTCCGCCTCCGCCACCCCCGCTGGTGCCGGTGCCGGCGAGCCATGCGGTGGCGTTGAGGGCGAGGGCCGCGTTGGTGGCGCCGGGGTCGTTCCAGCCGTCGTACAGGGTGTTGCCGGACTGGCCGGTGCCGTCGTCGATCGGGGAGCTGTCGCCCCAGAACGCCACGCGGCCGCTGCCGAAGGTGCTGGTCAGGAAGAAGGCGCCGGTGTTGCCGGAGTAACCGGTGCGGTAGACCAGGCCCTTGACGGAGGAGTTGTCGGCGGGCTTGAGGGTGGCGGTGGTGCCGTTGGCGATCAGGCTCTTGGTGACGGTGCCGAAGGAGCCGTGCAGCACCGGGTTCGTGCTGTCGCTGATGGCGGCCGGGTAGTCCGAGGTGATGTTCAGCGAGTCGATGGAGAAGCCGAACGGGTCGGTGGAGTCGACACTGTTGTTCGTCATCAGGTCGTTCAGGATCTTGACCGCGTCGGCACCGTCGTTGTTGCGGTCGGAACCGGTGTGGTCGGAGATCATGAACAGACCCCCGCCGTTCTTCACGAAGTTCATGATCGCCGTCTTCTCGGCGCTCGTGAACAGCGTGTTCGGCTCGGGCAGGACCAGCGTGTCGAAGTTCGACAGGTCGAGCGAGGACGAGCCGCCGTAGCTCAGGCTGGAGCCCGTGGGCAGCGTCTTCAGGCTGTAGCCGCCGGTCTTCTGCAGCGCCACGCCCCAGGAGGACAGGGCGCCGGTCCAGTCCGTCTCGGCGGACGGGGAGGAGTTCTGGCCGAGCGGGTCCGGCTGGCTGGTGGAGATGATCCAGTCGGCGTTGCCGGCCGTCTCGGCGTGGGCGTTGTCGAACAGGACGCGGTGCGTGGTGGTCGCCGCGTGGGCGGGGGCGCCGGTGCCGACCTGGACGGCCGCTCCGGTGAGGAGCAGTCCGAAGCCGGCGAGGGCGGTGGTGAGTCTGCGGCGGGATCTCCTGGATCCAAGCATCCGGCGAACCTCCATGAGGGGTGGGGAGAGGCAGTGCAGGCGCCAAGTCTGCGCGCGTAGAACCCGCTTGAGGGTTCTACACGCGTGGACTGGTTGAAAGGTACATGGCATGAAGCGCCGATGAACAGAAAGTCCCGGCAATAACCGGGACGGCGTGGCTCCGCACACAGCGGGCACATGCCTCCTCAGCGGGTGTGTCACGAGGAGGGGTTGAGGATGGAGATCTCCGGCATCATCAGTGCCATAGTCATCGGGCTCATCATCGGTGTGCTGGGCCGCCTGGTCGTCCCCGGACGGCAGCACATCGGGATCCTGTGGACCATCGTGGTCGGCATCGTGGCCGCGCTGCTCGGCTCGGCGATCGCCGCCGGCCTCGGGGTCGCGAACACCAAGGGGCCCGACTGGATCGAGTGGTTCATCCAGATCGCCCTGGCGGCCGTGGGGGTGGCCGCACTGGACCGCAGCCGCGCCCGGCGCTGAGCGCGCGGGACGTCAACTGCCGTACAGGTAGGGGGTGGTGGTGCTCAGTGCCTGGAAGCCGAGCCTTGCCAGGATCGGGCGGCTCATGGACGAGGCGTCGACCTGGAGGTAGCGGTAGCCCCGGGCGGCGGCGACGTGGGCCCGGTGGGCGACCAGCGCGCGGTAGAGGCCCCGGCCCCGCCAGGCCTCGACGGTGCCGCCGCCCCACAGGCCGGCGAACCTCGTGCCGGGCACCAGTTCCATCCGGGCCGCGCTGACCGGTTCGCCGCCGGCCAGCGCGACCACGGCGACGACCGTGCCGGGGTCGGCGTCCAGCCGGGCGAGCAGACGGTGCCGCAGCCGGGTGCCGTCGGTGCCGAAGGCCTTCTCGTGCACGTCCACCACCAGGTCGACGCCCGCCGGGTCGGTGGCCTGTACCAGCCGGACGCCCTCGGGCGGTTCCGCGTCCAGGGCGAGCCGGGCGACCTCGCCGATCATCAGTGTCTCCTCCGGCTCCGCACGGAAACCGGCCGCGGCGAGCCGGTCGCCCAGGTCCGCCGGCCGGTCGTGGGCGTACAGCTTCCACTCGAAGTCCCGGCCGAGCCCGGTGAAGTGGGCGATCTGGTCCCGGATCGCGCGGTCGGCGCCCGCCGCGTCGAGACCGGACCAGAGCACCCCGTTCCACCCGTGCGCGTCCGCGACCTGACGAACCACCGCACCGTCGCGTTCGATGCGGGCGCCGGGGCCGTCGGGACGCGCGCCCTCGCGCATGTCCCGGTCGTAGAGGGCGAGTACCGTCGTGTGTTCCATGGGCGCATCATGATCACGGGCGCCCGTCCCGGGCAACGGGATATCACTCACCCCGTCCGCGGCCGTACGGCCGCCAGGTAGGCGCTGAGCCGGTCACGGTTGCGCGCCAGGCAGTCGATGCGGGCCTGGATGCGGTCGATGTGCCCCTCCAGCAGGGCGGCCGTCCCCGGGGTCACGCACTCGGCGGGCGGGTGCAGATCGCCGGGGCCGGAGAGGTACGGCAGGATGGCGCGGATCATCTCGGTGGTGAGGCCCGAGTCCAGCAGCCCCCGGATCTGCGTGACGTCCGCGACGGCGGACTCGGAGTAGCTGCGGTAGCCGTTGCCCGCGCGTTCGGGGTGGAGCAGGTCCTGCTCCTCGTAGTAGCGCAGCAGCCGGGTGGGGACGCCTGTGCGGCGCGACAGTTCGCCGATGCGCACGCGGGCCTCCCGGATCCGTACTTGACCTTCACACTGATGTGAGGCTTCGACCATGGTCGCATGTACCGGTCCTCCCAGGTCAAGGGCGGTCCGCTGCCGTGGTCGGGGCTGCTCGCCCTGTCCTGTGCCGCGTTCACCGCCGTCATGACGGAACTCCTGCCCGCGGGCCTGCTGCCCGCGATGGCACCCTCGCTCGGGGTCGCCGAGTCCCGCGTCGGCTTCCTCGTCACCGCCTACGCGGCCGCCTCCTTCGTGTCCGCGGTCCCGCTCACGGCCGCGCTGCGCGGGCTGCCGCGGCGGCCGGTGCTGTGCGGCGCGCTGCTCGCGTTCGCCGTGGGCGACTCGCTCGTGGCGCTGTCGTCGTCGTACCCGCTCACCTTCGCGGCGCGCCTGCTCGCCGGGGCGGCGGGCGGCGCGCTGTGGGCGATGCTGGCCGGCTACGCGGCGCGGATGGTGCCGGCCGCGCGGCGCGGCCGGGCCATCGCGGTGGTGCTCGCCGGGATCACGCTGGCCCTGTCGGCGGGGGTCCCGGCCGGTACCGCGCTGGCCGGTGCGGTGGGCTGGCGGGCGGCCTTCGGCGCGCCGGCCCTGCTCGCCGTGCTGGTCGTCGTGTGGGTGCGGCTGCGGGTGCCGGGCTTCCCCGGCGAACCTCCGCACGCGCGCCCGCCGCTCGTCCGGGTCGCGCTGCGCCCGGGGATCGGGCCGGTGCTGTGCGTGACGCTGTTCCTGCTGCTCGGGCACCAGGTGATGTACACCTACCTGGCACCGTTCGCCGGACGTGCCGGGTACGGGCGTACGGGGCTGCTGCTCGCGGTGTTCGGGACGGCCACCGTGGCCGGGATCTGGGTCACGGGTGTGCTCGTCGACCGGCATCTGCGCCGCACGCTGCTCGGGGCGCTCGTGCTCTTCGCGGGCGTCCTGCCGGTGCTGGGCCTGGGCGCGGGAGCGCACGCGCTGCTGGCCGGTGCCGTCGCGGTGTGGGGCGTGGCCTTCGGCGGGGCGCCGACGCTGATCCAGACCGCGCTGGTCGACGCCTCGGGGCCCGCCGACGCCGACGTGGCGACCTCGCTGCAGACCACGGTGTACAACGCGGGCATCGCCGCGGGTTCGCTCACCGGAGGCGTGGCCCTGGACGCGCTGGGCGCGCGGGCGCTGCCGTGGACCGCGCTGGCGCCGGCCGTACTGGCGCTCGCGACGGCCGCCGCGGCGCGCCGGCGCGCCTTCCCGCCGTCGCGGCGTTCCGTGGCCGGCCGGACGGCCCCGGCGACCGCCGGGAGCGTGGGCGGGGATCTGGCCGGGCACGGCCGGGCGGCCGCCTGCGAAGGTAACTGAGCAGACGGGTCAGCCGAGTTCGAGGGTGGTGACGCCGAACACCCGCTCCAGGGCGTGCGCCCGGACCGGCCCGGTGTACATGCGGGCGGTCTCGAACGAGGCGCTGAATCCCGCCCCTTCGACGAGCGAGACGCCCGCCCGGTTCGGCTCGGGCACGTCGATGGCGACCTCACGGCCGGCGGACGCGGCCGTCAGCGCGGCGAACAGGGCCCGGGCGTCCGCTTCGGTGTCCGCGAAGAGGGGGCCGATGCGCAGAGTGTCGTGGCCGGGGCGGAGCACGCCGTAGCCGGTGAGACGCCCGCCGTCGTGGCGGACGTAGGCGCAGTGCCCGGGTCCGCCGAGCCACTGGGCGAGGAAGCGCGGGCGGTCGGCCGGGTGGCAGGCGCCGTCGTAGGCGATGATCGCGGGCAGGTCGGCGGGCCCTGCCGGACGGACGCCGGTGGGCGGCTCGCCGGTGGCGGCGGTGCCGGTGAACCGGACGGTGCGGTAGGCGAGTTCGAAGCCGGACTGGCGGTAGTTGTCCTGCTGGGCGACGACCCCGTCGAGGCCGACGGTGCGGTTGCCCGCGTGGGCCAGGGCGGTCTTCCAGGTGGTGAGGCCGTGGCCGTGGCCGCGCAGGTCGGGGCGGACCAGGTAGCAGCCGAGGAACGCGAAGTCGGGGCCGTGGTTGACGACGGAGACGGCCGACACCGGCTCCCCGTCGATCCGGCCGAGGAAGAATCCCTCGGGGTCCTGGGCGAAGAAGGCGGGCCCGTCGGACAGCCCCGGATTCCAGCCCTCCGCCGCCGCCCACCCGCTGATCACCGGCCAGTCGGCGAGGCCGGCCTGGGTGACGACGAGGTCGTGGGGGGCGGAAGACGTCATCGGTGCGCTCCATCTGCGTCGGGAGGTGACTGCCGACCGGCATCCTCGCGGATCAACGGCCCCCGCGCCATGGTGAGATCGGCCGTTGCGGAGCGCGTGCACCGGCCATTCACGGCCCGCAGCAGCGGGAGCGCCGACGCGAGGACGAACAGCGCGAAGAGCGTGATGGGCAGCAGACCCACGGGGTGCAGCAGCCGCGTGGGGTCGGCCCGCACCCAGGACCAGCCGACGATCCAGTTCGCGAGGGCGTCCAGCGCCATCACGACGGCCGCCAGACAGACGCCCGCCGGCCGTGCGCACAGCGCCAGTACGGCGACCAGCGGGTCGAGTACGACCAGCGCGACGAAGAACACCTGGATCGGGGGCGGGGCGAAGGAGGCGTAGACGTGCGGGCCGCCGCGCGCGAGGTCGAGGACGTGCGCGCCGGTCCCCTCCAGGAATCCGGCGGCGTAGACCACGAGGAGCCCGCGTGCCCACAGGGGGAGCGCCCGCCACCGCCGTCGTATGCCGTCCGTCACCGGATCAACCTACTGCACGCGCCCACACGGGAGTCGGGCACGGCACGGCGTCCGCGAAGGACCCCACCGGGCCGGCGTCCGGTGGGGTTCCCGGCTCTGGGGCTTCAGCGGTCGCGGCCCGGGCGGAAGCGGCGGTACAGGACCGTGCCCGCGAGGAGGAACACGGCGCTGCCGGCCACGGTGGGGGCCGTGAGGTCCGCGCCGGTGTGGGCGAGCGTGGGCGGGGCCGTCGCCGGGGCCGGCTGCGGGGCACGCGGGTGGGACCTGGCGGGGGCCGGCGGCTTCGGGGCCGGGGTGCGGGGGCGCGGCGTCTCGCCGTGGCCGTTGACGGACGTGTCACCCTGGGCCGGGTTGCCCACGCCGACGACGTCGACGCTGTTGCCGCTCACGTTCACCGGCAGATGGACGGGGAGCTGGACGCCGTTGCCGGAGATCAGCCCGGGCGAGTCCTTCGCGCCACCGTGGGCGAAGGCCCCGCCGGGCGCCGAGGACGCGCCGGCGGCGCTGCCGCCGCCGTTCGCGCACCTGTTGCCCGCGGCCGGGTTGAGCAGTCCCACGACGTCCACGGTGTTGCCGCACACGTTCACCGGCACGTCCACCGGGAGCTGGATGCCGTTGCCGGAGATCAGCCCGGGCGAGCCGGCCGCGGCGCCGTCGGCGGTGGCGCCGTCGGCCGCGAACGCGGCGGACACCGGCAGCGCCACGGACACCGCGCCGGAGGCGGCGGCGACGGCGGCGATCACACCGTTTCGGGTAGCCCGTCTCATAGGTTCCCTGCCTTCCAGACATGGTCGCGGGCACTCACCCGCACCTCGTAAAACGCGGGTGAACCATCCGAGTTATGGCTTATCGGCCTTTCACCCCATCGAGTGGCAGGGTTATCGAACCGCACGCAAAGCCGATCAATGATCACCAACGGGATTTCGGGGAGCGAAGGGTATGGCACCGGACGCAGTCGCGCCCGTCCGACAGGCGGGCCGCCCGGGGCCCGCTTATGGTGATCGGGAGGGCGCCGTCCCGGTCCGCTGCGGGCGCCCCGGGAGGCGATCGATGCTGGCCATGCTGTCCACACGGCCCGCTGTGCGGCGCTGCGCGGGTGCCTCGGTCCTCGCCCTGGCGCTGCTCGGCTACGGCCTGCCCACGACCGCCGCGGCGGCCGGCCAGACCCCGCCCGACCTGTCCCCGTTCTACCGGCAGAAGGTCGCCTGGGGGGTCTGCACGGGCCCGGACATGCCCAAGGACCTGCAGTGCGGCAAGGTGACCGTCCCGCTCGACTACGCCCGGCCCGACGCGGGTTCGCTCGACATCGCGCTGGCCCGCTACCGCGCCACCGGCAGGTCCCAGGGCTCGGTGCTGCTGAACTTCGGCGGCCCCGGCGGTGCGGGCATCAGCGAACTCGCTTCCAACGGCCGGGAGTTCATGGACCTGACCAACGGCTACGACGTGGTCACCTTCGACCCGCGCGGCGTCGGCCGCTCCTCCCCCGTCAGTTGCGGCGAGGGCAGCGACCAGGCCTCGGCCGTGACGGGCGAGAACGCCGACATCAGCCGGCCGCAGCCGCTGCTGCGGCAGTTGCGGCGGGCCGCGGGCGAGTGCGCCCGGAACTCCGGCCCGGTGCTGCCGTACATCGGCACGGTGAACGCCTCGCGCGACCTGGACGTCATCCGCCAGGCACTCGGCGACAAGAAGCTCAACTACCTGGGCTTCTCCTACGGGACGCGGCTCGGCGCGGTGTACGCGGCCCAGTTCCCGCACAATGTCGGCCGCGTCGCCCTGGACGGCGTGGACACTCTCACCGAGCCGCTGTCCGAGCAGGGCATCGCGGGCGCGGAGGGACAGCAGACCGCGCTGGACGACTTCCTGGACTGGTGTACGACGGACCTCGCCTGTCCGTTCGGGCAGGACCGGCGCACGGCCGGCGACGACGTGGTCCGGCTGGTGCGCTCGCTGGACCGCAGCCCCGAGCCCACGGACTTCGGCGGCTCGTTCTCCGGCCAGGACCTGGTGGGAGCCATCGGACAGGCCCTCTACAGCAAGAAGCTGTGGCCCTCTCTGGAGCGTGCGCTGGCCTCCCTGACGCAGGACGGCGACACCCGGGGCGTGCTGGCCTTCGCCACCGGCGGCGCCGGGCTGCCCCGCGGCCGGCACCCGGCCCACGACGGCCTGGTCGATCCCCAGGACGTGCCGACGGACAACCTCCGGGCGGCGCTGATGGCGATCGACTGCGCGGACGACCCCGACCGCCCCGACGAGGCGCGGGTGGCCAGGGACCTGAAGGACCTGAAGGCCGCGTACGACCAGGCCTCCCCGGTGTTCGGGCACTACCGGCTGACCCAGCTGCTGATGTGCTTCGGCCGCCCCAAGGGGACGAACTACATACGCGACCAGGTGAAGAACGTCGACTCGGCGCGGATGCTCCTGGTGGGCACGCGCGGCGATCCGGCGACGCCGTACCGGTGGACCGAGGAGACCGCCAGACGGCTCGGTTCCGCCGCGGTGGTGCTCGACAACAAGGGCGAGGGCCACACCGGGTACGGCTCCTCCAAGTGCGTGCACCGCCAGATCGACGACTTCCTGCTGTACGGCTCCCTGCCGCCGAGCGGCAGTTCCTGCCCGGCGGACGGGAAGGACTTCAGTGCCACCACGAACGCCACCGACTGACGCCAGGACCGGCGCAAAGGGGAATCCACCATGCGCATCCGCGCCGCCATCTCCGTATCCGCCGCCACGGCCGCCGCCGCGGCCCTGCTGCTGACCGCCCCGCCGGGGCAGGCCGCCACCGGCCGCTCCGGCCCCGCCCGCTGCGCCGAGCAGTCGCTGTCGCTGCGGGCGGCCGCCGTGCCCGGTGGGACGACCGTGCTGCGCGTCGCCGTCACCAACCGGGGCGGCCAGGCCTGTCTCGTCGACCGTGTGCCCACGGTGGTCTTCGGGAACCTGGACGGGGCCGCGCTGCCGGTGCCGCCCGGCGGCACCGGCGACTACACGCTCGCGGCCGGGGGGACCGCCTACGCCGACGTCCGGACCATCGCCGACCCGGCGGACCCGCAGGCCCGCCACGTCGGCACGGTCACCGTCGCCGCGTCCGCGGCGCACCGGGGCCACTCCTTCACCGCCGCCGGGCTCGGCACCGGCGGGCAGGTGCCGGTGTGGGAGCCGGTGACGACGTGGTGGCAGTCCTCGGCGGCGGCCGCGGACCGGGCCGTCGGGCCGGCTCAGCCGAGCGTGAGCTCGGGCGAGTAGACGTCCAGCCATCCGGCGAGGTCCAGGGTGCGCTCCAGGCCGCGCCGGGCCACCTGGGTGCTGACCGGGGTGCCGCGTTCGGCCGCCTGCCGGACCCGGTCCCGGTCCACGAGGTCGAAGACCGGGTGCGAGGGCCGCGCGAGCAGGTCCTTGGCCTGCTCCTGCAGGGCGCGGGCGTACTGCGGGTCCTGCGTGGACGGGTACGGGCTCTTCACCCGGTCGTACACCGAGCGCGGCAGGACGTCCGCGGCGGCCTCCCGCAGCAGGCTCTTCTCCCGGCCGTCGAAGGACTTCAGGGCCCACGGGGCGTTGTAGACGTACTCGACCAGCCGGTGGTCGCAGAACGGCACCCGGACCTCCAAGCCGACGGCCATGCTCATCCGGTCCTTGCGGTCGAGCAGCGCGCGCACGAAGCGGGTCAGGTGCAGATGGCTGATCTGCCGCATGCGGAACTCGAAGTCGCTCTCGCCGGCCAGGCGGTCGACCTGCGCGACGGCGGTGCGGTAGCCGTCGGCCACGTATCCCTCCAGGTCGAGCGACTTGACGAGGTCGGCGCGCAGCACGTCGGTGTCGTCGCCGAAGTGCCGGCCGAAGCGCACCAGCCAGGGGAAGGTGTCGGCGCGGCGCGCCTCCTCGTCGAAGAACTGGAGGTAGCCGCCGAAGACCTCGTCGGCGGACTCGCCGGACAGGGCGACCGTGGACTTCTGCCGGACGGCGCGGAAGAGGAGCAGCAGGGAGGCGTCCATGTCGCCGAAGCCGGCCGGCAGGTCGCGGGCCCGGATCACCCGCTCGCGCACGGCGGGGTCGGCGAGGGACTGCGCGTCGAGGACGATGTCCTGGTGGTCGGTGCCGGCGAGCCGGGCCACGTCGTGCACGAACGGGGTGTCGGGGGTGCCGCGCAGTTCGTCGGCGACGAAGTTGTCGGTCTGGCCGACGAAGTCGACGGCGAAGCTGCGCACCTTCTCGCCGTGTTCGGCGAGCTGCCGGGAGGCGAGCGCGGTCATGGCGGAGGAGTCGAGGCCGCCGGAGAGCAGGGTGCAGCGCGGCACGTCGGCGACGAGCTGGCGGCGCACGATGTCGTCCAGGAGCGAGCGCACGGTGGCGACGGTGGTGTCGCGGTCGTCCGTGTGCGGGCGGGTCTCCAGCCGCCAGTAGACGCGGGTCGAGAGGCCGGAGCGGTCGACGGTGACGACGGTGCCCGGCTCCACCTCGCGCATGCCGTCCCAGACGGCGTGCCCGGGGGTCTTGATCAGGACGAACAGCTCACGCAGTCCGTCGAGGGTGACGCGCGGGCGGGCCAGCGGGTTGGCGAGGATCGCCTTGGGCTCGGAGCCGAACAGGACGCCGTCGGGGGTGGGGTGGTAGTAGAAGGGCTTGATGCCCATGCGGTCGCGGATCATCACGAGCTTGTCGTGGCGGCCGTCCCACACGGCGAACGCGTACATGCCGTTGAGGCGTTCCGCCACGGCGTCGCCCCATTCGAGGTAGCCGTGCAGGACCACCTCGGTGTCGGAATCGGTGGTGAACCGGTGGCCGCGGGCCTCGAGTTCGCGGCGCAGCTCGGTGAAGTTGTACGCCTCCCCGGAGTAGACCATGGCGATGTTGCCCTCGGGGGTGGTGAGGGACATCGGCTGGCGGCCGCCGGGCAGGTCGATGATGGCGAGCCGGCGGTGGCCCAGCGCGGCGGGCCCCTCGGTCCAGGTGCCGCGGTCGTCCGGGCCCCGGCAGGCCATGGTCTCGGTCATCGCGTGCAGTGCGCCGGCCTCGGTGGTCAGGTCGCGGTCGAAGGACACCCATCCGGTGATGCCGCACATGCGCTGCCTCCCGCCTCCGGCCGGCGGTCCCGCTCCCCGTCCGCCTGCGCTTCAGGGGGTGGTCGGGGCCGGCCGGTGAACCCGTTGTATCGAGCACCTATATGACGAGCGTCCGTCAGGCACTCGGTGCCGGTCAACGCGGCAGCGGTCCGGCCTGCCTGGTGCGCCCGATGGATTCGGCCGTGTTTTGCCTCCGCGAAATCGAGGATCCGCCGTCCCACCCGGCAGGGAGCGGCGGGAACCGGCCACGGGCAAAAACTTCCCCAAACGGCGCGGCCCGTCACAGCTTCGCAGTCAGGAACCAGTCCAGCATCTCGGTCAGCTCGGCCGGCTTCTCCAGGGGCAGCTCGTGCCCCGCGTCCAGGATCCGGACGACCGCGTTCGGATAGGCCTTGGCCATCCGGAGCATCTGCCGCACCGGCAGCTGGACGTCGTGGTAGCCGTGCACCATCAGGGTGGGTGTACGGATCTCGCCGGCGCGGTCGAGCAGGTCGAAGGCGCGCATCGCGCCGTACAGCGTCATGACGACCTCACGCGGGGTGCCGGCGGAGGCGCGGATGTGCGCGCGGATCTCCTCGCGCGGATAGCCGGGGGCGAACGCACGCTGGATGTTGGCGGCGACGAACAGCTTGAACGGCACCAGCGTGGAGGCCGCCATCAGCAGGCCCCGGCCGCGGCTGTAGGTCATCCGGCCGATCGAGCACACCAGGACCATGCGCTCCACCCGCTCGGGGTGGGCGAGGGCGATGGTCTGCGCGATCATCCCGCCCATGGAGTGGCCCACCAGCACGAACCGCTCGGCCCCGAGGTGGTCCAGGAGCGCGAGCACGTCCTCGGCCAGCTCGGCGATCGTGCGCACCCCCGCTCCGGTGCTCTCCCCGTGCCCGCGCAGGTCCAGCCGGATCACCCGGCGTCCCGCGGAGAAGTGGGCGATCTGGTGGTCCCACCGGTGCCGGTCGGCGGTCCAGCCGTGGACGAACACCAGGGGCACGTCCGCCGCGTCGCGGGGGCCCTCGTCGTCGTACGTCAGGGCCGCTCCGGCGACTTCGAGCTGCGGCATGGGGCCTCCTGGGGTGCGGTCCGGTCCGATCCGGTTACTGACGGGTACGGTAGCCGCCCGCGGGGTCCCGAGTCACCGGAGCCGGGCAAGGAGTTCGGGTGAGTTCGGCAGGTCCGGATTACCCCGAATGCCGTACAGGTGAATCGGTCCTATCGTTCTGTCATGGAGCACGCACTGAGTCCCGCAACCCTTGCCCAACTGCGGCGTCCGCGGCCCTATCCTGCGGTGTCCGTGCTGACGCCGACGCATCGCCGCGGATCCGAGAGCGGCCAGGATCCGGTCCGCCTGCGCAATGTCCTGGCCGAGGCCAGGAAGCGCCTGGAGGCCGATCCCGCCGTGACCCGTGAGCGCCGCGCCGACGTCGAGACACAGCTCGACCGCGCGCTGGCCGAGGTGGACCTGGCGCACGCCGAGGACGGCCTGGTGATCTTCGCCGCCCCGGGTGAGCACCAGGTCTGGTCACTGGGCCGCGCCGTTCCCGAGCGCGTGGTGCTCTCGGACACCTTCCTCACCCGCAACCTGGTCGCCGCCCACACCGCCGAGCGGCCCTTCTGGGTCATGTCGGTCTCCGCGGACCGCGTCACGCTGTGGAGCGGCGGCCCGGACCGGGTCGTCGAGGACCATGCCGGCGCCTTCCCGCTGGTCCGCAGCCGGCCGAACTTCGACGCCGAGCGCCAGGAACGCATCGGCGATCTGCCCAGCACCTTCCGCGACGAGGGCACCCGCCAGTTCCTGCGCGAGGCGGACACCGCGATGAGCACGGTCCTGCGCGACCAGCCCCGGCCGCTGTACGTCACCGGGGAGCGGGCGGCGCTCTCGCTGCTCGACGAGGTCGGCAGCGTCGCCAAGGCCGCCGTGCAGGTGCGGCACGGCGGGCTCGCCCACTCCAGCGCCGAGACCGTGTGGCAGGCCGTGCGGCCGGTCCTGGAGGCGGAGGAGTCGAAGGACACCTCCTCCGTGGTCCGGGAGCTGACCTCGGCGCGCGGCCACCGGATGTTCGCGGCCGGCCTGGACGAGCTGTGGCAGAGCGCCCGGGAGGGCCGGGTGCGGCTGCTCGCGGTGGAGGAGGGCTACCGCGCGACCGTCCGCGACCTCGGCGAGCATCTGGTGCCGGCCGAGGCCGGCGACCTCGACGCCCGCGAGGACATCGTGGACGAGATCGTGGAGCAGTGCCTGGAGACCGGCGCCGACGTCCGCTTCGTGCCCGACGGCGCGCTGGCCGACGCGGACGGGATCGCCGGAGTGCTGCGCTTCTGAACCCCCGCGAATCCGTACCCCCGCGGTCCTGAACCCCGCGGTGCCGAACCCCCCGCCCCGTCCCGGCGTTCCGGCACCGGCCCGGCCCCGGCCCCGGAGTAAGCGCTCTCTCGTCGGCGTACGCTACGGCGTGATCGTCGGCGAGAGGGAGAGCGCATGGGTGAGCTGCTGGGTGTCGCGGTACTGGGTGCGGGGCACATGGGCGCCGACCACATACGCCGCCTCGACCGGGTGGTCAGCGGCGCCAGGGTCGCGGCGGTGGCCGATCCCGACGCCGAGCGGGCGAAGGAGGCCGTGGCGGGCCTCACGGGCGTCACCGTGCACACGGATCCGGAGGCCGCCCTGGACGCCCCCGGTGTGGACGCCGTCCTCGTCGCCTCCCCCGGGCCCGCCCACGAGGACGCCCTGCTCGCCGCGTTCGCCCGGGGGCTGCCGGTGCTGTGCGAGAAGCCCATGGTGCCGGACCCGCGAGGCGCGGTGCGGGTCATGGAGGCCGAGGTGCGGCTCGGCCGCCGGCTGGCGCAGATCGGTTTCATGCGCCGGTACGACGCCGAGTACCAGCGGCTGAAGGCCCTGCTGGACGGCGGCGGCCTCGGCCGGCCGCTGATGCTGCACTGCACCCACCGCAACGTCTCCTCCCCCGCCCACTTCACGAGCGCCATGCTCGTCAACAGCTCCGTCTCGCACGAGATCGACGCGGCCCGCTGGCTCCTGGGGCAGGAGCTGACGGCGGTGACCGTGCTGCGTCCGGCGTCCTCGGCGGGCGCCCCCGAGGGGCTGGTCGACCCGCAGTTCGTGCTGTTCGAGACCGAGCGGGGGACGCTGGTCGACGTCGAGGTCTTCGTCAACTGCGGCTTCGGCTACCAGGTGCGCTGCGAGGCCGTGTGCGAGGCGGGCAGCGCACGGATCGGCGACGAGCACACCATGGTGGTCACCGCCCGGGGCGGCGCCCGTGAGGAGGTGGCGCGGGACTATCTCGTCCGCTTCGCCGACGCCTACGACCGCGAGGTGCAGGCCTGGGTCGACGCCACCCGGCGGGGCGAGGTCACCGGCCCGGGCGTGTACGACGGGTACGCGGCGTCCGCCGTCGCCGAGTCGGGGGTCCGGGCGCTGGAGACCGGCGGCCGGGTGGCCGTCGACCTCGTCCCGCGCCCGGACCTGTACGCCGGGGTCAGCCGCTGACGCTGGCGGCGCCCGTCTCCAGGTGCCCGGTGAACCGGCGCGACCAGGTCGCGTCGGAGTCCACGGTCACCGTGAAGTCGTACCAGCCGTTCTGGTACGCGACGGCGTTGAAGAAGTCCTCCGCCGAGGCGCCGGCGGCCACGGTGTAGGTCCAGGGGCCGTCGCCGCGGTAGTGGTCGGAGGTGATGGTGAACTTCACCGCGGACGTGCCCGAGTTGGTCATCTTGAAGTAGACGGCGAGCTTGCCGGTGCCCGGCTCGACGGCGTAGCGGCAGCTCACCTCCGCCGACTTGCCCGCCTTGGCGGCGTCGCCCTGGAAGCGGCGCAGGAAGCGGTTGGGGCCGGTCATCGTCAGGTCGTACTTGCCGCCGCCGAAGCCCGTGCCGATGTTGAAGGAGTCGGAGGCGGTGCCGCCCGCGTCGACCGTGTACTGCCAGGGCGTGGTGTCCCGGTAGGCGTTGGGGTGGATGGAGAAGTGGGCCGCGCGGGCCGCCGGGCCGCCCTGGTTGGCCATGGTGAACCAGGCGAGGATCTTGCCGGCGGCCCCGAACTCCAGGTGGTCCAGGTAGCCGTTGGGCTGGTACGGCAGCGCGCGGGCGGGGCGGGTTCCGGTCTCCTGGACGGGCAGGGCGTTGTCCGTCGGGGCCGGGTTGGGCAGCGGGCCGCAGGTGTCGATGCCGATGACACTGGTCGCGGGCAGGCTCACCGGGCCGTAGACCGGGTGGGCGAAGTCGAACACGCCGGTGAGGTCGCCGCTCACCCTGCGCCGCCAGTCGCTGATGTTGGGGCATCCGGCGGGCTTGCCGAGGGCGTTGGTCCAGGTCTCCAGGAAGCGCAGCACCGAGGTGTGCTCGAAGACCTCGGAGGACACCCAGCCGCCGCGCGTCCAGGGCGAGATGACGATCATCGGGACGCGGAAGCCGAAGCCGTACGGGACCCCGTTGAGGAACTCGCCGGCCGTTCCGGCGGGCGGCGCGGGCGGGGGCACGTGGTCGAAGTAGCCGTCGTTCTCGTCGTAGTTGAGGAACAGGACCGTCGAGTCGAACACGTCCTGGTCGGCGGCGAGGGCCTGGTAGACGAGGTTGACGAAGTGGGCGCCGTCGCCGGGCGGGGCGTAGGGGTGCTCGGAGAAGGCCTGGTTGGGCACCACCCAGGAGACCTGCGGGAGGGTGCCCGCGAGCACGTCGGCCTTGATGGCGGCCGCGATGTCGTCCGGGGTCGAGCCGGTCGCCCTCGGCACCGAGGACATGCCCCGGTCGTACAGCGGGTCGCCCGGCTTGGCGCCCGCGAAGCTCTTGAAGTAGGCGCAGCCGTTGTCGCCGTAGTTGTCCGCCGCGTTCTGGTAGACCTTCCAGGTCACCCCGGCGGCCTGGAGCGCCTCGGCGTAGTTCTGCCAGGTCAGCCCGGACTCGTCGCCGCCGTCGTAGCTGGAGGGGTCGACCTTGCCGCTCCACAGATAGGTGCGGTTGGGGCCGGTGGCGCTGAGGGTGGAGCAGAAGTAGGCGTCGCAGATCGTGTAGTTGTCGGCGAGCGCGTAGTGGAACGGGATGTCCGAGCGGTCCAGGTAGCCGAGCGAGCGGACGTTGCCGACGCCCAGGACCCAGTTGTCCATGCGCCCCTTGTTCCAGGCGGAGTGCTGCGAGGACCAGGAGTGGGGCAGGTCGCCGTTGCACTGCGCCAGGGTCTCGCCGTCCTTGCCGCCCGCGGACGGGGTGGCGCTGAGCTTCCAGGGGTACTGGCGGCCCAGGCCGTTGGGCTGGTTGAAGACCGGGTAGCCGCCGCTCAGGCTGATACCGCTGCGGTCCGCGAAGCCGCGCACGCCCTTGAGGCGCCCGAAGTAGTGGTCGAAGCTGCGGTTCTCCTGCATGAGGATCACCACGTGCTGGACGTCCTTGATCGTGCCGGTCGCCGTGGTCGCCGCGGCGGCCGAAGCGCGGGTGCCGGCGCCGAGCGCCATCCCCGCCGCCATGGAAGCGCCCAGTCCCACGAAGCCTCTTCGGCTGATCGGTGTCATTCGCCCCGTCCTCGTCCCGGGAGTGCCCCTGCGGCACACCGCGCGCCAGGGTGCACGCGGTGATCGTCAGGGTCCATACCCGTGCGGTGAGGCGAAGGTGAACAAAGTTCAAAGATGCCGGGCGCTGCTCAGACCCCGCCGAACAGGGCGCTCAGACCCCGCTCCACCACCCCCGTCACATCCTCCTGCCCCGGCGCCACCACCTCGTAGGTGTGCACCAGGAATCGCCGCAGCGTGGAGGCGGGGAACTGGAGCAGGGCGAGGCCGTACGGCGAGTGGAACTCCAGCACGGTCCGCGTGCGGCCGTACGGCCAGATCTGTACGTCCCCGTGACCGGCCGGGCTGCGCAGCCCCTGGTCGAGCAGGGAGCGCGCGAAGGTCCAGGTGACCTCCTCGCCCTCCAGGGACGCCTCGGCCGGGAAGTCCAGGAAGACGGCCAGCGGATCGTCGGTGGTGTAGCGCAGGGTGGCGGTCACCGGGATCTCCTGGTCCTCCGCGGTGATGAGCCGGGCGTGGGCGGGCTGTTCGACGCTGATGTCCATGCCTTTATGGAGTCGGTCGAGGCGCTTCGCATGCCGCCAAATCCGGTCAGAGTTCGATGCGTACCGGCCGGTCGGCGGCATCATGGAACACACGAGCGTCGAACACCCGATTGGGCACGGCATCGGAGTCGATCGGATGGGTCAACTCCCGTAGGGCTTCTACGACTTGAAACGTCGAACGCGTACGCCATTCGTACCCCGGGAACACTCCGGAAAGACTCTGGCATATGCCAAAAGCACCACCGTATCGTGTGTTGCCAAATCCCTTACGGGGCGTCGCGGGCTGTGCGAAAGTCGTAGCGGTCCCCCCGTTCCTCCTTGGCCGTACCGTTCCCCTTCGGAGTGCGAAATGCCGTCCCCCATCTCCGCGGACCACCCAGCCGCCCAGCCACCCGGACGCGGCTCGGTCGAGGCGCTGATATCGCAGGCGCGGCGACTCAAGGGCGACGTGGACGCGGTACGGCGGGACGCCCGGGACGGCGCCGGAGGGGACCCGGAGGAACGCTGGCAGCGCGCCCTGTACGACCTCGCCCTGCACCAGCTGGACGACCTGGACGCCCACTTGGCCCAGCTGCGGGACGGCCCGGCACCCCTGCCGCCCGCCCCGGCCGAGCCCGCCGTCCGGCCGGCCGCGGCCGGCGCCCCGCGCGGATCGCTGCTCAGCCGTGTCGGCAGCGCGGAGTGGAACCTGCTGACGGACGAGGCGACCTGGTCCGGGGAGCTGTACCGGATCCTCGGCCTGGACCCGGACGAACCCGCCCTCACCCTGGACGAGTTGCCCTCCATGGTCCTGGACGAGGACCGGTCGACGCTGACCGCGATGGTCACCGACTGCCTCGTCGACGCCAAGCCGATCGACGGAGAGTTCCGCGTCGTACGGCCCGACACCTCGGTGCGGACCGTGCACATGATGGGCGAGCCCGTGCTCGGGGCCGACGGCGGCACCGCCTCGATGTGGGCCGTGCTGCGGGACGTCAGCGAGCTGCGGCGCACCCAGCGCACGGTCCGGGAGACGGGCGACTCGCTGCGGCTCCATCGCAGCCGGGAGCAGACCGAGCACCGGATCGCGGCCGAGCTGCAGGAGGCCGTGCTGCCGCCCTGGCGCGGCTCCCTGCGGCTCCCGCACCAGGGGCCGCGGACCCTGGACCTCGCCGCCCACCGCCTGCCGCCCGCCGGCGAGACACCGATCGGCGGGGACTGGTACGACGCGCTGGAGCTGTCCGACGGCGACACCCTGCTCAGCGTCGGCGACCTCACCGGCCACGGGGTGGCCGTCGCCTCGGGCATGGCGACACTGCTCGGCGCCGTGCGCGGCATGGCGATGGCCGGCGCCCAGCCCGGTCAACTGCTCGCCATGCTCAACCAGTTACTCGACGCCACCGTGCAGCCCGCCCTCGGCAGCGCCGTCTGCTGCCGCTACCGGCCCGAGACCCGCTCCCTGGTCTGGGCGCAGGCAGGACACCCCGCCCCGCTGCTGTACCGCGACGGGACGGGGCGCGTGCTCGGCGCGCCGGACGGCGTGCTGCTCGGCGCCACCCCGGGCGCCGTCTACGGGCAGGCCGAAGTGGCCCTGGAACCGGGCGACCTGCTCCTGCTGCACACTGCGGCTCTGGTGCCCGGGCACGGCGGAACCGCCGTCGTGGACCGCCTGCTCGGCCTCGCCCCACGGTTCGGCGCGGCGCGTACCGCGCAGGACTGTGTGCGGACGGTGGTCGAGGAGTTCGGCGGGTCCGGACGCGAGGACGACGCGTGCGTGCTCGTCGCCAAGGTCACCGTATGAGCCGAGGTCACCGCGCCAGGTGACCCACCCCGCGTCACACGGCTCGGGGTACGAGGCGCAGGGGCCCCCTACGCCTGTGCGCTGTCGTCGCCCTTCGGCCTCGGCTTGGGCAGGACGAGCCTGATCTCCTCGCGCAGCTCGTGGATCCTCGGATATTCGGCGTACTCCGCGGTGAGCCGGTACATCTGCCGCAGCCGGTCCCAGGTGCGCCGGGAGGAGTTCGAGCCCATCGACATCAGGGCCAGCCGTGCGTAGCGGTCGGCCTGTTCCGGGTCGTCGGCGATGAAGCAGGCCGAGGCCATGGAGAGATGGTCGAAGATCTTCGACCGCTCCCTGCCGTCGATGCGCAGCGACAGGGCCTTCTCCGCGTAGTACTGGGCGTGCGCGGCCGCGCTCGGGTCGTACTCCGCCAGTGTGCGGTAGGCCAGGGCCTGCATGCCGTACAGGTCCTCGTCCTTGAAGGTCTGCATCCAGTCCAGCGGTTCGGCCTCGCCCCGGTCGGAGACGAACATGTCCTCGGCCTGCCCGAGGGTGCGGCGCATCGCCTGGCCCTTGCCCATCGACGCCTGCGCCCAGGCCTCGATGGTGTGGAACATCGCCTTCGTGCGCGGCTGCAGGCGGTCGCCGGCACCGGACTGGGCGAGCTTCATCAGGTCCAGCGCGTCGTCGGGCCGGCCGAGGTGCACCATCTGGCGGGCCGCCCGGGACAGCGCCTCGCCGGCGCGGGGCCGGTCACCGCCCTCACGGGCGGCGTGGGCGGCGATGACGAAGTACTTCTGGGCCGTGGGCTCCAGGCCGACGTCGTGCGACATCCAGCCCGCGAGGACGGCGAGGTTGGCCGCGACGCCCCACAGGCGCCGCTGGAGGTGGGGTGGGTGGTGGTAGGCGAGCATGCCGCCCACCTCGTTGAGCTGGCCCACGACCGCCTTGCGCTGGAGCCCGCCGCCGCGGGCCGCGTCCCAGGCGCGGAACACCTCGACCGAGCGCTCCAGTTCCTCGATCTCCTGCGACCCGATGGGGGCGGCCTCGTAGCGGTCGAACCCGGCGGGGTCGGCGTGCAGGGGGTCGTCGAGGACGGGGGCGTCGGCCTTGAGGGCCGGGTCGGTGTGCAGCCAGTCGTGCATGGCGCTGCTGAGTGTGGATCCCGCGGCGAGCGCGGCACCCGCGCCCACCAAGCCGCGTCGGTTGAGCATGAGGTCCATTCCCGTGAATTCGGTGAGGACCGCGGCGGTCCGCTCGGGCGCCCACGGCACACCGTCGGGATGTTCCTCGATCCCGTCGCCCTGCCGTTTCCCCGCACGCCCGTGCCGTACCAGACCGATGTCCTCGATGGTCACGACACGGCCGAGACGCTCGGTGAACAGGGCCGCCAGCACCCGCGGCACCGGATCGCGCGGGATCTCTCCCATGTCGATCCACCGCCGCACCCGGGAGGTGTCGGTCGACAGCTGGGGGTGGCCCATGGCCGCCGCCTGCTTGTTGACCAGCCTCGCGAGTTCGCCCTTGGACCAGCCGGCCAGGCCGAACAGGTCCGCGAGGCGGGTGTTGGGTTGTCCACTCACGTCAAGCCCCCAGGTTCTCGGCTGACTTGACAGTAGCCCCGTGGAGGTTGCCGGGCGACTATTCGCCACGGTTCGCCAGGGTCCGCCAGATGGTGTGCCACTGGGCGACGGGTGTCAGGTAGGAATGCGCCACCCCGACCCGGTTCGCTTCCTGGATTCTCCAGGGGCTCCTGGTTCTCCCGGTGCCACGGACGCATTCCCCAGGGTGCGCCCGGGCGTCCGGGCCGGGTTGTGCGCAAGGACTTACAGGCAGGCACAGCAGGCACACGAAGGGATCTGTATCTCCCATGTACGCAGCATCGTCCTCCGTGTCCGCCCCGCCCCGGCCGCTGCGCTCCCGTCCGGCGGGTGGCGGGCCGTACCTCGACCCGGCGGCGCGGCCGGGCGGCCCCGTGCTGGGCGCGGGCCGGCCCCGGCGGATCCCGGGCCAGCCCGGTACCCAACCGCTCAGCGGGAGACTCGACTTGTCCGGCCCCCAGGGCGCGCAGCTGCGCACCGCGCTCGCCTCGGTGCACCGGATCTGCCCGGAGTTCGCCCCGGTGCAGGTGCTCCGGCGCAGCGGACGGTCCGTCCTCCTCGTCGGGACGACGGGACGCAGCACGGCCGTCGCCAAGTGTCTGCTGGACCACTCGCCCGCCTGGGCCGAGCGGTACCGGCACGAAATAGCCGCATACCGCTCGTTCGTCCGGCACCGGCCCCCGGTCCGTGTGCCCCGGCTGATCGCGGCGGACCCGGACAACTGCACCCTGGTGATCGAGCGCATGCCGGGCCGGGTGGCCGCGTTCCAGCGGCATCCGGTGGAGGCGCCGCCGCGCGCCGACATCCGGACCGCGCTGGGCGCGATCTGCCGGGTGAACGCGTGGCGGCCTCCGGCGGGCCTGTTCGACAGGCCGCTGGACTACGGCGACCGGATCACCCGGTACCACGAGCTGGGCCTGCTCACCGACCGGGACCTCGGCGACCTGCAGAAGCTGCTGCACGGCATCGCCCACGAGGTCGGCCGGCACGGCATGCTCCAGTTCTGCCACGGCGACGCCCTGCTGTCGAACATCCTTCTCTCACCGGCCGGTCCAGTGCTGGTGGACTGGGAGCACGCGGGCTGGTACCTGCCGGGCTACGACCTCGCGACGCTGTGGCTGGTGCTCGGGGACGCACCGGTGGCCCGGCGGCAGATCAGCCAGATCGCCCAGTCGGCGGGCCCGGCCTCCCGGGACGCCTTCCTGGTGAACCTGATGATCCTGCTGACCCGGGAGATCCGCACGTACGAGACGGCACTGCAGCGTTCGATGCACGATCCGGCCCCGGCGGCACCGGGTATGGCCCACCCGGGTGCTGCGCCGTCCGGCGAGGAACAGCGGCTGCTGCTCAGGCGGCTGCACGACGACTGCCAGATGGCCCGCCGGGCCGTCCGCGCGGCGGTCGGCACTCGCTGACGGGGACGACGGTTCCGCGGTGCGCCCGGAGCGGCGGCGCACCGCGGACCTTCGTGTGTTCCCGGCGGTTCGCCGGCCGTGGCCACTGGTGTATTCCAGTGACGCTCCGCAGGCCCGCCCGCCGCCGTCGCGAAACTCGCCGGAACCCCTCCGTGACGTGGGAAATCAACGTCCTGAAGGCATCATTGACGGATCGTCGGCAAGCGGGTACCACTGACCCAGCTCGGCGCCGCACGCCCCGCCAAGCCCGCCCGTCACAGGAGGCCGCATTGCGAGGTTCCGCCACCGATCCCACTGCCACCCCCGGCCACAGACATCTGCGGC
Source organism: Streptomyces sp. NPDC037126 (assembly GCF_055605965.1). Taxonomy (NCBI): domain Bacteria; kingdom Bacillati; phylum Actinomycetota; class Actinomycetes; order Kitasatosporales; family Streptomycetaceae; genus Streptomyces; species Streptomyces sp. NPDC037126. Next base: position 123,444 of record NZ_JBVJTD010000009.1, read on the forward strand.
GAGCCGCCGCCCCGATCGCCACCGCGGCCCTGCTGCTGCCGCTGCTCGGCGCGGCTCCCGCCCCGAGCGCCACCGCCCCCTCCGCGACCCGGCTCCAGGACGCGTTCGCCTCCGCGGCGGCCGAGTACCACGTGCCGCAGAGCGTCCTGCTGGCCGTCTCCTACCTCCAGTCCCGCTGGGACTGGCACGCCGGCGCGCCCAGCGTGTCCGGCGGCTACGGCCCGATGCACCTCACCGATGCCCGGACCGCGATCGCCGCGACGGAGCACTTCGCCGAGGGCACGGAGGACGCCCGCGGCGACAGCGCCCGCCCGGCCCTGCACCCCGCCGTCAGGCCGCCGGCCGAGTCCGCGCTGCCGGCCCGTCTGAAGACGCTGCCGAGGGCCGCGCGGCTGACCGGCATCCCGGCCGCCCGGCTGCGCACCGACCCGGCGGCGAACGTGGACGGCGGTGCCGCCCTGCTCGCCGCCGCGCAGAAGCAGCTGGGCGAGCCGCTGAGCGCCGACCCGGCCGACTGGTACGGCGCCGTGGCGCGCTTCTCCGGCGCCGACGACAGGGCGACCGCGGCGGCGTACGCGAACGACGTCTACGACGTGCTGCACACAGGCGAGCAGCGCACCACCGACGACGGCCAGCTGGTCGCGCTCGCGGCCCAGCCCCGGCTGAGGGCCGACACCGCCCAGCTCGGCCGCGCCGGGCTGCGCGGGCTGCCCACGGACGGCGTCGAGTGCCCGCGGTCGGTGTCCTGCGAGGCCGTCTGGGCGCCGTACGCCCAGTTCGGCAACGACGACTACGGCAACCACGACCTCGGTGACCGCCCGGTGTCGCAGAGCATCAAGTACATCGTCATCCATGACACGGAGGGCGCCTGGGACGGGGTGATGAACCTGATCCAGGACCCGACGTACGTGTCGTGGAACTACACCGTCCGCTCCACCGACGGCCTGATCGCCCAGCACGTGAAGGCGAAGGACGTGGCCTGGCACGCCGGCAACTGGGACATCAACGCCCGGTCGATCGGCATCGAGCACGAGGGCTTCCTCGCCAACCCGGACGCCTGGTACACGGAGGCGATGTACCGGTCCTCGGCGCGGCTGGTGAAGTACCTGTCCGCCAAGTACGACATCCCGCTGGACCGGCAGCACGTCCTGGGCCACGACAACGTGCCCGGGCCGACCGCCTCCACCATCCCGGGGATGCACACCGACCCCGGGCCGTACTGGGACTGGCGGCACTACTTCCAGCTGCTGGGCCACCCCTTCGAGCGCACGGCCGGCAAGCGGGGCGGGCTGGTCACGATCCTGCCGGACTACGCCGCGAACCAGCCCGCCTACACGGGCTGCACCGCTTCGGGTGAGCCGTGTGCGGCACATGGGTCCGACGAGGTCCGGCTGTACTCCGACCATGACGTGAACGCGCCGCTGATCAAGGACATCGGTGTGAACGCGGCCCCGACCATCGATGTGAACGACCTGTCCTCCCGGGTGTCCACCGGCCAGCAGTACGCGGTCGCGGACCACTGGGGCGACTGGACGGCCATCTGGTACCTGGGGCAGAAGGCCTGGTTCGAGAACCCGCGCAAGGCGCCGACCGCGGTGCCGGCGAAGGGCATGGTGGTGACCCCGAAGGACGGCGCCACCACCATCCCGGTGTACGGCCGCGCCTACCCGGAGAAGGAGGCGTACCCGGCGGGCGTGCCCGCCCAGTCGGTGGTGCCCCTGCCGTACACGATCCCGGCCGGACAGCGGTACGTAGTCGGTGACGAGGTGCCGGGCGAGTACTACTACGCGGTCACCTTCACCACCGACTCGCACCGGGTCGTGGTGGGCAAGGACCTGTACTACGAGATCCAGTACGGCCACCGCGTCGGGTTCGTCCGCGCCGCGGACGTGACCCTCGAGGGCTCGGCCGGCTAGCCGGGGGGTCCCTCAGCCCTGCTGGAAAAGCTCCGCCGGGAGCGGCTTCAGCAGGGCGTACAGGTCGTCCGTGATGGGGCGGTCCCAGGCGGCGATGGTCACGAGGACGCCGTCGCTGCGGTCGAACTGCACGCAGGAGATCCGGCCCTCGGACAGCTTGAGGCGCCGCACGATGAGGAGGTTGTCACCCTGCAGGACGGGGGTGTCCTCGGTGCCGACGACGGTGACCTCCTCGTCGTTCTCCAGCGCCAGGAGCAGCTGGCCCACCTCGAAGGGGATCTCGTCCTCGGCGACCTCGCGGGCCGGGGAGCCCTCCGGCAGATTGCCGATGATCATCGCGGGGCCGCGGCCGCCGAAGAGGTCGTAGCGCAGGAAGACACCCTGGCAGGTGCCGTCGGGGGCGGGCAGCAGACCCGCGCCGAGGTTGCCCGGCCAGTCGCCCGGATCCATGGCCAGCACGTCGAAGTCGGGTCCCGCAGGGGTGGCGCTGCGGCGGCGGAGGAACGACATGCGGCAATGGTACGTGCCCCGGCCCCGCTGGGAGACCTGCGGGCGTCCGGTGGAGCGGCGGCGACGCCCCGGCCGATCGACAGCGGCGTGTCGCCGGCCCCACGGCCGCCGCCCGGCGGCTCGCCGGGGCGTCCGACGCGCGGGTGAGATCCCGGTGCCGGCCGGAAGGCGGGCAGGGCGGAGTCGTCGCGTGGCACGGTGTGCCGCCCTGGCGGACGCCCCGCCGTCGTACGGCCGAACGGTCCGTCCGCCGGTCGTGGCGCTCCCCTACTCCTCCGGTGGGCCGGGCGGGACCACCGCGACGGGGCTCGCGGCGTGCAGCAGCACGGCCTGGGTGACGGAGCCCATCATGCGGGCCGGGGCGAGCAGCCGCCGCCGGTGCCGGCCGACGACGACCAGCTCGGCGTCCTTGGACGCGGCGACGAGGTGCCCGGCCGCGTCGCCGGGGATCGCGGCGGCGTCGGCACGGACGCCGGGGTGCCGCTCCCGGTGCGGTGCGAGGAATCCGTCGGCGAGGACGCGCGTCTCGTTCTCCACGGCGTCCTGGTCGACCATGGGCGGGACCAGCTGGCCCGGGGCGGACCAGGTCTGCACGGGCCACGGGTAGGCGGCGATCACCTGTACCCGGGCCTCGCGGTGGGCGGCCTCGTCGAAGGCGAAGGCGAGGGCTCCCTCGTCGGGGCTGTCGACGTGCAGGCCCACGACCACCCGGGGCCCGGGTTCGGCGGGCTCGTCGCCGTGGACCTCCCGGTCGGGCCGGGGTACGACGACGACCGGGCACTCGGCGTCCCGCGCGGCGGCGAGGCCGTTGGAGCCGAGCAGCAGGCTGGCGAAGCCGCCGCGGCCCCGGGAGCCGAGCACCAACAGCTGGGCGTCGGTGCCCAGTTCGGGCAGGGCGGCGCCCGGTACGCCCTCCAGGGCGACGTACTCCACGGCCGGTACCCCGGCGTCGCCGCCCTCGAGCCGGGCGCGCACCTCGTCGAGGACCGGATCGCCCGCCGTCTCGGGCGGCGCGGCGACCAGCACGTCGGCCTGGCCCCAGGCGGCGTACTGGCGCACGTGGACCACCCGCAGCGGTGCCGCGCGGCGGCGGGCGGTGTCCAGGGCCCAGTCCAGCGCGCGCAGGCTGTCCTCGGAACCGTCGACCGCGGCGATGACCGGCGCAGTGCTCATGCTTCCTCACCTCCGGAACACGACCTTCCCCTTGCTGGGGCCAGCCTCGCTCAGGCGTCGGCCCCGGCAGGGCGCTGCTGGTCGCGTGTCCGGAAATCGGCTCGGAACACCCCCGGTTCAGATCAGATGGGGTCCGGTTCAGGTGAGGTCGAACTCCCCTTCGCGGGCGCCGGAGACGAAGGCTCCCCACTCCGCGGGCGTGAAGATCAGGGAGGGGCTCTCCGGACGGCCGCTGTTGCGCATCGCGATGAAGCCCTCGACAAAGGCGATCTGGACATCGCCCAGACCTCGGCTGCTGGACTGCCACTCGGCACTGCTGAGGTCCAGCTGCGGCTTGTCCCAGCCCACGAGCGGCTGGTGCTGGGTGGTGGTCTCGGCCACGTCCGTGCTCCTCCCGGTTCGTCGTCCGCGGGTCAGCCTAGCGACCGCTCACGATGCCCAACAGCCCACGTGGGGAGGACTTTCAGGCGTCGGGTGGCTGTGCTCCCACGAGCCACATGGAGAAGAACTGCGAACCGCCGCCGTAGGCGTGCCCGAGCACCTTGCGGGCGCGCTCCACCTGGTGTTCTCCGGCCTGGCCGCGGACCTGGAGGGCCGCCTCGGCGAAGCGGATCATGCCGGAGGCGCCGATGGGGTTGGTGGACAGCACGCCGCCCGACATGTTGACGGGCAGGTCGCCGTCGAGTGCGGTGACCCCGGACTCGGTGAGCTTCCAGCCCTCGCCCTCCTCGGCGAAGCCGAGGTTCTCCAGCCACATCGGCTCGTACCAGGAGAACGGCACGTACATCTCGACGGCGTCGATGTCCCGGCGCGGGTCGGTGATGCCGGCCTGCCGGTAGACGTCGGCGGCGCAGTCCTTGCCGGCCTGCGGGGAGACGAAGTCCTTGCCCGCGAACAGGGTCGGCTCGCTGCGCATGGCGCCGCCGAGCATCCAGGCGGGCGGGCGGGGAGCGCGGGCGGCTCCGGCGCGGTCGGTGAGGACCATGGCGCAGGCGCCGTCGGAGGAGGGGCAGGTCTCGGAGTAGCGGATGGGGTCCCACAGCATGGGCGAGGCCTGGACCTTCTCCAGGGTGATGTCGTGTTCGTGGAGGTGGGCGTAGGGGTTCTTCAGTGCGTTGCGCCGGTCCTTGTAGGCGACGAGGGAGCCGACGGTGTCGGGGGCGCCGCTGCGCCGCATGTAGGCGCGCACGTGCGGGGCGAAGAAGCCGCCGGCTCCGGCGAGCAGGGGCTGCTGGAAGGGGATGGGCAGCGACAGGCCCCACATGGCGTTGGACTCGGACTGCTTTTCGAAGGCGACGGTGAGGACCGTGCCGTGCACCCGGGCGGCGACGAGGTTCGCGGCGACCAGGGCGGTGGATCCGCCGACGGAGCCCGCGGTGTGCACGCGCAGCATGGGTTTGCCGACGGCGCCGAGCGCGTCGGCGAGGTAGAGCTCGGGCATCATCACGCCCTCGAAGAAGTCGGGCGCCTTGCCGATGACGACGGCGTCGATGTCGGCCCAGGTCAACTCGGCGTCGTCGAGGGCCCGTCGGGCGGCCTCGCGGACGAGTCCGGCGATCGAGACGTCCCGGCGGGCGGCCACGTGCCGGGTCTGGCCGATCCCTGTGACGGCCACGGGCTCCTTGCTCATCGTGGATCCCCTTCGAGTACGGCGACCAGGTTCTGCTGGAGGCAGGGACCTGAGGTGGCGTGGGCGAGGGCGCGGTCGGACTCGCCGCGGTGGATGCGGGCGGCGGCCTCGCCGATGCGGACGAGTCCGGCGGCCATGACCGGGTTGGCGGTGAGCGCCCCGCCGGAGGGGTTGATCCGTACGTCGTCGCCGAGGCGGAGGGCCTTGCGCAGGACCACCTCCTGCGAGCTGAACGGCGCGTGCAACTCCGCGGTGTCGACGGGCCGTTCGAAGGCGCCGGCCTTCTGCGCGGCCAGCCGGGCGGAGGGGGAGTCGGTGAGGTCGCGCACCCCGAGGGCATGTGCCTCGATGCGGTGGTCGACGCCCCGGATCCAGGCCGGCCGCTCGCACAGTTCGCGGGCCCGGTCCCCGGCCGCGAGGATCACGGCCGCCGCGCCGTCGCCCACGGGTGGGCAGTCGCCGGTGCGCAGCGGCCGTACGACGTGCTCGCCGTGCGGCGCCGGGCCCTTGAGCTGGGCGTGCGGGTTGGCGGCGGCGTCGGCGCGGCTGCGGGCGGCGACGGCGGCGAGGGCCGTCTCGTCGGCGTCCCCGGCGTCGATGAGGGCCTGCGCCTGGAGGGCCGCGAGGGCCACGGCGTCGGGCCACAGGGGGGCCAGGTAGTACGGGTCGAGCTGGCGGGTGAGCACGTCCCGCACCGAGCCGGGCGAGCACTTGCCGTAGGAGTAGACGAGCGCGGTGTCGGCTTCCCCGGTGAGGAGCTTGGTCCAGGCCTCGTACAGGGCCCAGGCGCCGTCCATCTCCACGTGGGACTCGGAGATCGGCGGCCAGGCGCCGACGCCGTCGAGGGCGAGGGTGAAGGAGAAGGCGCGTCCGGCGAGGTAGTCGCTGGACCCGGAGCAGGTGAAGCCGATGTCGGCGGTCTTCAGGCCGGTCCGCTCCAGGACCTCGTGCAGCACCGGCATCAGCATCTCGACCTCGGAGAACTCCTCGGTGGAGCGCCGGTGGTCGGACTGCGCGAAGGCGACGACGGCGATCTCCCGGGTCACAGCAGCTCCTTGTAGGTGTCGTAGTCCGCGTCGGGTTCGCCGGTGGGCCGGTAGTGGTCGGGGTAGCGGGCGCCCTCGGTCCACACCGGTTCCACCCGCAGGCCCATGCGCACCTGGTCGTAGGGGATGCCGCCGATCCGGGCGTGCAGGGCGAGGTCCGCGCCGTCGAGGGCGATGTGCGCATAGACGTAGGGCACTTCGATGTCGAGGTTCTTCGCCTTGATGTTGACGATGCAGTAGGTGGTGACCGTGCCGCGGGGCCCGACCTCGACCCGTTCCGTCGTGGCGACGCCGCAGGTGGGGCAGGCACCCCTCGGCGGGACGTACACCTTGTGGCAGGAGGGGCAGCGTTCGCCGACGGTCCGCTGTCCGGAGAGGGCCTCGATGTAGGCGGACTGGGCGCGGCCCGGCGAGTAGGTGTAGTCGAGGCGGGCGGGGGCGACGATCCCGGTGAGGGGGTTCTCGAACACGCCGTCGTGGCCGCCCGGCTCGGCGGGCTCGCCGTCGTACGGCTCGAAGCAGGCGATGTCGGTGATGGCGCCGGTGCGCTCCCCGTCCCAGCGGATCCGCACCCGCATCCCGGTGCGGACGGCGTCGGGGCCGGGGGCGTCCAGGGCGTGCAGCAGGGCGGTGTCGGCGCCGTCGAGGCGGACCAGGACCCAGGCGAAGGGGGTGCCGAGGGGCTGGCCGCGGCGGGGGGCGTGGTTCCAGGCCCAGGTGGTGACCGTGCCGGTGGGCGCGACCTCCACCAGGTCGCGGATCTCCTCGGCGGTGTCGGGGTCGTACTCGACGGGCGGGACGAGGGTGCGTCCGCCGGTGGTGCGCACCCCGAGGACGACGCCTTCGCGCAGGCCGGTGAGGAAGGCGCTCTGGACGGGGCCGAGGGAGCGGGTGAAGGGGAATTCGACGACGAGGGGCGCTTTGAGGACGTCGGGCATCGGGAACTTGCCTCCTTCGGACAAGGTCGGTTGAGGCCGCGCCCCGAGGGGCGCGGGGAACCGCGCGACCGGCCACGGACGGCCCGCGGGGTCCGCACCGAACCGGCTGCGGAGGTCACGCGCGCTTGAAGACGGGGGGCCGTTTCTCGGCGAAGGCGCGGGCGCCCTCCTTGGCGTCGGCGGTGTCGAAGACGGGCCAGCCACGGGCGAGTTCGGCGGCGAGCCCGTCCGTCTCGTTCATCTCGGCGGTCTCGTACACGGACGCCTTGACGGCCTCCACGGCGAGCGGACCGCAGGCGTTGATCAGCTCGGCGATCTCCAGGGCCCTGGAAAGTGCGGTGCCGTCGGGCACGACATGGCCGATGAGGCCGATGCCGGCGGCCTCCCGTGCGCTGTACGGCCGCCCGGTGAGCAGCATCTCCAGGGCGTGGGTGCGGGGGATCTGGCGCTGCAGCCGGACGGTGGAGCCGCCGATCGGGAACAGTCCCCGTCTGACCTCGAAGAGGCCGAAGGTCGCGGTCTCGCCCGCGATCCGGATGTCGGTGCCCTGGAGTATCTCGGTGCCGCCCGCGACGCAGTGGCCCTCGACGGCGGCGATCACCGGCTTGCGCGGGCGGTGGTGCCGCAGCATCGCCTTCCAGTGCAGGTCCGGGTCGGCCTTGAGCCGGTCGCGGTAGTGCTGTCCCTGCATGCCGTCGCCCGCGAGCGCCTTCAGGTCCATGCCCGCGCAGAAGGCGCCGCCGGCCCCGGTGAGCACGATCGAGCGGACCGCGTCGTCCTCGTCGGCCTCGGTCCAGCCGTCGTACAGGCCGACGAGCATCGGCAGCGAGAGCGCGTTCCTGGCATCGGGTCTGTTCAGCGTGAGCACGAGCGTGGCGCCCTCGCGCCGCACGGTCAGGTGTTCCGTCCCACCCATGGGCCGTCTCCCCTCGGTAAGAACGAGAACAGGTTGCAGTAGGCGGGAAGGCACTTCAAGGGTTTGCTGACACTCAGTCAGATTTCTTCGCCCGATCCCTTCCCAGTTGCGGCACGCTTTGCTCTGATGACCGGGCGAACCGACGGACGCGCCTTTCTCCGTCAGGGACTGCCGGGGGTCAGGAGGAGCGGTGGAGTACAACCTTGCCGATCTGTTCGAGTCGGTCGTCGACGTCGTCCCGGACCGCGAGGCGCTCGTGTACCTCGACCACCCCGGCACGGGCGCGGAACGCCGGCTGACGTACGCGGAGCTGGACGCGGCGGCCAATCGCGTCGCACACCATCTGATCGACAGCGGCATCCGCCCCGGGGAGCACCTGGGGCTGCATCTGTACAACGGCGTCGAGTACCTGCAGACGGTGCTCGGCTGCATGAAGGCCAGGGTCGTCCCGGTCAACGTCAACTACCGCTATGTCGAGGACGAGTTGGCGTACCTCTACCGGGACGCCGATCTGGTCGCGCTGGTCTACGACGCGGAGTTCGAGGAGCGGGTGGCGGGGGCCGCCCCGCGCGCCCCGAAGCTGCGGCACCTGCTGCGGGTGGGGGTGGGGCCGGGCGGGATCGCCACGGCGATCGGCTTCGCTCGGGCCACGGCGTCCGCGTCGCCCGAGCGGGGATTCCCGCCGCGGTCGGGGGACGACCAGTTCATCATCTACACCGGCGGCACCACGGGCATGCCGAAGGGCGTGATGTGGCGTCAGGAGGACCTGTTCTTCGCCGGTCTCGGCGGCGGGGCGCCCACCGGGGAGCCGGTGAAGACGCCTCAGGAGCTGGCCGAGCGGGTCGCCGCGGGCGGCCACGGCATCACCTTCTTCCCCACTCCCCCGCTGATGCACGGCACCTCGACCCTCACCGCGTTCATCGGCTTCAACTTCGGCCAGCGGGTCGTGCTGCACCGCAAGTACGTGCCGGAGGAGGTGCTGCGCACCATCGAGCGCGAGAAGGTGACCAGTGTGTCCCTGGTCGGTGACGCGATGCTGCGCCCGCTGATCGACGCGCTCGGCGGGCCGCTGAAGGGCACGGACTGCTCGGCCCTGTTCAGCGTCTCCTCGTCCGGCGCGATCATGTCGGAGACGGTGCGCGCGCAGTTCCGCGAGCTGGTCCCGAACGCGCTGCTGCTGAACAACTTCGGCTCCTCCGAGTCCGGTTTCAACGGGACGGCGACGGAGGACTCCGGACCCGAGCGCGGCTTTCGCATCCGGGTCAACTCCCGTACCCAGGTGGTGGATCCGGTGACGCGCGACACCGTGGCCGTGGGCGAGGTGGGCCGGGTCGCCCAGTGCGGGAACGTCCCGCTCGGCTACTACAACGACCCCCGCAAGACCGCCGAGACCTTCTTCGAGAAGGACGGACAGCGCTGGGTGCTGCTCGGCGACATGGCCACCGTCGACGAGGAGGGCGTGGTCGTCGTCCTCGGCCGGGGCTCGCAGTGCATCAACACCGGGGGCGAGAAGGTCTATCCGGAGGAGGTCGAGCAGGCGCTGAAGGCGCATCCGGACGTGTACGACGCCCTGGTCGCCGGTGTCCCGGACTCCACGTGGGGCAACCACGTGGCGGCCGTGGTGCAGCTGCGCGAGGGGGCCCCGCGCCCCTCACTGGCCGACATCCAGGGCCACTGCCGCACCCGGCTGGCCGGCTACAAGATCCCCCGCCAGCTCGTGATCGCGGACTCGATCCAGCGGTCGCCGAGCGGGAAGGCCGACTACCGCTGGGCACGCGAGGTGGCGGTGGCGGCGGACCAGGGGTAGGTCCGGACGGGCTCGTACGACGCTCACCCGCCGAGGAACTCCCCGAGCACGGAAAGGAACTGCTCCGGACGGGTCCCGTGCACCAGGTGCCCGGCGTCGACGGTGACCAGTGAGGCGTCCGGGATCAGCTCCGCCAGCCGCGCGGGCTCGTCCTGCGGGATGTGGCTGGTGGGGCCGCCGCCGACCACCAGTGTGGGCGCGGTGATCCGGCCCAGGTGCTCCCACCACGCGGGATCGGGTCGGTTGCGCTGCTCGTCGGTGGCCAGGACCATCGCCCAGTCGAACGGCAGCTCACCGGCCGGCCGTGCGGCGGGCGGCCGGGGCGGGTCGAGCGGCAGCGGGGCGCAGACGTCCTCCAGCACCAGGCGCCGTACCGCACCGGGGTGACGCTGGGCCAGCAGCAGGGCGACCAGGCCGCCCAGCGAGTGGCCCACCACGTCCGTGCCGCCGATGCCGACAGCGGTGAGCAGGGCGCGCACGTCGTCGCTCATCGCCTCCAGGGCGTACTCGCCAGGCCAGTCGCTGCGTCCGTGGCCGCGCAGGTCGGGGGCGTACACCCGGCGGGGCCCCGGGGGCGCCGCGAGCCGTTCGGCGATCGGGGACCAGTCGGTGCCGTCGGCGCCCCGGGCGTGCAGCAGGACGATCGGCTCGGCGTCGCGCGGGCCCCAGGCACGGCAGGCCAGGGTGATGCCGTTCGCCTCGACGGTGTACGCCGGTGTGGTGTTCATGCCGGGCACGCTAGCCCGGCGGCTCCGCCCGGGGCGCCCGCTCCGCCGAGGGCGAAGTCGCGTCCACGGGGCGGTCGAGGAAGGCGGCGACACGGTCGCGGAACCACTTCGCGTCGTCCAGCCAGGGGTAGTGGCCGGCCCCCGGCTGTACGGCCGACTCGGCGTCCGGGAAGGCCTCGGCGGTGCGGCGGGCCAGACGGGGCCGTGGGCCGCCGTCCAGTTCGCCGGCGTACACGAGGACGGGCGCGGCCAGACGGGCGAGGGCGGCGCGGGTCGCCTCCGGGGTGAAGGCGCCGTCGGCGAAGTAGACGTCGCCGGCCTCCTCGTTGCTCTCCTCCAGCTCGGCGTCCGTGTGCGCCCGGGCGGTGTCGTCCCAGCGGCCGTAGAAGAACGGCAGGAACACGTCGTCGAAGTCCGCCTCGCCCGCGAGCCACGCCCGGAAGGCCGGGAACGCCTCGCCGAACCACGGCTCGCCGGCTCGCAGCCGCGCCGCCGCCAGCCGGTCCTCGGCGGTCGCCCGCATGCCGAGGGCGGACGGGTTCGGGGTGATCAGCACCAGCCGCCGTATCCGGTGCGGAAACCGGGCCGCGTAGAGCATCGCCAGGGCGGCGCCGGCGGAGTGGGCGAGCAGGTCCATGCGTGCGAGGCCCAGGTGGCCGCGCCACAGCTCCACGTCCTCGACCATCCGGTCGCAGCGGTACGTCGCCGGGTCCGCGGGCGTCCCGGAGTCACCGGTGCCACGCAGGTCCAGCAGGGCCAGGCGGCGCCGCCCGGTCAGCCCGCCGAGGTCCCCGAAATAGGAGGAGGCCCGCATGGGCCCGCCGGGCAGGACGGCGAGGGGCTCGCCCTCGCCCCGCAGGTGATAGGCGAGCCGTGTGCCGTCGGCTGCGCTGAAGGTCGGCATGGGCCTGATCATCCGTCCCCCTCCGGGCGGCCCGCAACTGCATTGCGCGCGTGCCGGTTTCGCGGTCAAGCCCTCAGCCGGGGAGCTCGACGAGCCTCATCTCGTAGGCGGCGATGACGAGTTGCACCCGGTCCCGGGCGCCCAGTTTGGTGAACAGGCGTGACAGGTGCGACTTGGCGGTGGCCACCGAGATGAAGAGGTCTTCCGCGATCTCGGTGTTCGACCGGCCCCGGCCCACCAGGGTCAGCACTTCCCGTTCCCGTTCGGTGAGGCCCTCGACCGGCCGCGGGGCCCGCTCCGGGACGGCCGCGGGCCGTGCCACGAAGTCCGCGATCAGACGGCGGGTGACGGCCGGCGCGAGCAGGGCGTCGCCGGTGGCGACCACGCGGATCGCCGCGAGGATGTCGTCCAGCGCCATGTCCTTGACCACGAAACCGCTCGCGCCGGCTCGGAGCGCCCCGTGGACGTGGTCGTCCTCGTCGAAGGTGGTCAGGACGAGGACACGGGCCGTCGTCGGTCCGGCCGTGATCCGGCGCGTGGCCTCGATCCCGTCCATGCCGGGCATCCTGATGTCCATGACCACGACGTCGGGGTCGAGTTCCCCCGCCAGCCGGACCGCCTCCGCGCCGGTGGCGGCCTCCCCGACGACCTCCAGGTCGGACTCGTCTGCCATGAGCACACGCAGCCCGGAGCGCACCAGCGGCTGGTCGTCGGCGAGCACGACCCGGATGGTCATCGGACCTCCGCCACGCTCGGGACGGACGTGCCCAGCGGCAGCCGTGCCGTCACCCGGAAACCGCCCTCCGGGCGCGGCCCGGCGGTGAGTTCGCCCCGCAGCAGCGCGGCCCGCTCCCGCATGCCCACGATGCCGAAGCCGTGTGCCGGGCCGCTCACGGCTGCACCGCGTCCGTCGTCGACGATTTCCACGGTCAGCTCCTCCTCCCCGTAGTCGACGGCCACCCGGCAGTGCCCGGTGCCCGCGTGGCGGACCACGTTGGTCAACGCCTCCTGCACGATACGGAAGGCGGACAGGTCGACGTCGGCCGGCAGCGGACGGCACTCCCCGCTGCGGCGGAGGTCGACGCGGACCCCCGCGTCCGCGGTCGCCGCCGCGAGGCGGTCCAGGTCCGCCAGGCCCGGCGACGGCGCCAGGGACGCCTTGCCCGGGGCGGCGGTGTCACGGTCGGCCCGGCGCAGGGCGACCAGCGTGCGCCTGAGGCCGGACAGCGTCTCCCGGCTGGTGGCCTCGATGGCACGCAGCGCCTCGGCCGCCTCGGCCGGCCGGGTGTGGATGACCCGGCTGCCCACCCCGGCCTGGATGGCGACGATGCCGACGCTGTGCGCGATCATGTCGTGCAACTCCCTTGCGATCCGCAGCCGTTCGGCCGTCACGGCCTCGGCGACCTCCTGCGCGCGCAGCGCCACCGCGTGCTCGTGGCGCTCGCGGCTCAGCAGCCCGACCATGCAGGCGGCGGCCGTCGCCAGGAGTCCTACGACCTCGTTGACGATCAGGGCGTCACCGTGCGCGAAGAGGGCGATCACCAGGCTCTGCACCACGAACGGCACGGCCACGACGACGACCGGGACCCGCCGCGCACGGGTCGCCACGGCGACGCCCAGGGCGACGTCCACCGCCAGGTACGCCAGGAACTGGCCCAGGTAGACCTCGCCCGGGTGCGCGGAGGTGCCGGGCGGTACGACCACGACGGCGGTGGCCCCGAGGAGTGTCGTCACCAGGGCCGCCAGCGGCATCCGGCGCAGTACTCCGGTGAGCAGGCTCAGTGCCAGCAGCGAGCCCACCGCGTGGACCGTGCCCGAGGCCCGCGGTGCGCCGCACAGCAGCAGGAGCACCACGAGGAGGTAGCCGGCGCACCACGCCCAGGCCGTGACCTTCGCCCTCGTCACCGCGGTCGTGTCCCCTCGGGCGTGAGGTGGCGTCGCCGAACGCACGACGGCGGCGCGCCTCCTGATGTGGTGTCCATGCCGCGAGCGTAGCCAGCCGCCGCCTGCGCGGCATCGACCCGGGGAGCTACACCCACGGGCTGAACCGGCGTCCCGAATACCGCTCACGGCCTCATGCCCGGCCGGGTGTCCGCCCGGCACGGTTGCCGTGTGATCGAAGTCAACGAACTCACCAAACGCTACGGCGGCCGAAGCGCCGTCGACCGGCTCTCCTTCACCGTGCGGCCGGGCCGTGTCACCGGCTTCCTCGGGCCCAACGGAGCCGGGAAGACCACCACACTGCGCATGATCCTCGGCCTGGACACACCCACCGGTGGGACCGCCACCGTCGGCGGGGTGCCCTTCCGCACCCACGCCCGGGGGCTGCGGCACGCCGGAGCCCTCCTCGACGCCACCCAGGTGCACGGCGGCCGCAGCGCCGTGGCCCATCTGTCCGCCCTGGCCCGCGGCAACGGCATCCCGCTGCGCCGGGTGGGCGAGGTGCTGGGTGAGGTGGGGCTGGCCGAGGTGGGGGCGCGCCGCATCGGCGGGTTCTCCCTGGGCATGAAGCAACGGCTCGGCATAGCGGCCGCGTTGCTCGGGGACCCTCCTGTGCTGATGTTCGACGAGCCGATCAACGGCATGGACCCGGAGGGTGTGCTTCGGGTGCGCCGGCTGTTCCGGCGGCTGGCGGCCGAGGGCCGTACGGTCTTCCTCTCCAGCCATCTGATGGCGGAGATGGAGAACACCGCCGATGAGCTCGTGGTCATCGGCCGGGGACGCCTCATCGCCGCGGAATCCCTGCGGGACTTCGCAGCGCGCGGCACCCGCCGGGGCGTCGTGGTGGGCAGCGCGCGGGCCGCCGAGCTGGCGGCGGTGCTGTCCGCCGCCGGGGCCACGGTGGAGCCGACCGGCCCGCCGGGGGCCGGGACGCTCGCCGTGACCGGGCTGCCTGCGGAACGCGTCGGGACGCTCGCTCTCGACCACCGGATCCCGCTCAGGGAGCTGACCTCCCGGACCGCCTCACTGGAGGAGGCGTTCATGGAACTCACCGCCGACAGCGTCGAACACCTGGCAGGACGGACCCGATGACCACGACCGCCCCCGTTCCCCCGGCCGTACCGGACCCCGCCCTCACCGGGCCGCCCGCCCGTTTCGCCGACCTCGTCGCCGCCGAGTGGATCAAGGCCAGGTCGCTGCGCTCCACTTGGTGGACGATCGCCCTGACGGCGCTGTTCGTCGTCGGGTCCGCCGCCGTGGCGGCCGTGGCGGACTACCGCAACCTCGCGGGCACCCGCCCCGGCGCCCGGGTGCTCCATGACTTCCTGCCCTTGGACGCCTTCCCGCCCGCCGGTTGCATGACGCTGGTGCTGGTCGCCGGGGGCATGGGTGCCGTCGCCGTCGTGAGCGAGTACAACAGCGGCCTCATCCGCGGCACCACCGTGGCCGTCCCGGCCCGCGGCTCGGTGGTCCTCGCCAAGGCCGTCGTGGCCGGCGTGCTGTGGACCGCCGTCGGCTCGGTCGTCTCGACCGCTTCCTTCCTGGTGTCCCAGGCCATCCTGGACGGTCGGGACGCAGGCGTCGCGCTCACCCACCCGGGGGTGGGCAGGGCGCTGGCCGCCACGGTGCTGCTGGCCCCGGTCTGCGCGCTGGTCGGCCTGGGCCTCGGCACCCTGATCCGGCACGGCGCCGCGACCATCGCCGTCTGCGCCTTCACGCTGCTGATGCTGCCCACGGTCTTCTCGGACGGCAGGCGCTGGTCCGCCGACGTCAAGCACGCCATGGTGGTCACCGCCTGGAGGCGTCTGGTGCAGAACTGGGAGCCGTCGCCCGACTCCCTCGGATTCAGCGCCACGGTCCCCGGCTCCTGGACCGTGTACGCCCTGTGGCCGCTGATCGCGGTCGCGCTCGCGGTGTTCGTCGTGCGCGAGCGGGACGTGTGAGGGGGATTCTCCTCGGGAGACGCAGGTCACACGGATCCGTGTCACAGGGGGACGGGGTGCCTCGTCTCGGGAGCGTAGGCACTGACGGACAGAGGAGCACACGAT
Source organism: Streptomyces sp. NPDC037126 (assembly GCF_055605965.1). Lineage (NCBI taxonomy): Bacteria > Bacillati > Actinomycetota > Actinomycetes > Kitasatosporales > Streptomycetaceae > Streptomyces > Streptomyces sp. NPDC037126. The sequence goes on from NZ_JBVJTD010000009.1 coordinate 139,001, forward strand.
GGACGCGCGACTGGACTACTTCGCCGACCCGAGCGGCGGCACGGCCCTCAAGCACGTCATGTCGGCGGGCAGGGCGATCAAGGAGTCGCCGCTGCCTGCCGCCACACGGGAGCTGGTGGCGCTGCGGGTGAGCCAGATCAACGGCTGCGCGGTCTGCATCGACATGCACACCAAGGAGGCCGCCGCCGCGGGCGAGACCCCGGTGCGGCTGCACCTCGTCACGGCGTGGCGGGAGGCCACGGTGTTCACCGAGGCCGAGCGAGCCGCGCTGGCGCTGGCGGAGGAGGGCACCCGGGTCGCGGACGCGGCAGCCGGGGTCAGTGACGAGGTGTGGGCGCGGGCCGCCGAGCACTACGACCATGGGCAGCTCACCGCCCTGGTGATCCTGGTTTCATTCATGAACATGGCGAACCGGCTGAACATCATCACCCGGCAGCCGGCCGGCGATCACGAGGCCGGCCGGTTCCACTGAGCCGTCGGCGCGGGATGCCGGCAAGGCCGTGTGAAGGCGCCTGAGGGGAAAGGGGGTTCTGCGTGGACAGGACCGAGGAGTTCGAGGAGCTGCGGCCGCTGCTGTTCTCGATCGCCTACCGGATTCTGGGCAGTGTGGGCGAGGCCGAGGACGCGGTGCAGGAGACCTGGCTGCGTTTCGCCGGCTCCCCGGCCCGGCCCGCGTCGGCCAAGGCCTTTCTGTCGGCCGTGGTGACGCGGATCTCGATCGACGTGCTGCGCTCGGCGCGGGTGCGGCGGGAGGCGTACGTGGGCCCCTGGTTCCCCGAGCCGCTGCTGAGCGATCCGTACCAGGATCCGGCGCGGTCGGTGGAGCTCGCCGACTCGGTGTCGATGGCGGCGCTGCTCCTGCTGGAGCGGCTCAGCCCGCTGGAGCGGGCGGTGTTCGTGCTGCGCGAGGTGTTCGGCTTCGGGTTCGACGAGGTCGCCGCGGCGGTGGGACGTTCGGAGCCGGCCTGCCGGCAGCTGCTGGTGCGGGCGCGGGGGCACATGCGGTCCGGGCAGCCGCGGTTCGAGGCGGACCGGCGGGAGCGGCGGGAGCTGGCGGCACGGTTCTTCGGTGCGCTGAAGGACGGCGACGTCGCCGGGCTGCGGGAACTGCTCGCCGCCGACGCGCAGTTGGTCGGGGACGGTGGCGGCAAGGCCCCGCAGCTGGCCAGGGCCGTCGCGGGGGCGCAGAACGTGGCTCGGGTACTGGGCACGGTCTTCCCCTGGCTGACGCGGATCGACGTGGCGTGCGAGCCGCACGAGCTCAACGGCCAGCCGGGCGCGATCTTCCGCGACCGCGAGGGCAGGGTGCTCCAGACCCTGGCCCTGGACGTGCTCGACGGCCGGATCCAGACCGTCCGTGTGGTGCTCAACCCCGACAAGCTCGGCCACCTCGGCCCGGTGGCCGACGCCTGGGCCGTCACCCGCGAGTTGAAGAGGGCCCGCCGGCGGCAGGACTGACCGCGCGGCGTCCGCGGGCCGCCCGGGTGCCCCGCGCGGCCGGCCTCCGGCCCCGGTCGTGCGGAGCGGGGGCCGCAGGCCGGCCCGTACACCCGGCTAACCGTCGAAGCGGTCCCGCAGTTCGCGTTTGAGGATCTTGCCGCTGGCGTTGCGCGGCAGCGTGTCCACGAACAGCACCCGCTTGGGCGCCTTGAAGGAGGTGAGCTTCTCCCGTACGTGCGTGATGAGCTGATCCTCCGTCACCTCGGCGCGCTGGACGACGACGGCCGTGACGGCCTCGATCCAGCGCTCGTCCGGGAGTCCGATCACGGCCGCCTCCGCCACCGCCTCATGGGTGTAGAGCGCGTCCTCGACCTGGCGCGAGGCGACCAGCACACCGCCGGAGTTGATGACGTCCTTCACCCGGTCGACGACGGTGAAGTAGCCGTCGGCGTCCCGGACGGCGAGGTCGCCGGAGTGGAACCAGCCGTCCCGGAAGGCCGCCGCGGTCTCCTCGGGCTTGTCCCAGTAGCCCTCGCACAGCTGCGGTGAGCGGTAGACGATCTCGCCCGGCGTGCCGTCGGGCACGTCCTCGCCCTTGTCGTCCACGACCCTGGCGTCCACGAACAGCACGGTCCGCCCGCAGGAGTCGAGCCGGCCCTCGTGCTCGTCCGGGCCGAGCACCGTGGCCAGGGGGCCGATCTCGCTCTGCCCGAAGCAGTTGTAGAAGGCGAGGCGCGGCAGCCGCTCCCGCAGCCGCTCCAGGACCGGGACGGGCATGATGGACGCGCCGTAGTACGCCTTGCGCAGGCCGCCCAGGTCCCGGGTGGCGAAGTCGGGCCGGTTCGCGAGGCCGATCCACACCGTGGGCGGCGCGAACAGGCTGTCCACGCGGCCCGCCTCGATCAGGTCGAAGAGGCGGTCGCCGTCGGGCGCGTCCAGGATGACGCTGGTAGCGCCGACCGCGAGGTACGGCAGCAGGAACACGTGCATCTGGGCCGAGTGGTAGAGCGGCAGCGCGTGCACCGGCCGGTCGCCGGCGCTCAGGTCGAGTGCGGTGATCGCACTCAGGTACTCGTGCACCAGGGCCCGGTGGGTCATCATCGCGCCCTTCGGCAGGGCGGTCGTGCCGGAGGTGTACAGCAGTTGCACCAGGTCCTCGGTGCGGGCGTCGGGGCCGTCGTACGGCGGCGTGCCGGCGAGCCGGGCCAGCAGCGAGTCCTCGCCGTCCCGCAGCGGCAACACCCGTACGCCGTCCGGCAGTTTCCCGGTGAGGCCCGGGTCGGCGAGGACCAGGGTGCACCCCGACTGGCCCACGATGTAGGCGAGGTCGTCGCCGGTGAGGTTCTGGTTGACCGGCACATGGACCAGGCCCGCGCGGGCGCAGGCGAGGAAGGCGATCAGATAGGCGTCGGAGTTGTGGCCGTAGGCGCCGACCCGGTCGCCGGGCGCGAGGCCCTGGGCGAGCAGGACCGCGGCCGCACGGGAGACGGCGTCGTCCAGCTCCTCGTACGTCCAGGTCCGCTCGCGGTACTCCACCGCGACCCGTACCGGGGTGCGGCGGGCGCTGCGCCGCAGCACCCCGTCGACCGTGCTGCCGTGTCCCTGCATCATGAAAGCCGATCCTCGGGCCGCCGGAAGGGCTGGTCAAGGACCTCCGCAGGACCGCCGTCAGACCTGCCGGGTGCGTCCCTCCCAGTAGGGGTCCCGCAGCCGCCGTTTGTAGAGCTTGCCGTTGGGGTCGCGGGGCATCTCGGCGGTGAAGTCCACGCTCCTGGGCCGCTTGTAGCCGGCGAGCCGCTCCGCGCAGTGGTCGAGCAGGGCCGCGGCCAGGTCCGGGCCCGGCTCGTGCCCGGGCGCCGGCTCGACCACGGCCTTGACCTCCTCGCCCCAGTCGTCGTGCGGGATGCCGAAGGCGGCGGCGTCGGCGACGGCCGGGTGGGAGAGCAGGACGGACTCGATCTCGGCCGGGTAGATGTTGACGCCACCGGAGATGATCATGTCGATCTTGCGGTCGCGGAGGAAGAGGTAGCCGTCCTCGTCCAGGTAGCCGAGGTCGCCGACGGTGAAGAAGTCGCCGATGCGGTTCTTGCGGGTCTTGGCCTCGTCCTTGTGGTAGGCGAAGCCGCCGGTGCTCATCTTCATGTAGACGGTGCCCAGCCGGCCGGGCGGCAGCCGCTCACCGTCGTCGTCGAAGACCGCGAGTTCGCTGATCGGCCAGGCCCTGCCGACCGTGCCGGGCTTCTTCAGCCAGTCCTCGGCGGTGGCGAAGGCGCCGCCGCCCTCGCTGGCCGCGTAGTACTCCTCCACGCAGGTCCCCCACCAGTCGATCATGGCCCGCTTCACATGGTCCGGGCAGGGGGCGGCGCCGTGGATGGCGTGCCGCATGGAGGTCACGTCGTAGCGCGCCCGTACCTCCCCCGGGAGGGCGAGCAGGCGGTGGAACTGGGTCGGGACCATGTGGGTGTGGGTGCAGCCGTGGGCGTCGATGAGCCGCAGCATCTCCTCGGGGGTCCACCTGTCCATCAGCACCAGGCGGTGCCCGATGTGCAGGGAGGCGCCGGCGAACTGCAGGACGGCCGTGTGGTAGAGCGGCGAGCACACGAGGTGGACGTTGCCGTCGAACGGCTTGATGCCGAAGATGCCGAGGAAGCCCCCGAGATAGGCCTCCTCGGGGGACCTGCCGGGCAGCGGGCGGCGGATGCCGCGGGGGCGTCCGGTGGTGCCCGAGGTGTAGTTCATGACCCAGCCGAGTTCCCGGCCGGAGGGCGGGGACTCCGGCTGCCCGTCGAGCAGTCGGCGGTAGGGGCTGAAGCCCTCGACGGTCCCGACCGCGTAGCGGTGGGTGGCCGGCAGGCCCGCCTCGTCGGCCGCGGCGCGGGCGGCCCCGGCGTAGCGCTCGTGGGCGATGAGCACCTTGGCACCGGAGTCGGCGACGATCCAGGCGATCTCGGGCCCGACCAGGTGGTGGTTGACCGGGACGAGGTACAGCCCGGCCTGGGAGGCGGCCAGGTAGGCGGTGAGGAACTCGACGCCGTTCGGCAGGACGACGGCGAAGGCGTCGCCGCGCTCCAGGCCGGCCGCGCGCAGCCCGTGCACCAGCCGGTTGGCGGCGGAGTGCAGCCGGCCTGCGGTCCATGCCTCGCCGTCGGGGGCGATCAGGACCGTGCGGCCGGGGTCCGCGGCCGCCTGCGCCCAGAAACCAGTGGGGGGTGGTGTGTTCACGACTGGCCGCTCCTTCCGGCGATGCGGTTCATGCGGTCCACGGCCCGCTCGAAGCCGCGGGTGAGGTCGTCGAAGACGGCCTGGACGCTGCGTTCGGCGCTCATCCGGCCCACGATCTGGCCGACGGGCGTGCCGAGCAGCGGTTCGACCTCGTACTTCTGGATGCGGGAGACCGCCTCGGCGACCAGCAGGCCCTGCAGGGGCATGGGGAGGGTGCCGGGACCGGCCGGGTCGTCCCAGGCGTCGGTCCACTCGGTGCGGAGCTGGCGGGCCGGCTTCCCGGTCAGGGCGCGGGAGCGGACGGTGTCCCCGGAGCCCGCGGCGAGCAGCTTGCGGGTCAGGGCGGGCGAGTGCAGGTCGGCCTCCGTGGTGGTCAGCCACACGGAGCCCAGCCACACGCCCTGGGCGCCGAGCGCGAGGGCGGCCGCCGCCTGCTCTCCGCTGCCGATGCCACCGGCCGCCAGCACGGGCAGCGGGTGCACGGCGTCCACGACCTCGGGGGTGAGCACCATGGTGGCGATCTCCCCGGTGTGGCCGCCGGCCTCGTAGCCCTGGGCCACGACGACGTCGATGCCCGCCTCCCGGTGCTTGCGCGCGTGCCGGGCGCTGCCCGCGAGGGCGGCGACCAGCACGCCCCGGCCATGGGCGCGGGCGACGACGTCGGCGGGGGGTGAGCCGAGGGCGTTGGCGAGGAGCCTGATCGGGTAGTCGAAGGCGACGTCGAGCTGGGTGCGGGCGACCTGTTCCATCCAGCCGGTGATGCGCCATCCGGCGGCCTCGCCCTCGGCCAGCTCCGGCACGCCGTGCTGGGCGAGGGTGTCGTGCACGAACCGGCGGTGGCCCTCGGGGATCATCGCCTCGACGTCGGCCTCCGTGACCCCTTCCACCTTCTTGGCGGGCATCACCACGTCCAGCCCGTAGGGCCGGCCGCCGCAGTGCGCGTCGAGCCAGTCGAGGTCGCGCTTGAGGTCGCCGGGGGTGGTGTAGCGGACCGCGCCGAGCACGCCGAAGCCGCCGGCGCGGCTGATGGCGGCGGCGACGGCGGGGAACGGCGTGAAGCCGAAGACGGCGTGCTCGACGCCCAGTTGCTTGCTCAGCTCCGTCTGCATGGGCGCAGGATGCCGCAGCCGCCCGGACGACGGAAGACCTTTTCTGACGTTCCGTCAGATTGCTCTGGGGGCCGTAGGGTTACGCGCCGGCCTCCAGGACCGCCATCGCCGCGTTGTGCCCGGGCACCCCGCTCACCCCTCCCCCGCGCACCGCTCCGGCGCCGCACAGCAGGATCCCCGGGTGCCGGGTCTCCACGCCCCAACGGCCCGTGTCCTCCTGGGCGCAGGGCCAGGACAGGGCCCGGTGGAAGATGTTGCCGCCGGGCAGCCGCAGGTCCCGCTCCAGGTCCAGCGGGGTCCGCGCCTCGATGCAGGGGCGGCCGTCGGCGCCGGTCGCCAGGCAGTCGGCGAGCGGCTCGGCGAGGTGGGCGTCGAGCTGGGCGAGGGTGGACTTCAGCAGTTCCTCGCGTACGGCGTCGTTGTCCCCGTCGAAGAGCCTCGCCGGGGTGTGCAGGCCGAAGAGGGTCAGCGTCTGGTACCCGCGGCCGGCGAGTTCGGGGCCGATGATGCTGGGGTCGGTCAGGGAGTGGCAGTAGATCTCCGAGGGCGGCGCGGCGGGGAGCCGGCCGGACGCGGCCTGGGCGTGGGCGGTGGCCAGCTCCTGGTAGCCCTCGGCGATGTGGAAGGTGCCGGCGAAGGCCTCACGGGGGTCGACGGCGGGGTCGCGGACCTTCGGCAGCCGCTTGAGCAGCATGTTGACCTTGAGCTGGGCGCCCTCGGCGGGTTCCGGGGGCGTGTCACCGGTGAGGGCGGCCAGTTCCTGCGGGGAGGCGTTCACCAGGACGTGCCGGGCGGCGGCCACGCCCTCGCCGTCGGCCGTGCGGTAGGTGACCTCGGCGGTGTGCCCGTCGGTGTCGATCCGGACCGCCTCGACGACCGGAGATGGGCCCGGCCACCGTTCGGCCGGGTTCCTGGTCAGGGGCCCTCAGAGGCGCGCCGCTGGTGGTGGGCCGCGATCCTGCGGTACAGCTCGCCGGCCTCCGCGACGCGGCCGAGGCGCTCCAAGCAGTGGGCCTCATCGGTGCGGCTGGTGAGGGTGTCGGGGTGGCCGGACCCGAGGACGCGCTCGCGGGCCGCGGTGATCTGCCGGTACGCGACGAGGGCGTCCGTCCAGCGGCCCAGCCAGCCGAGGGCGACCGCGGCCTCGCGGTGGCTGACGAGCGTGTCGGGGTGGTCGGGGCCGAGGACCCGCGCCCGCAGCGCCCAGACCTCGCGGGCCTCGTCGAACGCCTCCTCCCAGCGGCCGAGCCGGCCGAGGTTGACGCCGAGGCCGTGCCGGGCGCGCAGGGTCTCGGGGTGGTCGGGGCCCTGGACGCGGGTGCGGTCGTCGATCAGGTCCCGGTAGACGCGCAGGGCGTCCGCGCCGCGGCCGAGGCGGCCGAGGCTGAGGGCGCTCTCGTAGCGGGCGGCGAGGGTGTCGGGATGGTCCGGGCCGAGGGTGCGGGCGCGGGCCGCGGCGACCTCGCGGTAGGTGCGCAGCGCCTCCTCCCAGTGGCCCGACCGGCCCAGCGCGTAGGCGACCTCGCAGCGGGAGGCCAGCGTGTCGGGGTGGTCCGGGCCGAGCACCCGGGCCCGGTCGGCGGCCACCTCCCGGGCCAGCCGGCGGGCGTCGTCCGGGCGGCCGAGCCGGCCGAGGCTGCAGGCGAGGTTGTGGCGGCAGCGCAGGGTGTCCGGGTCGTCGGGGCCGATGGCGCGCTCGCGTGCGGCCAGCACCGCGGTGTAGATCCGGTGCGCCTCGAAGTGCCGTCCCAGGCGGCCCAGCGCGTAGGCGGTCTCCTGCCGGGCGGCGAGGGTGTCGGGGTGGTCGGCTCCGAGCGTGCGGGCCCTGGCCTCGGCGATGTCCGTGTAGAGGGGCAGTGCCTCCGCCGCGCGGCCGGTGCGTACGAGGGTGAAGGCGGCCTCGTAGCGGCTGGCCAGCGTGTCGGGGTGGTCGGGTCCGAGCAGGGCGGCCCGCCCGGCGGCCACGGCCCGGTGCACCTCGCCGGCCTCCGCCCAGCGGCCGCTGCCGGCCAGCCGGACGCCCTCGCGGTGCCGCGCGGTCAGGGCGGCGAGGGTGCCCGCCGGGCCGGGGTGCACTGCCACCGCCGTGCCCGCGCGGGCCGGCCCGGTGGCCCATCGGTCCGTCAGCGCCGCGCCCGGGTCCGGGGGCAGTGCGTGCAGTCCGGCCGGCGCCACGCCCGTGGCCTTGTGACCGGTGGTCATGCCCTGGGTCCAGGCCGGCAGGCGGGTGCGGGGCGGCTCCGGGAACGCCGGTGCGCCTCCCACGACGGGCTCTCCACGCGCGGGGTACGCCGCCGTCGTCGCGCCGGGCGTACCGGCGGGGAGATGGGTGGTCGTGCTCCGCACCGACTGGAGCAGGCGCAGCAACTCCTCGGCGTCGCGCGGCCGTTCCTCGGGGCGCTTGGCCAGCAGGCCGAGGATGAGGCGGTCGAGGCGGGCCGGCAGTTCGGGGCGTCGTTCGCGCGGGGGCCGGGGCGGGGCGCCGCGGTGGCCGATGAGGATCGCCCAGGCGTCCGCCAGGTCGAACGGGGGCGCGCCGGTGGCTATTTCGTACAGCACGCAGCCCAGCGAGTACAGGTCGCTGCGCCGGTCGACGGCGTCGCCGCCGATCTGCTCCGGGGACATGTAGTGCGGGGTGCCGAGCGCGACCCCGGTGCCGGTGAGCCGGGCGGTGAAGCCGATGTCGTGGCCGAGGCGGGCGATGCCGAAGTCGCAGATCTTCACGGTGCCGTCGGTCAGCCGCACGATGTTGGCCGGTTTCAGGTCCCGGTGCACCACGCCCTGCTTGTGGGTGTAGGCGAGGGCGGCGGCGACCTGGCCGGCGATGTCGAGCACGTCGTCCACCGGCAGCGGACATCCCCCGTGGTCCGCCAGCAGCCGGCTCAGGTCACGGCCCTCCAACAGCTCCATGACCAGGTACGGGAGCCCGTCGGACTCGCCGAAGTCGTGCACGACGGTCACCCCGCGGTGGGAGAGCCCGGCGGCCACCCGGGCCTCCCGGCGGAACCGTTCCCGCAGCACACCGGAGAACGACGGATCGTGGTACGGCCCCTGCGGCCGGAGGCACTTGACCGCGACCCGCCGGCCCAGGGACTCGTCCCGGGCCCGCCACACCTCGCCCATCCCGCCCCGCCCGATCAGTTCGAGCAGCCGGTACCGGCCCTGGACCAGCCTGTTCTCCGCCATAGCGATACGCCGCCCCCGTCGCCGTCCGCCCCGCCCCTGGGTGGCTCGCCGCGCCGGCCCCGCCCGCACCCGGCCGGCCCGAACCGTGACGCACCCCCCTGCTCGTCCAGTATGGCGGTTTATCGTCCGAGTTTGTACGGTGCCGGGCGGGCGTCCGGACCGAGCCGCGCCATCGCCCGCAGGATGTGTTTGGGCGGCAGCTGCCAGCGCAGACGTGCGGGAACACGGCGCAGAAGGGCGCCCGTCATCCGCAGGCGGCGGGTCACGACGGCGGGCGCGGGGGCCGGTCTGCCGTACAACGCGTGGGCGTACGGCGGCAGAGCGGCGTACGCCAGATGCGCCACGCGCCGCCACAGCACCTCGCGCGCCGGGACGAGGAGGGCGTGCGTCGGCGGACGGAGCAGGAAGTCGTCCACCACCCGGGCCTCGGGTCCCGCGGCCAGTTCCGGCTGCACCCGCTCGAAGTAGGCGGCCAGCTCCGCCCGGTTCGCCGGTACGGCGCGCTCGTCGAGGCCCACCAGGCGGGCGCTGACGAGGTGTTCGGCTATGTACCGGTCGGCCTGGGCGTCGGTGAGCGGGAACCCGGAGCGGCGCAGGACGTGCAGATAGGAGTCGATCTCGGCACAGTGCACCCAGAGCAGCAGCGCGGGTTCGCCGACGCCGTACCGCTCGCCCGTGACCGGGTCGGTCGCGGTCAGCATGCCGTGGATCTTCCGGACGCGGGCGCCCGCGCGTTCGGCGGCGCCGGTGGTCCCGTACGTCGTCGTGCCGACGAAGTTCGCGGTGCGCATCAGCCGGCCCCACGCGTCGCGCCGGAAGTCGGAGTTCTGCAGGACGCCCCGGACCGCGCGGGGGTGCAGCGCCTGGAGGTAGAGCGCGCGGACGCCGGCCACCCACATCATGGGGTCGCCGTGCATCTGCCAGGTCACGGAGTCGGGGGTGAAGAGCCCGCGGTCGCCCATGCCCGCAGTGTGACTGGGCTCGTCAGTTGGCACAAGGCAACGCTCGTGACCTGCGCTGATGCCAACTGGCTCTACCGTCCGGAGGTACCGGATCAGCAAGATGGTTGGCACTTTGGTACAGCGCAGGTCACAAGGGGGGCGCCGTAGCTGGACATCCAAGGCGCGCAGCGATCTCGGCAACGGAGCCCCAGACCTGGGGCATGGGTTATCTCCGTACCTCCGTGAGCGAGGCTCGATCGAGCAGCACAGGGCCATTGGGATACACGACGCGTGGTGATCTGGCAGCCCATCGCCGACTGACGCGGATCTGGTCATCCTACGGTTGTGGCCGCCCCCGACTGGGCGACGTCGCGATGAACCTCGCGCTCGGAAAGCCGTCAGGACGCCGTACTGGTCGACCCGCCTCTCACCCGCGAACAGACCCAGAGGGTCGGCGACTGGATCGAACGGTCCGGCAAGCGCCTGGCCTACATCTACGCGACCCACGGGCACGGCGACCACTGGTTCGGCACCGCGGATCTCGTGAAGCGTCTACGCGACGCCGGGCACCATCGAGGTCATGCGCCGGCAGGCCACCAAGGGGCGTGAAGAACTGTGGGACAAGCAGTTCCCCGGTCTCATCCCCGACACCCCGGTCCTGGCCACACACCGACACCGACGAAACCTCCGTCCTGTACGTACCGTCCATCGGACTCGTCGTGGCCGGCGACGTCGCCTACGACGGCGTACACCAGTACATCCTCGAAGGCGGGAACGGGGGCCTGCAGGAATGGCTCAAGGCCCTCGACCGGGTCGCCGCGCTCGAGCCGAAGGCCGTCGTGGCGGGCCACAAGAACAAGGACCTTCCCGATGATCCCGCCATCCTGGAACAGACCCGGCAATACCTGCTCGACGCCATCCGACTGCTCGGCCAGAAACCTACGGCCCGCCAGTACTTCGACCAGATGATCGCGCTCCATCCGGACCGCCTGAACCCGGCCCCGGTGTGGTACGGGGCGGTCGGGCTCCTCGGAGAGTGACCTGCCGAGATCCTCACGGGAGCCTCAGCGCCCTGTTCTGGCTGGCCTGGGCGCCTGAGCCGACGGTTGAATGGGTGGGGAAGCGCGCAGCCGCCGGCCCCGCCCAGCACGCGCCGCGTACGGGCCGATGTCAGGTGAACCGAGCGTTGCTGATGTCGATGGAGACCATCGTCTGGTCCAGGATCGGGCGGTTGTCCGCAGCGCTTCGGTAGGCCCGACGCCTGGTGGGCAGACGAATCCCCTCCGCTTCCACCATGTCGTAGACGTACTGCGCTGCGGCGAACCCACCCGCGATGTCGACGTGATAGTCATGCCGACGCAGAAGGTGATCGGGGCCGAAGTAGAAGTCCTGCCGGGTGCTGTGGCTGGCGATGCCGGGCGGGAAGATCGCGCGCAGCCCGCGCCAGAGTTCGTCTCCTTCCCACCACGGTTCGATTTCGGTGACCGTGAAGCCGGGCATCACCAGCAGGAACGGCGTCGTGAGATACGTCCACAACGCGTATCCGTTGAAGTAGGCGCGGTCCAGCGGGTCCCAAGGGGTGCTCAGCTCGTGGCTTGCGAACGACTTCCGCGGTTGGTCGCGTTCGGCCACGACACAGCCGTCGATCTTCTCGATGCCGATGCGGTCGGCCGTGAAGTCGGTCCTCTGGTCGGGGGCGCCGAACGGCATCACGGCGGCGTGCTGCTCGTGCAGCCAGACGGTCATCTCCCGGGGGGTGGGGTCCTGCGGCATCCCCTTGATGACGAACATGTCGCCACCGCTGACGATGGTCGCGCGGACCATGGTGAGTGCGTTCCAGCGGTCGAGGCCGCCATGCGCATCGAGGACCTCCGCGAGCAACGTGTTCATGTCGGTCTCCTGCTCGGTCGCGCCAGGGGAGGCGGCCAAAGGGACGTCGATCGGGCGGCCCGGCGACGCAACCGCAGCCGCAGCCATGCGATCCGCGGTGACCCTCGCAGGCCGGGCGCATCTCTCATCGTTCACTGGTTCGTCGGCGTCACGCACCCCGGGCGCTGATCCTCGGGGCGCTGCAAGCCCGGGCGGAACTGTCGCGGACGGCAAGTATCCGCTGGTCAGACTCGCCCCCAGCGTTGGCGTGGCGGTTTATGCAAGTACACCGGCGGCTGTCGTAGGGGTTCTTTCGTACCGGCCAGCGTGCGCAGCCTCGAAAGGCGCCGATCAGCGGCGGCGCAGCCCCAGACAGCCGGGCAAGCTGGAAGGCGGAGGTGGTTCCCATGGCCGGTGAGACGCCCCTGATGGTCGTGGACGGCGAAGGTGTGGTCGTGCAGTGGAGCCACCAGGCGGAGGAGCTGTGGGGGCGCCCCGCGGGCGAGGTGGTAGGGCGTCCGGCAACAGACCTGGCCAGCCCTGTCCCCGCGCCAGGTGGTGGCTACCCGGAGCGCTGCAGCGATGGCAGCCATCGTGGTGTTTCAGAGGGCGCCGCCGGCGGGGGCCTGTGTGTGCGGCCGGTGCTGCGTGACGACGGTTCGGCTGCGTGGGGCGTCTTCCTGCCACCTGCGGACGGGTTGGTGCCCGGCATCGAGAGCGCGGTGCTCAAGGCGCTGTCCGCTCACATGGCAGCGGCTCTGTTCGTGGTGGACGAGGAGTTGCACGTCGTGTCGGCCAATGCGGCGGCGCAGGCCCTGTCCGGCGCGAGCACGCCGCAGATACGAGGACGCCCCCTCACCGATACGTGGCCCCTTACGTCACCCGGCGAACTGGAGAACATGCTGTGCCAGGCCATGGGAGACGGTGCGTCGGCAGTCGACCACGTCATGCGGACGGACCCGAAGAATGATTCCCAGCACACGCACAGCGTCTCGGTGCTTCCCCTGCGGGACGCACCGGGGGCAGTGGTCGTGGCGCACGACGTGACAGAGCAGGAGCAGGTACGCCGCGGAGCCCAGGCCCTGTATGCCGTCCAGGAGCGGGTGGGACAAACCCTGGATGTGGTGGTTACCTGCCAGGAATTGGTCCGCGCGCTGATCCCCGGGTTCGCCGATATCGCCGTGGTGGAAGTGGTGGAGCCTGTCGTGCGCGGAGAGGAACCACCGCTGAGCCCGCCAGGCCGGAATGTGCCGCTGCGTCGGGCCGCATTCGGGAACAGCGGCGGTGATCAGCAGGCCCGGGCGCATCCGGTGGGAGACGTCCGCGCGCTGCCGTTCCCGACCCCGTACGCGCAAACGCTGGCCGACCTCAAGCCGCGCACGATTGCCCTCAGCCCCGACACGCCCTGGCTGGCGGCCGATCCGGCGCGGGCCGAAGCGATCCACGCATCCGGCGCACGTTTCCTGCTCGTCGCACCGCTGACGCTGCGCGGAAAGGTGCTCGGGCTGCTGAGTCTCTACCGCACACAGCGATCCGGCGGATTCGACGAGAAGGAACTCGCCCTCACCCTGGAACTGGCCACGCACACCGCCCTGAGCATCGACAACGCCCGCCGCTACACGCGCGAGCACACCATCGCAGCGACATTGCAGCGCCATCTGCTGCCCCCGGCTCCTCCATCACAGACCGCGATCGAGACCGCCGACCTGTACGTGGCCGACGACCGGGGCGCGGGGGGCTGGTCCAACGCCTGCGCCCTGCCCGGCGCCCGTACGGCCCTGGTCGTCGGGGAAGTCGCCGGCCACGGCATCCACACCGCCGTCACCATGGGGCAGCTGCGGACCGCCATGCAGTCGCTCGCCGCCCTGGACCTGGAACCCGACGAACTCCTCGCCCGGCTCGACGACACCATGTCACGTCTCGCACGCGAGCGGAGGGCGCTGCCACTAGGCGACTTCCTGCGCGACGAGCCCCTCAGCGCGACGTGCCTGTGCGTTCTCTACGACCCGTTCACCCATACGTGCACCATCGCCTCAGCCGGACACCCGCCCCCCGTCGTCGCCGGCGCAGCTTCCGCCACCCGAGTGCTCGACCTGGCCGCCGGAGCCGCCCTCGGTAACGGAGGAGGCCCCCCGTACGCCGCCACCACACTCACTCTGGGCGATGGAGATGTGCTCGCCCTCTACACGGCCTCGCTGCTGTCTGCGGCACGGCCCGAGGACGGCACAAGCGACACGCAGCCGCTTCAGCGTTTGCTCGCCGACACCGACCGGCCCCTGCAGGACCTGTGCGACGACATCCTCTACCGACTCCGGACCGATGCTCTTCCCGGCGACGCCGTCCTTCTCCTCGCCCGCACCCGCCCCTTCCCCGCCGACCGCGTCGTCACCTGGCCGCTGGACGATGAGCCCACCGCTCCTGCCGTCGCGCGGCGCCACGCCCGGCGCCAACTAGCCAGCTGGGGCGTGGACGAGGACGCTGCCTACGACACCCAGGAAATCGTCAGCGAGCTGGTCACCAACGCCCTGCGGTACGGCGCGCCGCCCGTGCAACTGCGCCTCATCAACGACCGGACGCTCACCTGCGAGGTCCACGACTCCGGCATCTCCGCTCCGCGGCTGCGCCACGCACGGACGGTCGACGAAGGCGGCCGCGGCCTGTTCATCTGCGCCCAACTCGCACACAACTGGGGTATCCGCTACACCGACAACGGGAAGACGGTCTGGACCGAGCAAACCCTCCCGTCACAGCACCCGTAGCGCCCCTCCGACCAGGAATCGTGGGGCGACGCCTGCGAGTCCTCAGCGGACCCCAGCGGGGATCAGCGCAGAAGGACGTCGAAGACCATGCGGAAAAAGGCGTCCAAGGGAGCAGTGGACTTGTCCGCCCGGGCAGCGATCAATGTGCCCTCCCAGGCGCTGAGGATGAACAGCGCGGCAGCCTCGACATCGAGAGCGGCCTTCAGCTCTCCTGCCTCCTCGGCTTCGGTCAGCACTTGCCGGATGCGCGTGGCCCACCGCTGGAAGCCGCCCTGGACCGCGGAGCGGATCTCCTCGGAGTGGTCCCCTACCTCGGCGCCGAGGTTGCCGACCAGACATCCGCGGGCGAAGCCGCTGTCGACCGTGTCCGTGCCCAGGAACTCGAAGTGCGCCCGGAGCCGCTCCAGCGCTGGGCGCCCTGGGGTGTCGAGCATGTCGAACCGCAACCCGGCGGCGTAGCGCCTCAGTGCCTCGAGGGCGCTCTCCTCCTTGCTGGCGAAGTGGTTGTAGAACGAGCCCTTCGGAGCCCCCGCCGCCGAGGTGATGTCGCTGATACCCGTGGCATTGAAGCCCCGCGTACGGAACTGCTCCAGGGCTGCCTTCGCGATCTCCTCGCGCTTGGACGCGCGTGCCATCCTCACCACCACCTCGAAGGTCAATATGTCCGGTCGCCTTGCCTTGGGTCAAACCCGGACCATCAGGGAAAGCAGCGCCGTCCACGACCGCACAGGGCCTGCTTTCGGCTGTGGGCAGCGCTTGACGAATTTTAAAGTGACCGGTCATATTGAAGTCCCCGTCCCCAAGCCCTCGGCCCTCCCCGTGCCGGCAGAGGCAGCACCGAGGAGATGCGTCATGTCCACGTACCGAGCATTCGAGGCCACCGGCGCCCACCAGCTCCGGCTCGTCGAGCGGGAGCTGGTCGAGCCGGAGCCCGGGCACGTCCGCCTCCGGGTGGAGGCGTGCGGCGTCTGCCACTCCGACGTGCTGGCCGTGGAGGGACTGCGCCCCGACCCGTCCCATCCAGTGGTTCCCGGCCACGAGATCGTCGGCGTGATCGATGCCGTGGGCGCGGGTGTCACCGCCTGGAGGCCCGGCGACCGCGTCGGCGTCGGCTTCCTGAACGGACACTGCGGGGAGTGTGAGCCCTGCCGCCGCGGCGACTTCGTCAACTGCCTGAACCAGGAACAGACCGGCACCACCATCGACGGCGGATACGCGGAGGTGACGTACGCCCGCGCGAGCGGACTGGTGCGCATCCCCGACGGCATGCCGGCCGTCGAGGCGGCTCCGCTGCTGTGTGCCGGGCTGACCACCCTCACTGCACTCCAGCAGGCCCCTGCCCGCGCGGGCGCGCTGGTCGCCGTGCAGGGGATCGGCGGGCTGGGGCACCTGGCCCTGCAATACGCCCGCGGCCTCGGACACCGTGTGGTCGCCATCGCCCGCGGCCAGGAGAAGGAGGCTCTCGCCAGGGAGCTTGGTGCCGGCGAGTACATCGACAGCACCGGCACCGACCCCGGCACGGCGCTGGCCGACCTGGGCGGCGCATCGGTCATAGTCGCCACCGCGTCCAGCGGAACGTCGATGAACCCCCTGGTCCGAGGACTCGCCCCGGGCGGCACGCTGGTGGTGGTCGGCGCCGCCCCCGACCCGCTGACGGTCGCCACAGCCGACCTGATCTTCGGTACGCGTCGCATCGTCGGCAGCCTGACCGGGTCGTCGATCCAGAACGAGGACAACCTCGCCTTCAGCCTCGCCCACGGCATCCGCCCCTCCACCGAGACCATGCCTTTCACTCACGCGATGGACGCCTACGAGCGGATGCTCTCGGGCAAGGCCCGCTTCCGGGTCGTCCTGGACATGGCCGCCTGACCACGCCGCGACCCGCACCGCCAGGCAGACGGTCCGGCCCGCGCCCTAGGCATTCCCCTCGAGGTTCCCCCATGACCGACATGGTCGACACGACAGAGCACACCAGCACGCGCCCGCACGACGGCGGGCCCGCGCGTCCAGCCGCCGACATGGCCTCCGACAACAGCGGCCGCCACGCGGCCCGCGCGGCCCGGATCGGGCTGTTGTCCATCTCCCTCGGCACCGCCGGCCTCGGCGGAGCCTGGCAGGCGGCGGCGACAACCTTCCCGCCCGCTCTGCAGGTCAGCGACGCGCTGTTCTCCGTCAGCGGTCTCATCTGGCTGGTTTTGCTGGCCCAGTACCTGCGCCATGGCGGGTCCGAGTGGCGCAATGTGCGCCACGACCTGAGCCATCCCGGCCAGGGCTTCGCCCTTGGGTACGTCCCCATCATCGGCATGCTGATCGCCGGCCACTTCTCCCGGTTCGACCTGACCGGGGCACGCTCGGCCTACGCGGTGTTCCTCACCGTGGCCGCCCTGATCGCCGCACGCCTGCTCGCCCACTGGCTCACGGGCGCCCTGAGCAGTGCCACTCTGCACCCGGGCTACCTGCTGCCCGTCTCCTCCGCCCCCTTTGTCGCCAGCGCCATGGCCTCCACGCTCAGACTCCCCGGCGTCGCCGACGCGGCCTTCGCGGTGGGGCTGCTGTACTGGCTCGCCTTCGGCACCGTCATCCTCGGCAGCCTCGTCACCAACGGCCCCCTGCCCGGGCCTGCCCGCCCCGCACTCACTGTCCTGACCATTCCCCCCGCGACGGGCGGAATCGCCTGGACCGCTGCTCACAAGGGCGTCTTCGATGCCGTCGGCTACGGCTTCGCCGGGGCCCTGCTCTTCACCGTCCTCCTCGTCGCCTTCCTCCTCCCCGAGCTGCGCCAGCCCGCGTTCCATCCGGGCCTGTGGATCTTCAGCTTTCCCATAGCAGCGAGCACCAACTTCACCATCCGCTGGATACACGGATCCGCACTTCCCGGTGGGCCGGCCCTCACCGGGATCCTCCTTGCCGGTGCGAGCATCGCGCTGGGCCTACTGGCCGCGGCCACCCTGCACCACCGGGCCAGGAGAGCACGTCCGATCTGACTTCCGCCGCGGCGGCGGGGAGACGCATCCCAAACGCCCCGCAGCGCCGAACGGCGGCCCAGCGGACCCCGACTCCCCGCGGCCCACATGCCCTGCCCCACCGATACATCTCCAGAGGAGCCATCGTGCCCACACTCGACCGCCAGGACGCCGTCTTCGTTCTCGACCTCGGTGACGGTGAGAACCGCTTCCACCCCGACTGGATCGCCTCGGTCAACGCGGCCCTGGACGAAGTGGAGAAAGCGGAAGGTCCCCGCGCCCTGGTGACCGCTGCGACCGGGAAGTTCTTCTCCAACGGTCTCGATCTCGAATGGCTCGCCGCGCACAGCGACGAGCACCGGGACTACGTCACTTCCGTCCACGGACTGTTCGCACGGCTCCTGTCCCTCCCGCTGATCACCGTCGCCGCGCTGCAGGGACACACGTTCGCCGCCGGAGCGATGTTCTCCCTGGCCCATGACTTCCGGCTCATGCGCGCCGACCGAGGCTTCTGGTGCCTGCCCGAGGCAGACATCAACATCCCGTTCACCCCAGGCATGTCCGCCCTCATCCAGTCACGGCTGACCCCGCAAACAGCTCACCATGCCATGGTCTCCGCCCGTCGTTTCGGCGGCCAGGAAGCAGCCGCCGCCGGAATCGTCGATCAGGCCGCGGACGAGGCCACCCTGCGCACCGCCGCCCTCGAACTCGCTCAGGCTCACGCGAACAAGGCCGGCGACAGCCTCGGAACCATCAAGACGCGCATGTACGCCCCTGTTCTCACCATGCTCCGCGACACGACCAGCCCGCTGGGCTGACGCCGCGCCGGGGCAGTCATCGGCCGGAACGGGGCACACGGATCCACACCCCTTGCCGGCCGATGATCGCCACCGTACGGATGCCCCGCGGCAAGGCAGCCGACTTGCAGTTCTGCAACGCCGATGTCATCACCACCTGACGCCGGGCCGCCGTGTTCCAGCGCCGCTCGGTGCCGTCTTGCCGCACCCCCGCCGCATGGCCGCTCTGGCCGCCGGCCATGAAGTCACGGCCACCGCACGTGATCCGCACGCCCTCGACGACCTTGTGGCCGCCCACGGCAACCGGATCCGCGCGGCACGGCTCGACGTCACCGACGCCGACGCGGCCGAGCGCGTCGTCGCGGACACCGTCGCCGCGTTCGGCAGACTCGACGTCGCGGGGTCGGGCCCGCTTCTCTTCGAAGCGCTCTGCGTGCACTCGCCTCCCAGTTGGTCTGGTCATGTGCCGCGATGGCTTCCCAGGACAGCACGACCGCGGACTTGAGCTTCCAGTAACTGCCGTCCGGGAAACCACTCTGCGGAGTGTCAGGCATGTTCGGCGCAGGAGTGAGACGCCCCTCTTGGCACGAAGAGGTCTCCGGCCATCAGACCTGTCGACGCCGATGATTCCCGGCCCGTGCGGGAGTCTGTCTTTCGACAGCGATCTTCTGGAAGGCGGCTTCATGATGACCCTGCACGACTTGCTCGAAGCCCACGTCGGTGCCGGTACGCTGCCGGGAGCGGTTGGCCTCGTGGCCCGGGGTGACCAGGCCGAGGTGGTGGCCGTCGGCGCGCAGGACACCGGCGACGGCGCCCCGATGGCGAGGGACTCCATCTTCCGGGTCGCCTCGATCACCAAGTCCGTCACCGCCGCCGCACTGCTGATCCTCGTGGAGGAGGGCACGATCGCACTGGACGACCCGGTCGGGATGTGGCTGCCGGAGCTGGGGAAGCCGGTGGTCGTACGCACGCCGGCAAGCCCGGTGGACGACGTGGTGCCGGCCGACCGGCCCATCACCGTACTCGACGTGCTGGCCTCCCAAGCCGGGTACGGATTCCCCTCCGATTTCACACTGCCGGCGGTGCAGGAGTTGTTCACGGTGCAAAAGGACGGCCGGGTGCCGAGCAACTTCCCGCCGGCCGACGAGTGGATGGCGGCGCTCGGCCGCATCCCGCTGCTGTACCAGCCGGGCGCTGCCTGGCTGTACGACACCTGCTCCGTCCTGCAGGGGGTATTGATTTCGCGGGTCACCGGACAGCCGCTGCCGGAGTTCCTGACGGAGCGGATCTTCGGGCCGCTGGGCATGGTGGACACCGGTTTCGAGGTGCCGGCCGCCAAGCGGAGCCGGTTCACCAGCTTCTACAGGCCAGGCGACGACGGCGGCCTGGAGCTCGCCGACGGCCCGGACGGCGAGTGGAGCAGCCTGCCCGCGCTGCCGCTCGGCAATGGCGGGCTGGCCTCGACCGCCGACGACTGGCTGGCCTTCTGCCGGATGCTGCTGGCCGGCGGGGTGGCGGCCGACGGCCGGCGGGTGCTGTCGGCCGACTCCGTACGCATGATGACCACCGACCATACGAATCCGGCGCAGCGCGACATCGGCCGACTGTTCCTGGAGGGCCAGGGCTGGGGCTTCGGCGGCTCGGTTGACATCGACCGGACCAACCCGTGGAATACGCCCGGTCGTTACGGCTGGGTCGGAGGCACGGGCACAGTGGCGCACGTCATCCCGGCCACGGGCGTGGTCACCATCCTGCTGACTCAGGTAGCAGCGATGGGTCCCGTGCCGGCACCGGTGATCAGGGAGTTCTGGCGGTACGCGGCGGACGCCTGAATCACGCATCTCACGCCCGTGGCCTCACGGTGGGCTCAGCTGACTGGGGGGGCGAGACCTGACCACGACGCATGGCTGTTCAAGCCCGCAAAGAGACCTTGCTGAGGCATCCCGGTCGAGCGTGACCGTTGTGACGATCTGATCGTGCGGTGGGTGTGACGACTCGGCCGTGGATCGTGGACGATGGCTTATGGGCGCTGATCGAACTGCTGCTGCCGCCCTGGCCGACGCGGTCGCCGGGGCCGAGGCCAGTGGATGATCGGCTCTGTCTGCAGGGCATCCCTTACGTCCTGCGCCGAGGCATCGCCTGGCAACTCCTGCCGCTGAAGCTGGGATTCGTACAAAGCCACGCCGGCATGACGCCCAGCCCGCATACGTTCTCGGCGAGAGCCAGCACGCTGTGCAACAGGGCGGTCTACCCGCTACGAGCCCCGCTGCCCTGCCTTCCGACACGAGTGCCGGAGCCCGACTGATCGCTCTGCAGTGCGCACTCTGCACGAACGACGCCGCTCAGGTCAGGCTGCCTGGCGGAATGCTCCGCAGCCTCCGCCTCGAACCGGTCTCGGATGCTGTGCGTGAACTCGCCGATGCCGGATGGCTGCGCATGCTGCCGTCTGGGGAACGCCCGGCGCAGGTCCGAGTGGTGGACACTGCCCTACTCGCGCATCACCCGGCTCGCCCGGACCGGTCGCAGGCGGCCGACTGGGCACTACGCGTCGCCTGCCGTGCCCGCCCGGCCTCACACCCTCTTCCCATGCGTGTCACGCTGTGCGTCGCCAGTCGCTGCCGCCTCGGCACCAGCAGAATGGTCTTGGTGCCAACCATCCCGCTTTTGTGCCACCTAAAAAGCCCAGTCACACCGCAGGCTAACGCCGCACCCGGGGCATCCCCAGACCGATCCAGGAGATGATCTCGCGCTGGATCTCGTTGTTGCCGCCGCCGAAGGTGAAGATGACGGCCGAGCGGTAGCCGCGCTCCAGTTCGCCGTGCAGGACGGCTCCCGCGGACCCCTCCTTCAGCGGGCCGGCGGCCCCGACGATCTCCATCAGCCAGGCGTAGGCGTCCCGGCGGGCCTCGGAGCCGTAGACCTTGACGGCGGAGGCGTCCTGCGGGGTGAGGGTGCCCTCCTCGACGGCGCTGACCATCTGCCAGTTGAGGAGCTTCATCGCATCCAGCCGGGTGTGGGTGCGGGCGAGCAGCCGGCGCACCCAGGACAGGTCCGCGACCCGGCGGCCGTCGGCGAGCTTGGTCTCCATGGCCCAGCGCTGGACGTCGTGCAGGGCGCGGATCGCCATGGTGCCGTGGGCGGCGAGGGTGACGCGTTCGTGGTTGAGCTGGTTGGTGATCAGCCGCCAGCCCTGGTTCTCCTCGCCGACGCGGCGGGAGACGGGGACGCGGATGTTCTCGTAGTAGCTGGCGGTGGTGTCGTGCGAGGCGAGGGTGTTGATGACCGTGCACGAGTAGCCGGGATCGGAGGTGGGCACCAGCAGCATGGTGATGCCCTTGTGCGGCGGGGCCGCCGGATCGGTGCGCACGGCGAGCCACACCCAGTCCGCGGTGTCTCCGTTGGTGGTCCAGATCTTCTGCCCGTCGACGACGTACGTGTCGCCGTCGCGCACGGCCCTGGTCCGCAGCGCGGCGAGGTCGGTGCCGGCGTCGGGCTCGCTGTAGCCGATGGCGAAGTCGATCTCGCCGGAGAGGATGCGCGGCAGGAAGTACGACTTCTGCTCCTCGGTGCCGAACCGCATGAGCGTCGGGCCGACCGTGTTCAGCGCCATCAGCGGCAGCGGTACGCCGGCCTGGGCGGCCTCGTCGAAGAAGATGAACTGCTCCATCGCCGTCATGCCGCGCCCGCCGTACTCCGTGGGCCAGCCGACGCCGAGCCAGCCGTCGGTGCCGAGCCGCCGGATGGTGTCGCGGTAGAACCGCTTCTGGGCGGCCGGGTCGGCGTACCGGGCGTAGGCGTTGTCCGGGACCAGCTGCGCGAAGTAGGCGCGCAGCTCGGCGCGCAGTCGTAGCTGCTCGGGCGTGTGGTCGAGGTGCACGGCGCCTCCAGGCTCCCCAAGGGCGGTCCTGACGGCGCACACCGTAGAACGTGTTTCAGTAATTGGGAATGGCGGGCCCGGGGCGAATTGCGCCGCACGTCCGGCTCCCCGCCGGGGAGGTCACCTCAGCGTCTCCAGGAAGTCGGTGCACGCCTCGGCGCAGATCCGGCAGGAGGCCGCGGCCGACTCGGCGCCGGGCTGCTCGTCGAAGGCGTGGGCGCATTCGAGGCAGACCTGGCGGCACCACTCCAGCCGGACCCGGATCCCCTCCTCGTCCTGCTTGGTCTCCTCGCACAGCACCCGGCAGGTGGCGTCGCACACCTCGGCGCACATGATGCCCAGCCGGCGCACCCGCTCCTGGTGCTCGGTCCCGCCCGGGTCGACGAGGCTCGCGCGCACCGCGCAGGCCCGCGCGCACTCCGTGCACGCCTGCGCACACGTGAAGCGGTCCTCCAGGAACCGGTACAGCTGCTGCTGCGAAGTCTGCGGTGTCACGCCGTGCGGGTAGCCGGGTCACCGATCCGCAAACACCTTTCCGGGACGAGCAAGCAGGGAGCGGGGGGAGAAAGCCGACGAGGGCGGGGAGCGCCCGCGGCCGGGTGCCGTCCGGCCACGGCGGCCGGTCGCCGTGTGTCGTCGCAGGTCACGGATGGTGTCCGGTTCGTCCCGGTCTGGGTGGGGTATGCCTGAGTTATGACTACCGCATCGATGCAGCTGGCCGCGGCGAGCGGCCTGATGAGCCTCGTGCTCTTCATCGTGGCCGTGGCTCTCCTGGCAGTGCTCGGCGGCGGCTTCTGGCTGACCTCCCGCGTCAAGTACCGCGAGTCCGCGCGCCCGCGCCCCGAGGAGCAGCCCAAGCTGCCGCCGGAGGGAGCCGTGCACGAGGTCCGGGAGAACAGGGAATCCGCCGAGGTTCCCAAGACGCCCAAGGGCGGCCGTCCGCTCACTCCGTACGAGCTGACCAACATGGATTCGAGGCCGAGCGACAACAAGGACCGACCACGCTGGAGCAAGGGATCGAGCGGTTCCTTCGGCGGCGGCGGGCTCGGCGCCCACTGACCCCCGGCCCCGGTACGACCGAACACCGGACCACGACGAGTCGGTCCCCGGCCCGCGCCGGGTCGTTCTGCGCCTAGCAGCCCTCCCGGGCGGCGTCCAGACGGCCGACGCGGGCCACGTTCTGCCGGTCCTCCGGGTCCTGGCTGGGCTCGGCCGCGAACCAGGCGTCGAGGATCTCCCTCAGCAGCGGCTCGGAGGTCAGCCGCAGGCTCAGCGCGAGGACGTTGGCGTCGTTCCAGCGGCGCGCGCCGTCCGCGGTGACGGCGTCCGCGCACAGGGCCGCGCGGACCCCGGGCACCTTGTTCGCCGCGATGGACGCGCCGGTGCCGGTCCAGCAGCACACCACCGCCTGGTCGGCCGCGCCCTCGGCCACGTCCCGGGCCGCCGCCTCCGTGCAGGCCGCCCACTGGGCGTCGGCCCCGGGCAGCAGCGCGCCGTGCGCGCGCACCTCGTGTCCGCGGTGCCGCAACTCCGTCACGAGCAGCCGGGCCACGGGTTCGTCCATGTCGGAGGAGACGGAGATCCGCATACCCCGGAGCGTATCGCCGTGCGGCGTGGCAGGCCGTATCGCCGTGCGGCGTGGCAGGCCCGTGGACCGATCCGTCGCCGCACGACCCCCGCACCACTGTGGTCCGCAAGCCGCCCCCCGGGCCGACGCGCGACAGGGCCCCGAGGCGCGCGGCCGTCGGGGCAAGGGGTGATCGGGTTGCTGGGCTGGGGGCACACCGCCACCTTCTCCCCCGCCCTTGCGGCCCTGGTCGAGCCGTGGGGCCGGGCGGCCTCGCCGCGGGCGGGCGTCCGGTGGGTCTTGTGCCGCCCGCCGTCCTGCGGCGGGGCGCCTCCCCTGTCACCGCGCCGCTGTTCGGGCTGCCGCGGATCGGACACGCGCCGGACTCCCTCCGTGTGGTGCGTGCGTGGTCCGGTTTCTCACGGCCACGCGCGCGACGCACCACCCGTCGCCAGGACCCGCGCCGCTCCCCGCTCAGCGAGCGGCGCGGGTCAGCTTGCGGTGGAGATGCTCCAGGGTGTCGAGGAGGACCGAGCGGTGGTACCAGGCCAGCCAGGCCGAGGTGTCGGCGGCCAGCAGGCCCAGGGCCTCGGCCTGCGCCGGGGCCGGCCGGTGCCCTGCATCGGGCCAGTGCACCGTGATCAGTCCGACGCAGGATCCGGCCGAGGACAGCACCGGCAGGCACTGGAGTGCTCGGGCGCCCGCCCCGAGGAGGGCGCGCCGGCTGTCGTCGGACAGCAGCGCGTCGGTGGCCACGTCGGGCACGCTCACCCGCCGTCCCCGCGTCCGGGCGACCGCCTCGGCCGTGCCCTCGTCCCGGCCCCGCACGAGCTGGTCGAGGAAGGCGTCCGGGCAGCCGTAGTGCGTCTCCAGCGTCAGCGCGTTCACGGCCGGGTCCACGAACAGCACATGACCGGCGGGCGCGCGCCCGATGGCCAGGGCCTCGCGCAGCACGGCGTCGATCATCCGGCCACGGCAGCGGGGGTCGGGGCCGCCGCGGGCGAGGATCCGCAGCTGGGGCACGGGCAGGGAGCGGCGGCCCGGGAACCACACCCCGCCGTCCGGCGGCCGGGCGACCACCACCGCGGACACGAGGACGCGCAGCGGCACGTTGAACCGCTGCGATGCCTCCCGCAGGGCCCGGAAGGCGCTGCCGGAGTCCGGCAGGCCGTAACGGGCCATGAGCATGCCCTGCGCCATGCCGATCACCGGGGCGGTGCGGACCCGGGCGCGCAGCGCGCGGACCTCCTGGTGCAGGTCCTGGTACGAGGGCCGCAGCGGGTCCGCCATCTGTGACCGCCAGGCGGGCAGCTCCTCCACCTGGGAGGCGGCCCGGGCCAGTTCCCGCAGCGCCTCGTCGAGCGTGGCGTACAGCTGTACGCCGTTCAGACGGGCCAGGTGCACCGCCTCGCGCACGCCCGGCCGGGCCCGGACGATGATCAGGTCCGGGCGACCGCCGCGCGCCCGGGTCGTCTCGCTGAGCGTGCGCAGTACGGCGGCGCCGCCCAGTTGCACATGGGCCATGTCGAGGACGGGTCGCAGCCCGGCGTGGTCCGCCTGTTCCAGGTGCCCGCGCAGTTCCTCCGACCAGGCCCGGGCCCCCTGGGCGTCGAGGCTGCCGGACATGCGCAGGAGCAGGGCGCCCTCGGCGGGGAGTCCCTCCACCACGGAGGACTCGATGACGAGGGGGGCCGGGGCGCCCGGCCGGTCGGAAGAAGCTTTCATGGCATCACCCAGACAGGACGTCAGTGAGGACCGGATCGGCGCCTTCCTGACCTTGGACCACCACATTGCACGGCCGGTGCCGGTCTCTCAACCGCACCCGGACCGGTCCCCCGGCCCGGGCCGGGATCAGCGGGCGCCGCCGGCGTGCGGGCGCCCTGCCGGGGGCTCGGGGGGCCGCGGGGCCCTGCCGGGCTCCAGGGCGTGCAGGGCGGATGCCATGGTCGCGTGCACCCGGACGCCGGGCAGGCCGGCGGCGCGCAGGGTCTCCCGGATGTGCGGCCTGGGCTGGACGACGGGCAGCGCACGGCCGGCGAAGGCGAGGATCCCGGTGGCCCGGTCCAGGGCGCGCACGCCCGCGACGCAGCCGAGATACGCCTCCGACAGGTCCAGGAGAGGGTGTTCCCCGGCCCGATCGGCGTGGGTGATGTGGTCGGCGACGGCCACGGAGAACGCCGTGGCGTTGGTCGCGTCGACGGTGCCCAGAGCCTTCAGGACACTGATCCGGCCGACCTCGCGGCGGTGCTCGCGCAGCGACTGCAGAAGCAGCGGAGGGGCCTCGCCCGATTGCACGCGGGCAGGGGAAAGCTGACCGTTTTCCATGGGAACAGAGCTTCCTGGAGGGAAGAATCAGCCAGCCGCGTCATGACCGGGAGGCTCACTGTGCCCGTACCGGGGCGGCCGGCGCAACGACCGCCCCCGGCGTGTCGCCACCGGCCCGGCCAGGAGACGGCCGGCCGTCGCACCGCCGGGCGGGTGAGGCCCGCCACACCCACCGCGGTGCGACCGCCCGGCGCTCCGGATCGGACGGGACCGGGTCGCGGCGCGGGCCCATGGCAGTACGGCCGCGGACCGGATCGTGGCGCGGGCCCACGACAGCTACGGCTTCCCGCGCGCGGGTCGGCAGGGTGGCGCGGCCGGGGTCGGCGTCGACCGGGGTAACCGGGGCATCCAGGGCGCCGAGCGCCCGGAGGTCCTGGGCAGCCGGAGCAGTCCGGGCGTCCGGAGCGCCGGGGGTCCGGGGGCCCGGGGGCCCGGGGGCCCGGGGGCCCGGGGGCCCGGGGGCCCGGGGGTCCGGGGGCCCGGGGGCCCGGGGGTCCGGGGCAGCCGAGGCATCCAGGGCGCCCGGAAGTCCGGGGCAGCCGAAGCAGTCCGGGCGTCCGGAGCGCCCAGGGGTCCGAGGGTCCGAAGCAGCCGAGGCATCCAGGGCGCCCGGAAGTCCGGGGCAGCCGAAGCAGTCCGGGCGTCCGGAGCGCCCAGGGGTCCGAGGGTCCGAAGCAGCCGAGGCATCCAGGGCGCCCGGAGGTCCGGGGCAGCCGAGGGCGCCCAGGGCAGCCGGAGCCGTCCGGGCGTCCGGGACGTCCGGGGTGCCCTGCTCCAGCGGGGCGTCCGCCGCGAGGGTGCCGCCGCGGTGGAGCAGGGCGGCGGACATGTCCGTCACCCGGCACCTTCCTGGGCTTCGGCGTGCCGGTGACGGACGAGGCCGCGCAGCCAGTGCCGGACGGCGAGCGGCGGGATGAGCACGCTGGTGCCGAGCATTCCGGCGATCTCGCGGGCGGTACGGGGGCCGGGCAGGATGCGGGCGAGGGCGAACTCGGCGGTGCCGAGCGTCCACAGGGCCGCGCAGGCGACGGCGGCGCGGCGGCGTCCGGCGAGCGCGCAGGCGGCCCCGGCGAGCGCGGCTCCGGTGACCACCAGGTGGCGGTGCAGCCGGCCGCCGGGCGCCCGGGCGCGGGCCCACCAGTCGGGACCGCGCAGCCGGTTCGTCAGCGCGTCGTCGGCGGTGCCGCGCTGCGCGGGCAGCGAGGCCCACCAGTGGGCCGGACGGACCGGGTGCCGGGTGACCCGCCTGCCGCGGCACAGCGTCCAGCCGGCCCGCTGCACGCGCAGGGCGAGGTCGGCGTCCTCCCGGAAGGTGCGCGGAACGCGCTCGTCGAAACCGCCGACCCTGACGAGCGCCCGGGTGCGGTAGGCCATGTCGGCCGTGGACCAGGCCGCGTTCTCCAGGCCCTTGGTGTCGCCGGCCCGGTCGGTGGGCCCGCGGTCCAGGGGCAGGGGGATACGCAGCTGCCCCTGGACACCGCCGACGTCCTCGCCGGCCTCCCGCAGGTCCTCGGCGAGCAGCCGGGACCAGTCCGGCAGCACCTGGACGTCGTCGTCGAGGAAGACCGTCCAGGGTGTGGTGACGGTACGCCAGCCGGCGTTGCGGGCCGCGGCCGGACCCTTGCCGCAGGTGCGCAGGGTCCGTACCCGGTCGAGCAGCGGCCCGGCGGCCTCCAGCGGCAGGTCGCCGTCGGGCGTGGGCCGGTCGTCGACGAGGACCACCCGGTGGGGCGGGTGCCCCTCAGCCCGGGCGAGCGCACGCAGGCACTCGGCGAGACAGGGGCGGCCGACCGTCGGCACGACGACGGTGTAGGCGGGCGTACGGTTCATGCGAAGCCCCTCCCCCGCCGGATCGTGGACGGCCCTGGGACCAGCGGGTCCACGCGGGCCGGGCCGACGCGCTCCAGGGCGTCGCGCGGGGCGTGGGCCACGGGCCGCCCGGCCGTGTCCAGGCTGGTGTCGACCACCGCCGGCAGACCGGTCCGCCGTTCGAAGCCGGCGGTCACCAGGGGCGCCAGGGGCCCTTCGGAGCGGCGCACCGTCCGTATGCGGGCCGTGCCGTCCGCCTGCGCGACGGCCGGGACCCGGGCCGGCCGCTCGCCGTGCCTGAGGCGTGAGAACCACTTCTTCTGCGCGGCCGACACGGCCCTGCCGCCGGTGATCACGGCGGCGGGAGTGTGGAGGAGGGCGTCGGTACCGGGGCCGCGCATGCGCCGCGTCCGTGCGAGCAGGGAGCGGGCTCCGCCGGTCCCCGGAGCGTCGCGGGTGCCGAGGCTGCCCGCGTCCAGGGTCTTCGGGGGCAGGTGGCCGCCGGGCGGGGCCGGGCGGGCGAACCGCGGCACCGGGTCGTACGGGCCGACCGGCCGCGCCGCGCAGCCGGTCACGAGGGCGCGCAGGCGGGGGAACGGTGTGTCACCAGTCATGGGGAGGCTGTTCCTTGTCGTCCTTCGTCCACGACGTCCGCGCGCCGGAAACGGCGCCCGCGTGGGGCGTCCGGCGCGTACCGCGTCGCGGGGCCCGGCGATCGCCGGGCCCGCAGCGTAGGAAGAGGACAGGGCTCGGGTCCCGCTGATCCGGAGGACCGCCCTGGTCGGCCGCCACTTGCTGGACGGCACTGGCAGGCGTCCCCTGCCAGTCGGTTTCACACGTTGGGCTCTCATTGTCCGGTGGGCCCGCCGCTCGCGCGACTCCGGTGACCGGCGGCCGTGGAGACCGGCGTCGCTCCTCCCGGGCACACCGGTGTCGCTCCCGGGCGCCGCGGGACTTCCCGGGGCGGGCGCCCGCCCCGGGCGGCCCGGCACCGGCGGGATCCGGCCCACCGCTGCGGAGGATGCGCACCCGGGTCCGGCCGGATGGCCGTCGCCCGCCACTCGATGTGCTGACGGGGGCGGGCGCGGCCGTGTAGCACGTGGAGCCCGGGGCACTCGACGCGGCGACGGCCGGCCGTTCACGGCCGCCGCGTCCTACTCAGGAGGTGTCGACATGGGTCACGGCGGAAACGTCATCCAGGAGCTGACGACCGACCATCGCGAGGTCGAGGAGATGTTCGGCCGCATCGAGGCGCTGCCGCCCAGTTCCGAGGAGCGCAAGACCATCTGCGACCAGGCCACGATCGAGCTGGTGCGCCACTCGGTCGCGGAGGAGTCGTATCTGTACCCCGCGGTGCGCAAGCACATGGCGGGCGGGGACGCGCTGGCCGACAAGGAGCTGGAGGACCACGCCAAGGCCGAGCAGATCATGAAGGACCTGGAGGGCCTGCGCGCGGACGACGCGCGGTTCGACACGCTCATGGCGCAGCTGATGAGCGAGATCCGGTCCCACGTGACGGACGAGGAGCAGAACCTCTTCCCCCGCCTGGAGGCGAGTTGTCCCCCCGACGCGCTGATGGACCTGGGCGACAAGGTGCGCCGTGCGAAGAAGATGGCTCCGACCCGTCCGCACCCGTCGGCTCCGGACACTCCCCCGGCCAACAAGCTGCTGGCCCCCGGCGCGGGTCTGGTCGACCGGATGCGCGACGCGCTGTCGGGGCGGGGCAAGGAGGGCTGAACGCCCGGCCGAGCCGAGCGCCCGGCCTACGCGATCCGATCCGGTCGGGACCTGTCTGCGCCCGTCGGCCGTGACGGCCGGCGGGCGCAGACAGGTCCGCTGGGCCCGGCGGATGCTCACAGCCAGGGAGCCACCCGTTCGGCGGCCCCGGCCCGGTGCCGGGTCGTCCGGCACAGCAGGCGGAACGCCTGGAAGAGGGTCAGCGGCCACAGCAGCGCGAAGCACCACAGCAGCGCGGGATCCGAGGTACGGATGCCCATGACGGCGGCGAACGCCGACGCGACGGCAAGCAGCAGCACTCCCACCGGCAGCCAGACCTCCCGGCGCGCTCCGCCCATGCGGCGCGCGAACCGCCGGTCCTGCCTCAGTCGCGCCTCTATCTCCAGCAGCGCGAGGCGCTCACCCGGCGACAGCCGTATCTCGTCGTGCATCTCCCACATCTCCCAGTCGTCCACGGCAACGGCACCTCCTCCGACGGTCGGCGGCCTCCGTGTCCGCACCGAGTTCCCCCTGACGGCCGTACCGATGCGGGACCGGCCCGCGGTCCCCTGCCGCGGCCGGTCCACCGGCGTTCGGTGCCTCGGTCCCCGGCACGGCGACGGGCCGGGGGCCGCGGAGCGGAGTCAGACGCCGAACCTCGCGCGGGCCTGCTCGGTGACCGGGGTGAACAGGTTGACCAGGTTGCCGTCGGGGTCGCGGAAGAGCAGCGCGCGGTTGCCCCACGGCATGTCCTTGGGCTCGGTCACCACATCGGTGAGCCCGTCCCGCAGGCGGGCGTAGTCCGCGTCGACGTCGTCGACGATGAACTCGACGATGGCGCTGCGGTTGGCCGCCGGCTCCGCGCTGTCCGCGGCGAACAGCGGCACGGTCTTGTCGCTGCCTATGGCCAGGGTGCCGACGGGTGTTCCGATCTCGGCGAACAGTTCGCCGCTCCACACCGCGCGCACCCCTGTCACCCGTTCGTAGAAATCGACGAGGCGTCCCACATCGGCGGTGATGATCCGTACCGAGACGAGCTTCATGTCCTTCTCCCTTTCAGTCCGTGCCGAGGACGCTAGCGGTGATACCGGACAGAATCCGCCCTGTATCCGTGGAATCCTTGCGAGCATGGCCCGACCGACCTCTCGCGTGCTGGCGCTGCTGGAGATCCTGCAGGCCGGCGGCACACACACCGCCGGAGAACTCGCCGGCCGGCTCGACGTGGACGAGCGCACCGTGCGCCGTTACGTCGGGCACCTCATGGACCTCGACGTGCCCGTACGGTCCGAGCGCGGCCGGTACGGCGGCTTCCGGCTGGCCCCCGGTTTCCGCATGCCGCCGCTGATGCTGACCGACGAGGAGGCGCTCTCGGTGCTCCTGGGCCTGCTGGCCGCCGAGCGTTCCGGTCCGGTCCCGGCGTCGGCCGCGGCCACCCGGAGCGCCGCGGCGAAAGTACGGCGGGTGCTGCCCGCACGGCTCGGCGTACGACTGGCGGCGCTGCTGGAGACCGCGGGCTTCACCGCGCCGAGGCAGTCGGGCGCCGTGCCGGAGACCGACGTGCTGCTGCTCTTCGCGCAAGCCGCCCGGGAGCGGCGGGCGGTGGCCTTCACGTACCGCTCCGGCGACGGACGGGTCGGCGAGAGGACCGTCCATCCGTACGCCATGGCCGCCCACGCGGGACGCTGGTACGTGACCGGCCCGGACCTCGCCGGTGGCGGGGACCGGACGTTCCGCCTGGATCGGGTGGAGAGGGCCGCGCTCCTGCCGCAGACGTTCGACCTCCCCGACGAGCGCGACCCCGGTGAGCGGCTTCTCGACTCCCTCGCGACGGCGCCGCGCCGGTATGCCGTCCGGGTGCTCGTGCGGGCCGACCGTGCGCACGTCGAGCGGCGCGTGCCGCCGGGCCTGGCGGTCGTGGACCCGGTCGCACCGGAGGACCTGCCGGCCGACGCGCCGGCGGGCAGCGGGCCCTGGGTCAGGGTGCGGCTCCAGGCCGAGCAACTGGACTGGGTGCCTTCACTGTTCGCCTGGATCGACCGGCCCTTCGTGATCGAGGAACCGTCCGCCCTGCGCGACCACGTCCGCGCCCTCGCGGACCGCCTCCTCCGGTCCGCCGAACGTTCCCCGACCGACCCGGCCGATCCGGTCGATCCGGTCGACCCGGCGCCGTGATGCCCCTGGCCTCCTCGAAAGAGTCCTGCGGATCAAGGCTGTTGGCGCCACGGCGGCCGTCTCACGGACTGATGATGCGCGTCGCTCCGTTGAATCGTCGGCCGGCACTCTGCAGGCGCACGGCGCCCTCCGCGGCGCGTGTCAGGTCGTGGTGCTGCGCCATCACGCCGGAGACCGTGCGCACGATCTCCGCCACGGCGCTCCGGCGGGCGTCGGCGCGCGGGCCGGCGACGATCGCGACCGGCAGCCGCGTCCGGCCGGAGTTCACCGTTCGCCCCACTGCGGCCGCAGCGCCGTTCGAAGCGCTCGACCCGGCCCGCGGTGTCCAGGACCCGCTGGGTGCCGGTGTGGAAGACAGGCGGCCGTGGACCGGCTGAGGAAGGCGTGGCCGGCGGCCCTGGCGCCGGCCGGCGGTCCGTCCGGCGCATATCCGGCCCCCCGGCGCAGATGACCTTCGGTGCCGCAAGGCCGATACTGAGGAGCGAGACTCCGTCCGCCCCAAAGGTGCCCCGGGGGGATCCGATGACCCGTCAGCCGTGTCGCCGTCCGGACGGCGGCAGTACCGCCGCACCTCGCTCCCGGCCGCGGCCGGCCGATCGGGTCGCCCACTCGTCGTACCCCCTCTGAACAGGAAGAACGCCGGTCAAGGACCCACCTGCTAACTTTCCTAGGAGATAGGCATGAAAATGCTGATCAACGTGCCGGAGACCGTCGTGGCGGACGCGCTGCGCGGGATGGCGGCGGCGTATCCCGATCTCAACGTGGACGTGGAGAACCGGGTGATCGTCCGCCGGGACGCCCCGGTGTCCGGGCAGGTCGCGCTGGTCTCGGGTGGCGGGTCGGGGCACGAGCCGCTGCACGGCGGGTTCGTCGGTCACGGCATGCTGGCCGCGGCCTGTCCGGGCGAGGTGTTCACCTCCCCGGTGCCGGACCAGATGGCGCGTGCCGCGGCCGCGGTGGACAGCGGCGCGGGTGTGCTGTTCGTCGTGAAGAACTACACCGGTGACGTGCTCAACTTCGACATGGCGGCGGAACTGGCCGAGGAC
This sequence comes from Streptomyces sp. NPDC037126, assembly GCF_055605965.1. Classification (NCBI taxonomy): domain Bacteria; kingdom Bacillati; phylum Actinomycetota; class Actinomycetes; order Kitasatosporales; family Streptomycetaceae; genus Streptomyces; species Streptomyces sp. NPDC037126. The sequence goes on from NZ_JBVJTD010000009.1 coordinate 171,799, forward strand.
GAGGGCATCCAGGTCGCCAAGGTGCTGGTGAACGACGACGTGGCCGTCACCGACAGCCTGTACACGGCCGGGCGGCGCGGCACCGGGGCGACGCTGTTCGTGGAGAAGATCGCGGGCGCCGCGGCGGCCGAGGGGCAGCCCCTGGAGCGCGTGGAGGCGGTCGGCCGGCAGGTGAACGAGAACTCACGCAGCTTCGGCGTGGCGCTCAGCGCCTGCACGACCCCCGCGAAGGGCACCCCCACCTTCGACCTGCCCGACGGCGAACTGGAGTTGGGCATCGGCATCCACGGCGAGCCCGGCCGGGAGCGGCGGCCGATGATGACCTCCGGGGAGATCGCCGACTTCGCGGTGCACGCGATCCTGGAGGACATGCCCCCGCGCAACCCCGTGCTCGTGCTGGTCAACGGCATGGGCGCCACCCCGCTCCTGGAGCTGTTCGGCTTCAACGCCGAGGTGCAGCGGGTGCTGTCCCAGCGCGGGGTCGCCGTGGCCCGCACCCTCGTCGGCAACTACGTCACCTCGCTCGACATGGCGGGCGCCTCGGTGACGCTGTGCCAGGTCGACGAGGAACTGCTGCGGCTGTGGGACGCGCCGGTGAAGACCCCTGCGCTGCGCTGGGGGATGTGATACGGCGGAGGCTGTGCCCGACACCCCTACCACGCATGGAGGTCCAGTGCTCGACGCCGACTTCTTCCGCCGTTGGATGACGGCGACCGCCGCGTCCGTGGAACGCGAGGCGGGACGGCTCACCGCCCTCGACTCGGCCATCGGGGACGCGGATCACGGCAGCAACCTGCAACGCGGGTTCACCGCCGTGCGGGCCTCCCTGGAGAAGGAGGCGCCGGACACCCCGGGGGCCGTCCTGACCCTCGCCGGACGGCAGCTGATCTCGACGGTGGGCGGCGCGTCGGGACCGCTGTACGGCACCCTGCTGCGCCGGGCCGGCAAGGCGCTCGGCGAGGACGCCGAGGTCAGCGAGGCTCAGCTGGCCGAGGCGCTGCGGGCGGGCGTGGAGGGTGTGATGGCGCTCGGCGGGGCGGCAGCCGGCGACAAGACCATGATCGACGCCCTGCTGCCCGCGGTGGACGCGCTCGCGAACGGTTTCGAGGCCGGACGGGCCGCGGCCGAGGAGGGCGCGGTCGCCACCACTCCGCTGCTGGCCCGCAAGGGCCGGGCGAGCTATCTCGGCGAGCGCAGCATCGGTCACCAGGATCCCGGGGCGACCTCGTCGGCGCTGCTGATCGCCGCGCTCGTCGACGCGGCGGAGGGCTGACGTGAGTGAGGAGAAGCTGGTCGGGATCGTGCTGGTGTCGCACAGCGCGGAGGTGGCGGCCTCGGTCGCCGAGCTGGCCAAGGGGCTGGCGGGCGGGGCCACGGCGGTGCCGGTGGCCCCGGCGGGCGGCACGGAGGGCGGCGGGCTCGGTACCAGCGCCGAGCTGATCTCCGCCGCCGCGGCCTCGGTCGACCGGGGTGCCGGGGTGGCGGTGCTCACCGACCTCGGCAGCGCCGTGCTCACGGTGAAGGCGCTGCTCGCCGAGGGCGACGAACTGCCCGGCAACACGCGCCTGGTGGACGCCCCGTTCCTGGAGGGCGCGGTGGCCGCGGTGGTCACCGCGTCCGCCGGGGCGGACCTGGCCGCGGTGGAGGCCGCCGCGACCGAGGCGTACGGCTACCGCAAGGTCTGAGGGTCGTCGGGCGCGTCGGGGGCGTCGGGGTCCTCCGGTTCGTCCGGGGTGGCCGGCCGCTTGTCCGTGCTCGTCACGAACTCCCTGGCCAGCCGCTCCCCCGTCGCCACCGCGGCCGCATGGTCCTCCAGCGGATCGACGGTCGAGTTCTTGAAGACGATGTAGGTGACGCCGGAGGGCACGCCGCCGTCGATGGGCCCGGGGCGGATGCCGAGGCCCTGGGCGGTGGCGTAGGAGGCCTCGCCGATGAGGTCCTGCGGGCCGGTGTCGCCGACGACCGCGTACTGCACCCGGTCCTGGTAGACGACGGCGGCGACGGAACCTCCCTTCACCCCGTCCGCGCGGTAGTCCCAGATGGCCCCCGGGGTCGGTACGACGACGTAGGGCAGGGTCTCGGCGTTCAGCATGCGGCCGTCGGACTGCTGGAAGGCGGTGGCGGAGGCGAACAGCGGGTCGGTGCCGCTGTTGCAGTGGGTGGTGACCCGGCCGTCGCAGTCGATGTCCAGGTCGGCCTTCCAGAAGACGGCGTTCCTGGTGCCGCAGACGGGCACGGTGGCGGGGCTGTCGGCGTCGGTGCGGTACCGGCCGTGGGAGATCTGGGTGCAGGTGCCGACCCGTGCCAGCAGGTCCGCGGCGGTGACGGATCCCTCTTTGGGTGCCACGACTCCCTGCCGGGGCGGGACGGCCGCGGCGGGGTCGGGGAGCGTTGCGGGGGCGAGCAGGGCGGCGCCGGCCGCGGCCAGCGTCAGCGACGGGACACGCACACGCACGATGAGGGAACCTCTCATTGGGGACAAGGGGGACATTCCGCTCACTGTGGTGCCGACTCGGCCGAGCGGCTACCGAGGCCGCCCCGAAGGGGCCGGATGGAGCACGCCCCTGACACTCCGTAAGGGGACAACGGGCCCGATGGAGGGGAGCCGGAGCCCGGAAAAGGGCAACGGGGGACGTCGGGGGCCGGGGGCCCGGTCCGACTGCGCCCCGGACCCCCGGCCGCCCGCGTCGGCGCGGGTCCTGCGACGACAGCGTGTCCGCGCCAGGGGCATGAACTCCCGTGTCTTTCCGGGTAGTTCAGCCGTAGGAGCACTCAGCATACGTAACTTCCCCACATGGTCACCATCGGCCCCTTGCCGCGGGAGCGCCGGTCGGGCCATATTGGTCCGGACCTTTGCTGTGCCGCCGAGGCCGTCACCGATCCGGGGAGGCAGCACCGTGCGACGCGTTCCCCTTCCGCTGGTACCGGTCTGCGGGGCCCTGCTGCTGGTCGCGTCCTGCGGCTGGGGCCGGGCCGCCGGGGACGACGGCCGGGCACCGGGCGCTCCGACGGGTGTGACCGCACGGGCGGGCAGCGCCACGACCGTGCACGTGATGTGGAACGCGGTCGCCGACGGCCCCGGCATCCGCGCCTACGAGGTGTACCGCGGCACCGCCAAGGTCCAGGATGTGCCGGGTTCGCTGCGCATGGTGGACGTCGTCGGGCTCAGGCCGTCCACCGGGTACGCCTTCACCGTGCGGGCCCGGGACACCGACGGCCGGCTCGGCCCGCCGAGCCGGCCGGTACGGGCCCGGACCCCCGCCCTGACGGCGGCCGACCGCTCGGCGCCGACCCGCCCCGGAACGCCCACCGGGCGCGTCCTCGGCAGCCGCGCCGTCGAGCTGTCCTGGAGCGCCTCCCGGGACGACCGGGGCGTGCTGTCGTACGACGTCTGCCAGGGCGGAGTGAAGATCCACAGCGTCGGCGGGGACCAGACCGCGGCCGTGGTCACCGGGCTGCGGCCCGGGACCCGTTACGTGTTCACCGTGCGGGCCCGGGACGCCGCCGACAACCTCTCCCCCGCCGGCGCCCCGCTCCGCCTCACCACCGCGGGCACCGACGACGGCCTCGGCACCGCGCCCACCGGCTTCACCGCCGCCACCCACCGGGCCGGCGGTGCCTACTACGTCGACCTGTCCTGGGATCCCCCGCGCACGGACGGGGTGATCACCGAGTACCTGATCGGCCTCGACCGCACCGCCACCACCTCGCTGGTGTGGGGCGGCACCCCGCCGCGCGGCCGGGCGCACCACAGCTTCTACGTGGGCCGGGCCGCCGGCGAGGAACACCGGGTACGGCTGCGGGCCCGGCTGCCGGACGGCACCTGGGGCGGCTGGTCGGCGGAGCGGACGGTCACCACGGGTGGCTGACGGACGCCCCCCGCGGGCCGGGCGACGTACCCCGCACTCCGCGCCTCGTGCTCCGGCTGAAGGAATCCTTCACCCGGGCGGGCGCCTCCGCATGCGGCGGCGCCCGGGGCGTCGTTGGCTGGCTGCCGAGGCAGCACGGACGTTTCCCGACCTCGGCGGCGCATGGGACGTACCGCCAACCGTGCCGTCGGAGGCCAGCCCATGCTCAACTCCAGACTCCCGCAGCGCTCCGGTCTGATCCTGGCGGCCGCCGCCGCGCTCTCGGCCGCACTCGCCTCGCCGTCCGCCGCCCAGTCCGGCATCTCGGTCAGCACCACCGGCTCCACCGTCTCCGTGGTCACCAGCGCGTGCACGCAGATCAACGGGAGCTGGGGCAGCGCGGCGCTGCTCACCAGCCGGCAGGCGAACTTCTCCCAGGGCCGGCAGGCCGCGCTCGCGGGCACCACCGTCAGCCAGTCCGCGGGCTGGACCGGGGTGAGCCCGGGGACGTACACCGTGGTCGTGGTCTGCTCCAGCGGCACCACGGCGGGCACCCAGTCGGTGGTGGTCTCCTCCGGCACCGGCCAGGCGCCGGGCACCGGCCGGGTGCCGACGGCCCGTCCGGCCACCACGACGGCACCCTCGCGGGGCGTGATGGGCGGCCTCGGCGGTGCCGCCCGCGACTACGGCACGCTTACGCTGGGCATCGGCGCGGCGCTGGTCGGCGCGGGCGTCGTCGCCACCGGCTGGTTCCTGCGCCGCCGCTCCAAGCCGTACCGGCTCTGAGCGCCGCTCAGTCGGCCCCGGGCAGCTCGGCGAACTCCGCGAGGGCGTGGGTGAGCCACTGCGTCCAGAAGGTCTCCAGGTCGATGCCCGCCCGCAGGACCAGATGGCGCAGCCGGTCCTGCGGGGCGTCCCGGTCCGGCGGGAAGTCGCGCTTCTCGATCTCCTGGTACTCGGCCAACTGCCGCCGGTGCAGCTCCAGATGGCGCTCCAGGTCCGCGCCCAGGCCGCCGGTGCCGACCACCGCAGCCGCGCGCAGCCGCAGCAGGAGCGTGTCCCGCAGCGGCTTGGGTTCCTGGGCGGCGGCGGTCCAGCGCTCCAGCTCCGCGCGGCCGGCGGGCAGCACCTCGTAGCTCTTGCGCTGCCCGCGGGCCGGCTGCTCGGCCGGCAGCGTGCGGATGAAGCCCTCGGCCTCCAGCTTCCCGAGCTCGCGATAGATCTGCTGGTGCGTCGCGGACCAGAAGTAGCCGATCGACTTGTCGAACCGGCGGGTCAGCTCCAGTCCCGACGACGGCTTTTCCAGCAGGGCGGTGAGGATCGCGTGCGGGAGTGACATGGGCTCATCCTAGGTACCGGCGCGGCGTCCCTACAGCGCCGCTGCCAGCTCGGTGCCCTGCTTGATGGCGCGCTTGGCGTCCAGCTCGGCCGCGACGTCCGCGCCGCCGATCAGGTGCGCGCTGCGCCCGGCGGCGACCAGTGCCTCGTACAGCTCACGGCGCGGCTCCTGGCCGGTGCACAGCACCACGGTGTCGACCTCCAGGACCGTGCTCTCCTCGCCGACGGTGATGTGCAGGCCGGCGTCGTCGATCCGGTCGTAGCGCACGCCCGGCACCATGGTGACCCCGCGGTGCTTCAGCTCGGTGCGGTGGATCCAGCCGGTGGTCTTGCCGAGCCCGGCGCCGACCTTGGTGGTCTTGCGCTGGAGCAGGTGGACCTGGCGGGGCGGGGCCGGCCGCTGCGGCGCGGCGAGGCCGCCCGGCGCCCGGTACTCCATGTCGACGCCCCAGTTGCGGAAGTACGTCCCGGGGTCCTCGCTCGCCTTGTCGCCGCCGTCGGTGAGGTACTCGGCGACGTCGAAGCCGATGCCGCCGGCCCCGAGGACCGCGACCCGGTCGCCCACCGGGGCGCCACCCTGCAGCACGTCGAGGTAGCCGACGACGCGGGGGTGGTCGATGCCCGGGATGTCGGGGGTGCGCGGGCTGACGCCGGTGGCGACGACCACCTCGTCGTAGTCCGCCAGGTCCTCGGCCGTCACCCACGCGCCGAGGCGTACGTCGACGCCGTGGGCGTCGAGCTGGTGGCGGAAGTAGCGCAGCGTCTCGTCGAACTCCTGCTTGCCGGGGACCCTGCGGGCGACGTTGAGCTGCCCGCCGACCTCGCTCGCGGCGTCGAACAGCGTGACGGCGTGGCCGCGTTCGGCGGCGCTGACGGCGCAGGCGAGCCCGGCCGGGCCGGCGCCGACGACGGCGACGCGCTTCCTGAGCCGCGTCGGCGAGAGCACCAGCTCGGTCTCGTGGCAGGCGCGCGGGTTGACCAGGCAGGAGGTGATCTGCCCGCTGAAGGTGTGGTCGAGGCAGGCCTGGTTGCAGCCGATGCAGGTGTTGATGGCCTCCGGCGTGCCGGCGGCGGCCTTGGCGACGAAGTCGGGGTCGGCGAGCATCGGCCGGGCCATGGACACCATGTCCGCGTACCCGCCGGCCAGCAGCTCCTCCGCGAGCTCCGGGGTGTTGATGCGGTTGGTGGTCACCAGGGGTACGGAGACCTCGCCCATGAGCTTCTTGGTGACCCAGGTGTAGGCACCGCGCGGCACGGAGGTGGCGATGGTGGGGATCCGGGCCTCGTGCCAGCCGATCCCGGTGTTGATGATGGTCGCCCCGGCGGCCTCGACGGCCTTGGCGAGGGTGACGACCTCGTCGAGGGAGGAGCCGCCCGGGACCAGGTCCAGCATGGAGAGCCGGTAGATCAGGATGAAGTCGGGGCCGACAGCCTCGCGCACCCGCCGGACGATCTCGACAGGGAAGCGCATGCGGTTCTCGTACGAGCCGCCCCACCGGTCCTCGCGCCGGTTGGTCGGGGCGGCGATGAACTCGTTGACGAGGTAGCCCTCGGAGCCCATGATCTCGACGCCGTCGTAGCCGGCGCGCTGGGCGAGGCGGGCGGCGCGGGCGTAGTCGTCGATGGTCCGCTCGACCTCGGCGTCGGTGAGTTCGCGCGGCACGAAGGGGCTGATCGGCGCCTGCAGGGCGCTCGGTGCGACGAGGTCCTTGTGGTAGGCGTAGCGCCCGAAGTGCAGGATCTGCATCGCGATCCGGCCGCCCGCCTGATGTACCGCCTCGGTGACGGCCCTGTGCTGCTCGGCCTCCGCCTCGGTGGTCAGCCTGGCGCCGCCCTCGTAGGGCCGGCCCTCGTCGTTGGGCGCGATGCCGCCGGTGACGATGAGCCCGACACCTCCGCGGGCGCGGGCCGCGTAGAACGCCGCCATCCGCTCGAACCCACGCTCGGCCTCCTCCAGGCCGACGTGCATGGAGCCCATGAGCACGCGGTTGGGCAGCGTGGTGAAGCCCAGGTCGAGCGGGGTCGTCAGATGCGGGTAACGGCTCATGGGGCCCTCCGTGCGCGGTGTCGTCGCCTCCTGTTGTAGAGGACGCGACCCCGTTTATGCAACTAGTTGCACAACCGTCGGGCGCGGGCGGACACGAGCGACGCCCCGGGCGGCGCGGGGCCGGCCGGGGCGTCGTGACGGGCGGTACCGGTCAGCGGCTCTCCAGGCGGAGGTGGAGGTCCCTCTCCTGGTCGCCGGAGGCCGTGCACGTCTCGTGGACGGTGAACATCGAGTTGAGGGTGTCGCGGAACCGGTCCACGGCCCAGTAGCCGCCCTGGACGTCCGCCTGCACGGAGGCGTCCAGGTGGACCGGCGGACAGCCCGGCCGATGGGCGTCCGCGACGTCGTACGACCCGAGCCACACCATGGGGCGGGTCTCGTGGAGCTGCTGGGGCACCTCGTCGGCGCCCCGGTCGGACGCGAAGCAGGAACTCAGCGCCTCGAAGACGAGACGGGCGTCCTCCTTGGAGCATCCGCTGATCTCCACCATGACGGTTTCCGGATGCGACCGCTCCCTGTTCGCCATTGATCGCTCCTTTCGTGGCCGCGCTGCGGTGGAACGGGGTACCCCGCCGAACCGCGTCCACCCTTCAGGAAAGCACCGGGGGCCGATGAGCACACCTCAGCCGAGGGAGAACTTGTACGTCTTGCTGTCGGTGAGGATGCAGAAGCCCGGGGACATGACGATCACCCGCAGGATGCCGGTGCGCCGGTCGTAGTCGATGCCCTCCGCCTCGAACGTGCCCGAGCACGAGCTGCGCAGCGGCAGCGGGCGCAGGGCCGTGACATGACCGGAGACGTCGCCCGAGCCGTTCGGCGGGGCCGACAGGTCGATCTGGAGCAGCGGCTTGGTCATGCCGAAGAGGCTGCCGTCCGGGTCGTCGGAGGAGCACAGCAGGGTCGTCGGGCCGGAGAAGTCGCAGCCCTGCACGTCGCGCACGGCGTGGTCCAGGTTCACGTTCGCGACCTGCGGCAGGTTCGCGGAGGGTGAGGTGCTCGGGTTCTCGCCCGGGGTCGGGAAGACGAGCAGCCGGTTCATCGTGCCCCATTCGCCGGACAGCATCCACTGGCCGTCGGGCGAGATCGCGTCCCAGGAGTTGTTCAGGGCCTCGCCGGGGCTCAGCGTGTGGACGTACTCCGACCAGGCGCCGCCGGGCGACTGGACGCGGAACATCTTCGAGTTGCCGGAGTCCTGCTGGTAGGGCTCGATGTAGTAGCCCTGGTACGAGGCGTCGGGGTCGCCGACGTGGTTCCAGCCGCGGCTGGAGACGCCGAGCGGAATGGTGCCGATGCCGGTGTAGTGGTTCGGGCTGTTCGCCGGGACCTCCACCGAGGCCAGCCCCTGGCTCTCGGTCAGCGGGTCGGCGCGGTCGGAGCCGGTCTCGGTCCAGGTGCCGGCCGCGAAGGCGGGGCCGGGCGCGGCGAGGGACACGACGGCGGCGGTGGCGAGGGTGACGAGTCCGGCGAGAACTGCGTGACAACGTTGCCGGGCGGACGCGGGCATGACCGACTCCTCGGACGGGGGGGTGGGGGCACTCGCTCGGCGGACAGTCTGGCGTGGCGCCTTAGTCATGTACAGGCCAATGCGGCAACATGGGCGTGAACTCTCACGGCCCGCCGGATCGCGCTGTACGGTCTCGGCAGGAGGCCCCGCACCGCGCGACGCCGGCGCAGCGACGGCGGCGGACGTCCGCCGCCGTGGTGAGGAATGGTGGAGAAAGAACGGCACGGGCCTCGGAGAGTCGGGTGTGAGCGCGGTAGAACAAGGGGAGTCGGCACGGGGGACGACGTGCCGTGCGTACGGGCGAAGGCGGTGCGTGGCATGAGTGCAGCCGAGGCTCCGGTGACGGAGGGCGGCGAGCCTGCCCGCGGCCCCGAACGGCCGGGCGGGCTCCTCGACGTGCTCGGGGTGGCGTCGGTGGTGCTGGACACCGAGGGCCGCATCGTGCTGTGGAGCCCGCAGGCCGAGGAGCTTTTCGGCTACGGCGCGCGGGAGGCCCTCGGGCAGTACGCCGCCCGGCTCATGGTGCACGAACGGCACGTCGAGCTGGTCGGCAAGCTCTTCGCGGACGTGCTGCGCACCGGGCAGAGCTGGGCCGGCGGCTTCCCGATCCGGCACAAGGACGGCAGCACCCGTCTGGTGGAGTTCCGCAACATGCGGCTGATGGACGACCACGGCGACGTGTACGCCCTCGGGCTCGCCGCCGACCAGTCGACCGTGCGCCGGCTGGAACAGGACGTGGCGCTGTCCGAGCGGATGGTCAGGCAGTCGCCGATGGGGCTCGCCGTGCTCGACACCCAGCTGCGGTTCGTCTCGGTCAACCCGGCCCTGGAGAAGATCAACGGGCTGCCGGCCGCAGAGCACGTGGGGCGCAGCCTGCGCGAGGTGCTGCCGCAGCTGTACACCGACGCCCTGGCGGCCGCCGCCCACCGGGTACTGAGCACGGGTGCGCCGCTGATCGACGACATCCTCGTCGGCCGCACCCCCGCCGACCCGGACACGGACCACTCCTGGGCGATGTCGCTGTACCGCCTCGACGACTCCACCGGCAACGTGCTCGGTGTGGCCTGCTCGATGGTGGACATCACCGAGCAGCACCGGGCCTCCCTGGAGGCGGAGGCCGCGCGGCGCCGGCTCGCGGTCATCGCCGACGCCTCCGCCCGGATCGGCACGACCCTGGAGCTGGAGCGCACCGCCAGCGAGCTGGCCGAGGTCGCCGTGCCCGAGCTGGCGGACGTGGCCGCCGTGGACCTGCTGGACGCGGTCGTGGAGGGCCGGCCCAGCACACTCGGCCCGTCCGAGTCGGCGGTGATCCGGGCCTTCGCGCTCCGCCCCGAGAACGGCTCGGACGCCGTACGGGCGGCCGACCGGCCCGGCCAGATCGCCCGGTACGCGCCCGACCGCCTGGTCACCGAGTGCGTGCGCACCGGTGAGGCCGTGCTGGTTCCGCAGGTGAAGGACGAGGACCTGCCGCGCATCGCCCGCTCCCCCGAGGCGGCGGTGCTGCTGGGCCGGGCGGGCCTGCACTCCTACCTCGCGGTGCCGCTCATCGCGCGCGGCGAGGTGCTGGGCGCGCTCGACCTCAAGCGCACCGCCAACCCGGCGCCGTTCGACGAGGACGACGTCCTGCTCGCCAGGGAGCTGGCCGCCCGGGCCGCCGTGCAGATCGACAACGCGCGCTGGTACCAGAACGCCCGCAACACCGCGCTCACCCTCCAGCGCAGTCTGCTGCCGGGCCACCCGCCGGTGACGACCGGGCTGGAGGTCGCCTCCCGCTACCAGCCCGCGGGCGCGACCAGCGAGGTCGGCGGCGACTGGTTCGACGTCATCCCGCTGGAGGGCGGCAGGACCGCGCTCGTGGTGGGCGACGTCATGGGCAGCGGGATCAGCGCCGCCGCGACCATGGGCCGGCTGCGCACCGCGACCACCACACTGGCCGCTCTCGGCCTGGACCCGGCCATGCTGCTCGAACACCTGGACAAGACGACCTCGGCCCTGGACCACTCGATCGCGACCTGCGTGTACGCCGTCCACGACCCGCATCTGCGCCAGTGCCGGATCGCCAACGCCGGCCATCTGCCGCCGGCGCGGGTCCGGCCCGGGCGCCCGCCGGAACTGCTCGACCTGCCCACGGGGGTGCCGCTGGGCGTCGGCGGGGTCCCGTTCTCCACCGTCACCGTCGACTTCGAGCCCGGCGACGAGCTGGTGTTCTACACCGACGGGCTGGTGGAGACCCGCTGCCACTCGCTGGACGAGCGACTGGACTTCCTGCTCACCCTGCTCGACGATCCCGCGCGCCCGCTCGAGGAGGCCTGCGACCTCCTCCTGCGGACCCTGCACCACCCCGACAACCACGACGACGTGGCCCTGCTCATCGCCCGGGCTCAGGAACTCCCCTGAGCTGGCGGCCACTTGGCACCTCCGGCCCGGGAAGTCCGGCTCCGGGCACGGTTCCTGTCGGCTCGTCGGACGGCGCGCTCGCCGGACGGCGCCTGCCCCGCAGCGGGCCGGCCTCCCGCACCGCGTTCGCCCGCGCCGGCCGCGTCGGCGCGGGCGAACCGGCGTCGGTGTACGGACGCATCCTCCCCCCGCGGGTTCCGCGCTCCTGTGGGGCGGCTCCCCCGCGGCCGCCGACGGTGGTCCAGCCCCGTCGGGGACGTTCAGGGCAGGATCCCGATCACGACGTGCGCGTTCAACTCCTCCGACACCGCCAGACGGGTCGTCAGGCCCGCGCGGGTGAACGCCTCGACGGCTGCGGGTGCCTGGCGCTCGCTGGTCTCGGAGAGCAGACGGCCGCCGGGCGCGAGCCAGCGCGGTGCCCCGGCGGCGACCCGGCGCAGGACGTCGAGCCCGTCCGCGCCGCCGTCCAGGGCGGCCTGCGGCTCGTGGTCGCGGGCCTCGGCGGGCAGCAGGGGCACCTCGGTGGTGGGGACGTAGGGCACGTTGGCCGTCAGGACGCCGACGCGGCCGCGCAGGCCCGTGGGCAGGGCGTCGTACAGGTCGCCCTGATGGGCGCGGCCGCCGAAGGCCGCGAGGTTGCGGCGGGCGCAGCCCACCGCGGCCGGGTCGATGTCGGCGGCGTGCACCTCGACGCCGGCCAGGGCTGCGGCGAGGGCCGCGCCGAGCGCGCCGGAACCGCAGCACAGGTCCACGACCACGGTCGCGCCGGGCGCCTCGGCCAGCGCCTGGTCGACCAGGAACTCGGTACGGCGGCGGGGGACGAAGACCCCTGGTTCCACGGCGATGCGCAGCCCGTGGAACCGGGCCCAGCCCAGGACGTGTTCGAGCGGGAGCCCGGCGGCGCGGCGGTCCACCATCGAGGCCAGCTCGTCGGGGGTGCGGGCGGTGGCGAGGATCAACTCCGCCTCGTCCTCGGCGAAGACGCAGCCGGCGGCGCGCAGCGCGGAGACGACCGCGGGGAAGGGGAGCGGGGGCGGAGAGGACACGGAGGGCATGGAAGCCGTAGGCCTTTCGGGAGCGCGGGATCGCAGGGCGCTCCCGCGGTCACCGTCGCCGGTGGACCGCGCCGTCACGAGGAGAGAGCACCCCGGCTGACACAGCGGTGATGGGTCCCACCTCCTCGTTGCCCGGGGCCGTGTCGGTCCACGGCCGGACGGCCACCATACCCCAGCGGGCACGGCCCGACCCGGCCGTGGAAATCGCCTGGCGCGGTGCCGGGCGGACGGCTACGCTCGCCGCGATGACGACCTACCGCACATACGGATTGGGGGTCCCGTCCGCGCAAGGTGAGCGCTGATGCTCCCTTCGACCGCGAACGGGGATTACCGGCTCTCCCGGTGGCTGCGCGTACGCGAGTACGCCGTGCCGCCGTGCATGATCGAGACCGCGACCCTCCGGCGCCGCGCCGGGGACTGGGCGGGGGCCTGTGCCGCCGCCCGCTTCGACGCCGATCTCGATCTGCGCTCCGTGGCCCGCGCCCACGGCCGCGACCTCGCGACCCGGGTCCGCTCCGACCTCCGCCGGCTCGCGCCGGACCTGCTGCGCTGGCACCTGCCGAGGATCGCGCCCGACGGGCTGCTGCGCCCCGGCCTGACCCTCACACTGGCCCGGTACGACCGGCCCGGCCGCGCGGGTCCCCTCCACCTGGTGGCCCGGACCGCGCCCGCCTGGGCCGATGCCGGCCAGCGGGTCGGCCTCACCCTGTGGGATCCGGCCCACGCCGACACCCGACGGCACCCGCATCCCCGGCCCGACCGGCGCTACCGGCTCGACCTGCACCGGCACCTCTGGGACGCCGGCCGGGCGGCCGAACTCCGCCTGCGGTCGGGGGCCGAGGGGCCGGTGCCGCCGGACCACGATCCGCTGGGGCTCGTACCGCCGGGCCACGGGTGCGCCGTCGCGCGGTGGACCGCGGAGGCAGCCCTTCTGCTGCGCGCCGAGGGACGCCCCGGCGGCCCGTTCACGGTGCGCCTCGGGGGCGGGCGCCGGCTGGTCCTGGAGCCGGACCCGGCGGGCACCGGCGGGAGCACGCGGATCGCGACCGGGTCCGCGGGCGGCCTGTCCGCGCTGCCCGTCCTGCCCGACGCGGCGACCTGGGTACTGCCGGACCTGGAGCTGCTGCGCGCCGGGCTGATCGGGCCGGGCCGGCTGCATCCGCTGGTGGCCGACGCGCTGGCACCCGGCCGTGCGCCGTCCGGACCGCCCCGCGCTCCCGATCCCGTGGGCGGGGCCCGGCTCGTGGAGTGCCGGGGGGCCACGCACCGGATCGGCCCGGTCGACGGCGCACTGGCACCACTGGACCACGATCCGGCCGAAATCCGGCGTGAGGAACTGCTGTTCGCGCTCGGCGGCCCGCCGCTGCCCTGTCTGCGGGCCGTCGACGAGGCGCACCGCCGTCCGGAGTGCCTCACCGGCGTCCGTGAGCGTCTGGACCACGGTGACACGGCGGGCGCCGTGGCCGTGGTCGAGGGCCTGCTCGGCCCCGACGCGGTGCTGCGCCCGGGCCCCCTGCGGGACGAACTGGCGTCCGCGGCCGAACGGCGCATCACCTACGGCCTGTACCGGGCCGGCCTGATCGGGGACGACCCGGTCCGCCGTGACCCGGACCGCCGGCCGGGCCGTGACCGCCGCCCGCGCCGCGCGTCGTCCCGGCGCTGAACTCCCCTTCGCCGTCCCCTACTCACACCCTCAGGTGATCACCCATGTCCGCACATTTTTCCGCCGTTCTCTCCTCCGACTCCCAACTCGACGTCGCCGGGGCCCTGTTGGCCGCGCTCGGCGACACCACCACCGAACCGCGGGCCGACACCCAGCTGGAGGCGCTGACCCTGGCCGTGACCGCGGACCTGCCGGTGCTGCTGTGGGGCGAACCCGGCATCGGTAAGACCGCGGCGCTGACCCGGCTGGCCGAGGCGCTGGACCTGCCGCTGACGACCGTCATCGCGAGCGTCCATGAACCGTCCGACTTCTCCGGGCTGCCCGTGGTGGGGGACGATCCCGCCGTCCAGGGCGTCCCGATGGCACCTCCGGACTGGGCGGTGCGGCTCGTCCGGGCCGGGCGGGGGCTGCTGTTCCTCGACGAGCTGTCCACCGCGCCCCCGGCCGTGCAGGCGGCCCTGCTGCGGCTCGTGCTGGAGCGGCGCGTCGGCGCGCTGACCCTGCCACCCGGGGTCCGTATCGTGGCGGCCGCCAACCCGCGCTCCTCGGCGGCCGACGGCTGGGAACTGAGCCCGCCGCTGGCCAACCGGTTCGTGCACCTGCAGTGGACGCACGACCACGACGTCGTGGTGCGCGGCCTCGGCGGGACCTGGCCGCACGCGACGCTGCCCCGGCTGCGCCCGGAGCGGCTGCCGGAGTCCGTGGCCTTCGCCCGTCGCGCCGTGTGCGGGTTCCTGACCGCGCGGCCGGGCCTGGTGCACCGGCTGCCCGACGGGGAGAGCCGCCGGGGCGGTGCGTGGCCGTCACCCCGGAGCTGGGAGGCGACGCTGCGCCTGATCGCCTTCGCGACCGCCGCCGGGTCCTCGCGGGACGTGCTGTCCCTGCTGGTCCGGGGAACCGTCGGGGACGGACCGGGCCTGGAGCTGCTGGCGAGCCTGGACCGGATGGACCTGCCCGACCCGGAGGAGCTGCTCGCCGACCCGGCCGGCGCCGAACTGCCCGAACGCGGGGACCTGCGCCAGGCGGTGCTGGACGGCGTGGTGGACGCCGTCCGCAAGCGGCCGGAGCGGGCCCGCTGGGACGCGGCCTGGGCCCTGCTGGTGCGGGCCATGGAGACCGGCGCGCCCGACGTGGTGGTGGTCCCCGCCACCACCCTGGCCTCGCTGCGGCAGGGCGACTGGGACGTACCGGCGGCGATCGAGCGGCTCGCCGGGGCGGTGTCCCTGTCCCGGCGGGCCGACGAGGCCGCCCGCCGGGCCGCGCTCGCCTCCCGGGGGCGCCGGTGACGGCGGGCACGACCGGGGCGCTGGACCTCGGCAAGCTGTTCGCCGCCCGGCTGCACGCGGCCCGTGTCCGGCCGTATCTGGCGACGGCGCTGTTCGCGCTGCACCCGGTGGAGTCGCGCCGGGTGCCGACGATGGCCGTCGACCGGTACTGGCGGGTCTACGTCTCCCCGGCGTTCGTGGCGCGCACCCCGGTGGAGGAGCTGGCCGGGGTGTGGGTGCACGAGGTGACGCACCTGCTGCGCGACCATCACGGACGCAGCGACCGGGTCGCACGCGAGCGCGGGCTGACCGGTCCCGCGCAGCGGCTGCGGATGAACATCGCCGCGGACTGCGAGATCAACGACGACGTGTACGGCGACGGTCTGGTGCCCCCTGAGGGCGCCGTGACCCCCGGGACGCTGGGGCTGCCCGAGGGCGAGCTGCTGGAGGACTACCTGCGCCAGTTCCGGCTCGGGCCCTGGCTGGCGCGGCTGGCCTGGCTGGACTGCGGCAGCGGCGCCGACGGGCTCGGACGGGAGTGGGACCTGGGCCCGGACGGCGCGCACGGGCTCAGTGACCAGGAGCGGGACGCGGTGCGGTTCCGGGTGGCGCAGGGCATCAACGGCCGCCCCGGAGACGCTCCGAAGAGCTGGCGGCGGTGGGCGCGGGAGGTGTTCCATCCGCCGCAGCCCTGGCGGGAGCTGCTGGGCGCGGCGCTGCGCTCCGCGGTGTCCGGCCCGGGTGCGGACGGGGACTACAGCTACGGCCGGCCGGCGCGCCGCTCGGCCGGACTGCCCGGGGTCGTGCTGCCGAGCCTGCGGCGCCGGCCGCCGCGGGTCTGCGTGGTGGTCGACACGTCCGGGTCGGTGAGCGACGACGAGCTGGGCAGCGCGCTGCTGGAGGTGGCCGCGATCTCCCGGGCCGTGGGCGGCCGTCGCGACCTGGTCAGTGTGCTGTCGTGCGACGCGGCGGCCCGGAGCGTGCAGCCGGTGTGCCGGGCGGAGGGCATCGAGCTGGTGGGCGGCGGGGGTACGGATCTGCGCACCGGGTTCGCCCGGGCGCTGCGCACGCGCCCCGACGTGGTGGTGGTTCTCACCGACGGTCGGACGCCGTGGCCGCAGGCCCGCCCGGCGTGCCGGACGGTGGTGGGGCTGTTCCCGCGCGCCTCCGGGTCCTGGGACGAGGACGATCCCGACCACCGGCCGGACTCACCGCCCGCGTGGGCGCGGGTGGTGACCATCGGCTCGGCGCCGGGATGAGCGGGGGGCCGGGGGCTCCGCCCGTTGCCGGGCGGTGCTCCCCCGCACGGTCGGCGTGCGGTCAGACGCCGACGGTCTCCTCGACCTCTTCCTCCGCACCCGCTTCTTCCACGGCCTCCCGCCCGGCCGGCACCGGGGCGGGCGCGGGCGGGGTCCGGTGGCCGTGGCGGGCGGTGGTCTCCCGGACCCGGGGGCCCCGCTCGTACAGGGCCGCGGCGGCGGTGAGGGCCAGGCCGGCCAGCAGCCAGACCGCGAGCGTCCACACGTTGCGGCCGAGGCCGTCGCTGCCGAAGTAGAGCAGGCTGCGGGCGCCCTCGACGAACCCGGCGCCGTTCCAGAAGGCGTGCAGCGTCCCGAAGAAGCCGTTCTGCAGCTCGGGGCGGAACAGCCCGCCGGAGCTCGTGAAGTTCAGCATCACGAACAGCACCATCATGGTCAGCGTGGTCCACCGCTTGAGGAAGGTGTGCAGTCCTACGCCGATGAACAGGATGCCCGCCGAGTACAGCCAGGCCATGCCCCAGACGCCGGCGAGGTCGTGGTGGGCGAGGTGGAACACCGGCCCGGCGAGCAGCGCGCCGATGCCGCTGACCGCCGCGGAGACGCCGAGCGTGAGCAGCGCCCGTACCCGCATCGGCAGGGCGGCGCCCGCGGCGCCGAGGGCGGCGACCGAGGCGTAGGAGCCGATGCTGAGAGCGATCAGCAGGAAGAACAGGCCCTGGCCGGTGGGGTCGTCGGCGGCCGGCGGGGCCACGTCGGTGACCTTGAGCGGGGCGCCCTCCTGGGCGGCGACGGGGGTGAAGACCTTCTCCGCCGCGGTCGCACCCATGTCGGAGGCGGCACTGGCCACCAGCAGCTCGGGCGCCCTGGCGCCGGGCACGTAGGCGCCGGTCACCTCGCGGGACTTCAGCAGGGCGACGGCGTCGGCGCGGGTGGCGACCGTGCGGACGTCGAGCTTGTCCCCCGCGGTGTCCTTCACGGTCTGGGCGAAGACCTTCGCCCGGGGAGCGCTGCCCACGACGGCGACGGGCAGATGGTGGGGCTCGGGGGTGACGAACGCCCCCATGTAGGCGAGCCCCATGCCTATGCACATCAGCAGCGGGGTGATCAGGTGCGTGAGCACATGGCGCAGTGCCGGTGACCTCATCGCGCACGGCCTCCAATGGTTGGCTTATACAACTCCAGTTTCAAGTTGTACAATACAACTACAACGCCGGAGGAGGTATTCCCGTGAGCGCAGCGGAGTCGGCCGTCGAGACGATCCAGCGCGAGATGTCGATCTTCGCCCGCCGGGCCCGCGCCTCGGCGGGCCGCATGCACCCCGAGCTGTCGCTGGTGTCGTACACCCTGCTCGGCGAGCTGGAGGAGAGCGGGGGATGCCGGGCCACGGACCTCGCGGCCCACTACGCCCTGGACAAGTCCACGGTGAGCCGCCAGGTGGCCGCGCTGGAGCGGACCGGGCTGATAGAGCGCCGCCTGGACCCCGAGGACCACCGGGTCCAGGTGCTGCATCTGACGGAGGCGGGCGAGGAGATCCTCGCCCAGGTCACCCGGAGCCGCCGGACCGCGTTCCGGGAGCGGCTCGCGGACTGGCCGGCGGAGGACCTGGTGAGGTTCGCGGCCTATCTGGAGCGGTACAACGCGGGACCGGCCGACGCGGAGTCCCCCTGAACCGGGCACCAGCAGCCGAGGCCGCGTGAACCGGGCGACGGCCGCCGATACCGAGCCCGCCTGGACCGGGCGACGGCCGCCTTCGTACCCCGTGGCCCCGCCCGTGCCCCTACCGCACCGGTACCGCCGTCGCGGGGCCGTCCGTCAGCCGCCGCGGTGCCCTCGCCATGAGGAAGGCCGTCGGGCGGCGCAGCCGGAAGCCGAGGGACTCGTAGAGCCGGATGGCGTTCGTGTTCCGGGCGCCGGTGTGCAGGAACGGCGTCTCGCCGCGCTCCCGGATGCCGTGCGCGACGGCGAGGACGAGACGGGTGGCGAGGCCCTCGCCGCGGGCGGCGGGGTCGGTGCAGACGGCGCTGATCTCGGTCCAGCCCGGCGGGTGCATCCGCTCCCCCGCCATGGCGACCAGCGCGCCGCCCCGCCGGATGCCGAGGTAGGTGCCGAGTTCGACGGTGCGCGGCAGAAACGGCCCGGGCCTGGTGCGCGCCACCAGGTCGAGCATCTCGGGCACGTCCGCGGGGCCGAGGCGGACGGCCTCCGGGTCCGGGGCGGCTGCGAGGCCGTCGTCCACGAACTGGACGCCCTCGATCCGCTGGGTGACCTCCCAGCCGTCGGGCAGCCGCCCGCGGAAGCCGGGCAGGTCGATCTCGGCGCCCGGACCGGCCAGCGCGGCGAGGTCCGCCCAGTCCTGGGCGTCCGGCTCGTCGGGCAGGGCGAGCCACGGGGAGACGTCGGGCGGGTAGCGCAGGACCCGGCCGCGCCGCTCGGCGAAGCGGGCGTGCGGTCCGGTCAGCGAGGCGTGGGCGGGGTTGTCGAGGACGTGCGGGGTGTCGCCGGCGGCCCGGCCGGGGCCGCCGGGGCTGGTGGTGAGGGTCACGAGGCCACCTCGCTCGGAGTCCTGCGGACGTGCACCTGCATCCTCGTTCCTCACTTCTCTCGCGCTCCCACCGGCGCACCGGTGCCCGGCACCGAACGCCAAGGAGCGGCGCCCGGCCGGTATTCCCGGTCCTGGAGGGTGTTCCCGCGGTCGCAATGATCCGGTCGGTGACCTGGGACGGAGCACCCGGCACGACAGCGTACGGTTGAAGCATGAACGTCACGCGAGGCTTCACGGGCCGCCCGCGCCAGGACAACCCGGGACTGCCCCCCGGGCAGTACGACGCGCGCGACGAATGGCCCGTCCTGTCCGCCGAGGTCACCCCGGACCTCGCGCCGGCCGACTGGTCCTTCCGCATCGACGGTCTGGTCGAGCGGCCGCACACCTGGGACTGGGACACGGCACGCGCACTGCCCGCGTCGGCGTACGACGGCGACATCCACTGTGTGACCGGCTGGTCGAAGTTCGGTGTGCGGTTCGGCGGGGTGTCGCTCGACGCCTTCTTCGACGCGGTGCGGCCCCGTGCGTCCGCCACCCACGCGATCGCCCGCTCCCACACCGGCTACACCGCGAACCTGCCGCTCGCCGACCTCACCGGCGGACGGGCCTGGATCGCCTGGGAGTTCGACGGCAAGCCCCTGCCGCCCGAGCACGGCGGTCCGGCCCGGCTGGTCGTGCCCCACCTCTACTTCTGGAAGAGTGCCAAGTGGATCGCGGGCATCACGCTCCTCGACCACGAGGAGCAGGGGTTCTGGGAGCGCAACGGCTACCACGCGCGCGGCAACCCCTGGGAGGAGCAGCGGTACTCCGGTGACTGAGACGGTGACGACGACGGTCGTGCCCGGCGGGGGCGGCCCCACGACGGCGTTCGCGGTGCCCGGACGCATCGCCGTGAGCGAGCAGGCCGCGGCGGTCTGGCAGCGGGCCACGCTCACGGAGGTCCGGCACGAGACGCCCCACGCGGCCACCTTCCGCCTGGCGGTGCCGCACTGGGCGGGGCACCTGCCCGGCCAGCACCTGCTGCTGCGGCTGACCGCCGAGGACGGCTACACGGCACAGCGCCACTACTCGATCGCGTCCGCCCCGGACGGCTCGGGGCACATCGAGCTGACCCTGGACCGGGTGCCGGACGGCGAGGTCTCCGGCTGGTTCCACACGGTGGCCCGGCCCGGCGACACGGTCGAGGTGCGCGGTCCCCTCAGCGGCTTCTTCGCCTGGCCGGGCGACCGGCCCGCGCTGCTCCTCGGCGCCGGCTCCGGAGTCGTACCGCTGATGTCGATGGTCCGGCACCACCGGGCACAGGGCCTCGGTGTGCCGCTGCGGATGCTGGTGTCCGCGCGCAGCCCCGAGGAGCTGATCTACGCGCGGGAGCTGGGCGCGGAGACGACGCCGGTGTTCACCCGCGGCGCCCCGCCCGGGGTACCGGTGGGCCGGATCGCGGCCGGGCACGTGGCACCGCTCCTGGCCGAGGGGCCTCCCGGCGGGTGGGAGGCCTACGTGTGCGGCTCGAACGGGTTCGCGGAACATGTCTCACGGCTGCTCGTCGAGGCCGGTCAGCCGGTGGACCGCATCCGCATCGAGCGCTTCGGCTAGACCACCGGACCCGGCGGCGCCGACCGGCCGGAACCGGCCCTTCGCGCCCGGGTCGCGGCCTCGGACAGGTCGCGCGATCGTGGGGCGCATGGCCCGTTCCGTGCTTCAGGTGGGCCTGAACTCGCGGTTCGCCGGGTGAAGAGGGTGCGCCGAACGGGGTACGTGACGGGTGTGGACGCTCGTGTGCGTAGGCAGGGGGCGGGCGCGGCGGACCGGCGACCCGGCCCGTCCCGCTCTCCGGCTGCGGCGGCGAGGAGGTGGGCATGCGTACCCGGGTGCGTGGCTGGCGCTGGCGGCGCAATCCGCTGCGGCGCCGGTCGGACGTCATGGAGTCGTGGACGGTGCTGGTCGTCGCCGTCCTGCTGTTCGTGGTCGCGCCCCTGGTGGGCGTGGCCGCGGGGCTGCACGCCCATGGCCGGGCCCAGGCGGTCGCGGCGGCGGAGCGGGCGACGCGCCACGAGGTGAGTGCCACGGTGTTCGGCGACCCGCCCCGGCGGGTGCCCACCGTCCAGGGCGACCGCGCGCATCCGTACCGGGCCGAGGTCCGCTGGACCGAGCCCGGCAAGGGGACCAGGACCGCGTGGGCGCGGGTGCCGGCCGGGACCCGGACCGGTGACACGGTGTCGGTGTGGTTCGACTCCCGGGACCGCAATGTCGCCGCGCCCCCGGACGACGTGGCGATCTGGCAGCACGCGGTCACCATCGGCATCTGCGCGGCGGCGGGCGCCGGCGGGGTGGTGCTCCTCGGCCATGCCGTCGAGCGCCGGATCGCGCTGCGCCACCGGCTCGCCGAGTGGGAGCGTGAGTGGGCGCGCACGGGACCCAAGTGGACCCAGCCGAGGGCCTGATCCCGCGGCCCTGCGTACGGTGGCCTGACGCATCTCCGTTCACGAAGGCGCTTGTCGATGGCCCTGTTCGACCGTTCCCTCGACGAACTCCGTGAGTGACGCAGCGAGTCGGCCGAACCCGAGGACTTCGACGCCTTCTGGGACAAGACCCTGTGGCAGGCGCGCGAGCACGAACTGGACGCCCGCTTCGAGCCGGTGGACACCGGGCTGTCCACGGTCGAGGTGTACGACGTGACGTTCGCCGGATTCGGCGGGCACGCCGTCAAGGGCCGGCTGCGCCTGCCGGCCGGCGCCACGCGGCCGCTGCCGCTGGTCGTGGAGTTCATAGGCTACGGCGGCGGGCGCGGCCGGCCCCGGCGTCATGAAGCCGGGAAAGGCGGGCGACGCGCCCACCGGGTCGGCCGTGCCGCCCCAGACGCTGCCCTGCCCCCGCGTGTCCATCACGAAGTGCGCCCGGCCCGTCGACGCGTACAGCAGGTTCTCGTGCGCCCGACCTGGTCGCGGTCGCGCCGGACGTGCCGTTCCTGTGCGACTTCCCGCGCGCGACGACCCTGCCGGACCGTCATCCGTACCGGGAGATCGGCCTGTTCCTCAGGACGCACCGCGGCCGTTCGGCGGACGTGCTGCGCACCCTGTCCTACTTCGACGGGGTGCACTTCGCGGCCTGCGGCCGGGCCCCGGCCCTGTTCTCGACCGCCCTGGAGGACGAGACCTGCCCGCCGTCGACCGTGTGCGCGGCGTCAACGCCTGGGCGCACGAGGACAAGGCGATCGAGGTGTACGAGTTCAACGACCACGAGGGCGCCCCCTTCCACGAGGCGGCGAAGGTGCGCTGGCCGAGGTCGTACGCCTGAGCCGTACGCTCCCCCTCCCCCGGCCTTCCCTCCAGTCCGACCAGTCGGTACGTTCGGGGAGCCCGGGCCGTGGCATCGAGGCCCGGGCTCCCCGGCGACCACGGAGGGCCCATGTCCGCGCACGAGGCACGGCAGACACAGCAGTCACCGGTCCACGGCCATTGCGATCCGCGGTTCGCGGCGGTCCGGGAGGCGTTCGAGGAGAACTTCCGCGAACGGGGCGAACTCGGCGCCGCGTTGGCGGTGACCGTCGACGGGGAGACGGTGGTGGACCTGTGGGGCGGCTGGGCCGACCCGGCCCGGGTACGCCCCTGGAAGCGGGACACGCTGGTGAACGTGTGGTCGACCACCAAGGGCCCGGTGGCGCTGTGCGCGCACGTCCTCGCCGACCGCGGACTGCTCGACCTCGACGCACCGGTCGCCGTGTACTGGCCGGAGTTCGCGGCCGCGGGCAAGGAGAAGGTGCTCGTGCGGCATCTGCTGTCGCACCGTGCCGGGCTGTCGGGGCTGCGCGAGCCGCACTCCCTGGACGACCTGTACGACTGGCGGACGACCACCTCGCGGCTCGCGGCGACGGAGCCCTGGTGGGAGCCGGGGACGCGGTCCGGGTACCACGCGCTGACGTACGGCTTCCTGGTCGGCGAGGTCGTACGCCGGATCTCCGGCCTGCTGCCGGGTGCCTTCCTGCGGCGCGAGGTGACCGGACCGCTCGGGATCGACTTCACCGTCGGCCTGCCGGCCCAGGAGTACGGCCGGGCGGCCGAGCTGGTCCGCCCGCCGGCCATGTCGGCGGATCAGCAGGCGGCCGTTTTCCGTCAGTTGGCCCCGGCCGCCGTCGCGGCGCTGGCCAACCCCGTGGTCGGGGCGGCCGAGGCCAACACGCCCGCCTGGCGGGCCGCGGAGATCCCGGCCGCGAACGGGCACGGCACGGCACGGGCGGTCGCGGCGCTGTACGGCGTCTTCGCCGGCCGCGGTTCGGCCGGTGGCCGGCGCATCCTCTCACCGGAGGCGGCGGAGCGGGTGCGCGAGGGCCAGGGTGCCTGCCGCGACCTGGTGCTGGGGGCGGGTTTCGAGGGCGAGACCGAGGTCGGGCTCGGCCTGTGGCTGAGCGGACCCCAGGGCTCGTACGGCCCCAATCCGCGGGCTTTCGGTCATGACGGGTTCGGCGGTTCGTGCGGGCTCGCCGACCCCGAGGCGGGCGTGTCGCTGGGCTACGTCATGAACCGGATGGGGCCGCGCATCGCCGACGACCCCCGGAAGACGGCGCTGATCGACGCCCTCTACCGGGCCCTGTGACCGGCGACGCCCGGGCCGGGTGACCGAAAGATCGCGCGGGTGGGTTTCGGCCGAACCGGCGGACCGCTCTTCCCTTGTGGTTTAGACCAATGCTAATTGTGGTCGCGCAATGAGCCCGCACGGCTACGTCTTGTCACCAACAGGAGGCGCGGCATGGCCCGCACCACCCCGCACGAACCCTCCCAGTCCACCGACCGGCCCCTGTACGCGCAGGTGGCGGCGCTGCTGCTCGACGAACTGCGCGAGGGCACCGTTCCGCCGGGCGAACGCCTGCCGGGCGAGCGGCACCTGGCCGCGCACTTCGGGGTCAGCCGGGAGACCGTCCGGCAGGCGCTGGAGGTGCTGCGCCGCGGCGGCGTGGTCGCCACCGACCGGCGGGGCACCCATGCCACGCTGCCCGGCCGGCCGGTCGAGACACCGCAGTCGCTGACCTTTCCGGTGGGCGCCAGCCCGGCCGACCCGTGCGCGGTCGACCGGGCCACGGTGACCTGGGAGGCGCCGCCGCCCGAGCACGCGCGGGCGCTGGGGCTCGCCCCGCAGCGCCCGACCCTGGTGCACCGCTACCGCTCGGCCACCCCGGACGGCCGGGCGCTGCGCACGGCGGTCACCTCGTTCTCGGCGGTGGCGCTCGCCGAGGTGGCGGAGCTGGCCCGGTACCGCGACCGGGCCGACGGGGCCACTCCCGCGCAGCTGCGGCGGGCCTACGACTGGATGCGCAAGGCCGGTCTGGCCCTGCACCACCGGGACGCCATCACCCAGGTCGGCGACGCGTCGTCGGTCCTGGTCACCCGGCGGGTGCACGACCAGTACGCCCGCCCGCTGGAGATCACCGACCTGGTCGTGAACGCCGAACAGGACGCGCTGGTCTACGAGTTCACACTGCCCGCAGCCGGCTGACCTTCCGGGCCGTCACCAGCCGGCCCCGCGGGCCGCCGTCGGCGCGCCGCCCGAGTCCGGGCAGGGCACGCAGCTCGACCGTGAACCCGGCCCGGGTCAGCTCCTCCCGTACGGTGCCGAGGCGGAAGGCCCGGTAGTACATGACGAACGGCGGCCGCCACAGGGCGTTGCGCACCCGCATCACCGCGTCGAAGCCGAGCAGCATCCAGTACGCGGGGTCCGTCGGGCGGGGCGGGGCGAGCACCGGGAAGGCGAAGACACCCCCGGGCCGGAGCGCCGAGTGGACCCCGGCGAACAGCCCGGGAAGCTCCCTGGGCAGGAAGTGGCCGAACGCCCCGAAACTGACCGCGAGATCGAAGGCGGCCGTGAACGGCAGGGCCCGGGCGTCGCCGCGCACCCAGGCGATCCCGGTCCCGCCGGCGGGCCGGACCCGGTGCCGGGCGACATCGAGCATGCCCGCGCTGAAGTCCACCCCGGTGACGCTCCGGCGGCACAGCCCGGCCAGCACCTCGGTCCCGGCCCCGGTGCCGCAGCACAGGTCGAGCCCGTCCTCGAACGGGCCGAGCTCGGCGAGTGCCCGTGCCACCGGGCCGAGGACCACGTCGGGCGTACGGAAGGGGGTGCGGTCGAACTTCGGGGCGAGCAGGTCGTAGCCGTGCTCGACGGACGACAGCGCCTGTACGGCGAGTTCGCGCAGCGTGGGGCCTTCTGGTCCGAACATCGCGTCAGCCCAGGCCCAGTGCCATGCGCCGCTCCAGGACCGTGAGCGCCCGCTCGCACCACCGCAGGTTCTCCTCCTCGAAGGCGATCCCGGCCATCAGGGTCAGATACGGCCCGACGCGGTCGGCGGTGCGCAGGTGCTCCTCCTCCGTGCGCCCGTCGAGGAGCCGGTCGCGCACCCGTTCGTAGCGGTCCAGCTTTCCGCGCGCCCAGCCCCTGCGCTCCTCGATCAGGGACCGGGTGACCTCCGGGTCGCCGCCGTCCATCGCCTGGATCTTGATGAGGAGTTCGTCGCGGATGGCGGTGGGCCGCCTGGGCGGCTCGGCGGCGAACGCGCCCAGCTCCGCCCGGCCGGCCTCGGTGAGCGTGAACATCCTTTTGTTGGGCCGCCGTTCCTGCTCCACGGTCCGGGCCCGGACGAGACCGTCCTGCGCCAGGCGCTCCAGCTCCCGGTAGAGCTGCTGGGGGGTGGCGGGCCAGAAGTTCGCGAGCGAGACGTCGAACACCTTCGACAGTTCGTAGCCCGAGGCCTCGCCCTCCAGGAGGGCGGCCAGGACGGCGTACCTGAGCGACATGTTGGACAGGCTAGCAGCCGTTGATTAATCTCATCCGCACCTATTCAATTAGTTGACTATAGGGGTGATCCGATGCACGCCTTCCGCGAGGCGATCGAGGCAGGGGACCTGGCCGCCGCCGAGGCGCTGCTGGCCGAGGACGTGGTGTTCTCCAGCCCGGCCGTCTTCAAGCCGTATCCCGGCAAGCCGATCACCGCGGCGATCCTGCGCGCGGTCTCCCAGGTGTTCGAGGACTTCCGTTACGTCCGCGAGATCGGCGACCCGGCCGGCGCCGATCACGCGCTGGTCTTCACCGCACGGGTCGGCGACCGGCAGCTGACCGGCTGCGACTTCCTGCACGTGAACGAGGAGGGCCTGATCGACGACTTCATGGTGATGGTCCGCCCGCTGTCGGGCCTGCAGGCCCTCGCCGAGGCCATGGGCGCCCGCTTCGAGCAGATCGCGCAGGAGGCGGAGGCGCGGTCGGCGTGACCGGCGCCGCCTGGTCGGGGTGACGGGGCCCCCGGCGTGAGGCTCGTCGGCGCCCCGTCGACGGTCGCGGTCGGGGCCTCCCGCACGGGGTGCGCACGGCGGGAGACCGGTGCCCTGCGGGCTCAGCCCTTCAGCCGGTCCAGCGTCGCCCCGGCGTCCTTCTTCAGCCAGTCGTCCACGTCGGTGAGCGCGGGCGGGTTCTTGTCCTGGTCGTAGGAGCTCAGGTAGACGCTGTAGCTCATCGTGTACGTCACCCAGCCGTCGCGGACGGCGAGGGTGGCGTAGCGGGATCCGCTGGTGGAGCCGTTGGTGGTGTCCTGGCTGACCAGGTAGGCCTCGTCGCCGATGCCCTTGACCGGGGAGACGTCGTAACCGGTGTGGCTGTCGCCGTAGTTCTTCCAGGTGGCGGTGAACTCGGGCCCCGGATCGGTCTTCTTGTGCAGGTCCAGCTGCATGGAGAGGTAGGCGTCCGCGTAGGTCGAGCCGGACTTCTTCAGGCCCACGCTGCAGAAGCTCTCGTCCAGGGCCGCGTCCTTGAGGGAGGTCTTCGTCGGCGCGGAGTCGTCCTGGGGGTACTCGGTCTTGAAGGACGAGTAGTCGGCGCTGGAGCACATGTTGGCGGGGGCCGAGTAACCGCGCAGGTCCGCGGCGGCGCCCGTGCCGCCGACGAGGAGGACGCCGGCCGCCCAGGCGGCGGAGGCGACCACCGCTCCGACGACGGCCCACAGCACGGCCTTTCCCGCCCCGCCGCTGCCGCCCGGCGCCGGTACCGGCAGGGGGCCGTACTGGGGCGCCTGGGCGTAGGGGTTCCCCGGCTGCGGCTGCCCGAGCGGCGGTTGGACGGGTCCACCGACCAGTGTGGGCTGCGCATAGAAGGTCCCCGGCGCCGCGGACTGCGGGCTCGGGTACGGGTAAGCCGTCGGCTGCGGCGGGACGGCCGGTTGCTGCGGCGCCGGCCGGTCGGCCGGCTGCGGGGGCTGCGGTGGCGTGGACATGTCGTGAAGATAGTGCATGGTTGGCGGTCAAGTCCCCTGACGTCCACAATCGTTGGGGTCTGGGGACATCTGCCACGGAACCATGACACGCCCGCGCACCCGAGGGCCGAGGCACCCGGCCCCGGCCCCTCGTCGCACGCGCCTGTCGGCGGTTCGTGCGGCCCGTGTGCGCTCAGCCGAGGGCGGGTGCGAGTCGTACCGGCAGGGCGCGCACGCTGTTGCCCACGAACCCGGCGTGCGGGGCCAGTTCGGTCTCGGGCACGGCGGGGGTGAGGGCCGGGAAGCGGGCGAACAACCGCTCCAGCGCGACCGTGGCCTCCAGCCGGGCCAGCGGGGCGCCCAGGCAGTAGTGGGCGCCGTGCCCGAGGGACAGGTGGCGCACGGCGTCGGGCCGGGCGGGGCGGGTGACGTCGAACCGGTCGGCGTCGGGGCCGTGCGCGGCCGCGTCCCGGCCTGCGGCCGAGTAGCCGGCGAGCACAGGGGTGCCCGCGGGTATCGGCGTGCCGCCGACGGTCAGGTCGCGCACCGGGTAGCGGAACGGGAAGTAGCTGACCGGCGCGTCCCAGCGCAGGGTCTCCTCCACCGCGTCGGCCCAGCTCGCCACGCCCATGCGCACCAGATCGAGCTGGTCGCGGTGGCCGCACAGGGCGCGCACGGCGTTGGTGATCAGGTTGAGGGTGGTCTCGTGCCCGGCGACGATCATCAGGACCAGGGTGCCGATCAGCTCCTCCTGGCTGAGCCGGTCGCCGCCCTCGTCGCGGGCGGCGATGAGCGCGCTGGTGAGGTCGTCCCCGGGGTGTGCGTCCTTCCCGGCGGCGATCTCGCCGAGCACGGCGACCAGTTCGCGGTTGGCGGCGATGACCTCGGCCGGCCCCAGGTCGGTGGCCACGACCTGGCTGCTGAGGTGGTGCAGACGCTCGCGGAACTCGACGTCCACGCCGAGGAGTTCGCTGATGACCCCCATCGGCAGGGGCATCGCGAAGTGCCGCCGCAGATCGGCCACGCCGTCGCCCTCGGCGGCGGCCCGCGCCAGGTCGTCGAGCAGGGACTCGGTCAACTCCTCGACGCGCGGTCTCAGTTCATCGATCCGCCGGGGTGTGAACGCGCGGCTCACCAGGCCGCGCAGCCGCCGGTGATCGGCGCCGTCGGCGGTGGTCATGCCGGGCACGGTCGCGAAGGTCAGCAGCGGCCAGCCTGCGCCGACCCGTCCTTCGCCGAGTGCGGTGAAGTGGCGGGCGTTCTTGGCGACTTCCGGATGCTGGAGGAACTCCCTGAGCGCCTCGTGCCCGAGCACGGCCATCCCCTCGATCCCGCCGGGGAGTTCCACCGGAGCCACGGCCCCGCGGGCGAGCAGCCGCGCGTTGTCGGCGTGCGGGCAGCCCCCGGAGGGGTCGAGGCGGTGCGGGGGCCTGACGGGGGAGTTCTCCACCGGGTCTCCTGACGGTCGTACGGGAGGGGACGGTCCGGGAACAGACGCGGACGCCATCATGTTGACGGATGTGGACGCACGGGTATAGTGCGATCAGCGCATATGCGTGCCCCTCGTAACGGCACCGATGTCGCCGTCCTCTCCTCCAGCCCCTCGGCCGAGGTTCTCCACCGGCCCGGGCTTCTTCCCGGCACCACCCCGCGACCAGCGCGTTCCCGCCAGGTCCGAGGCGCCGTTCCCGCCGCCCGGAGGCAGCTGTGCCCGCCTCCCGCTCGCGGCCTCTCCCCCCCTTCTCCTCGCTTCTCCGTCCTCGAAAGGACCCTCGTTCATGACCACCACGCTCGAACACCCTCCCGTGGCCCAGCAGGGCCCCGCGGCCCGGCTCGTCACCGGTGTCCTCGACATCGACGCGCAGGGCAGGGGGCACCTGAGGTCCCCCACCCTGCTCCCCTCCCCCGCCGACCCGCAGGTTCCGCCGGCGCTGATCCGCCGCTGCGGACTGCGCAAGGGCGACCTCGTCGAGGGCGTCCGGGGCGCCGGGCGCCCCCTCACCGACATCGCACGCGTCGACGGACGCGCCCCCGCGGACCTCCGGGCCCGCCGGCAGTCCGCGACCTGACCCCGCTCCACCCGCACCGGCGCCTGCGCCTGGAGCACCCGGCGGCCGGGCTGGCCGGACGCGTCACCGACCTCTTCGCGCCCGTCGGCAAGGGCCAGCGCGGCCTGCTCGTGGCCCCGCCGAAGAGCGGCAAGACGGTGCTGCTCCAGCAGCTGGCCGCCGCCGTGGCCGGCAACCACCCCGAGTGCCGCCTGATGGTCCTGCTGCTGGACGAGCGTCCCGAGGAGGTCACCGAGATGCGCCGCTCGGTGCGCGGCGAGGTCTACGCCTCCACCTTCGACCGGTCGGCCAAGGAGCACATCGCGCTCGCCGAACTCGTCGTCGAGCGCGCCAAGCGGCTGGTCGAGGCCGGTGAGGACGTCGTCGTCCTGCTGGACTCGCTGACCCGGCTGTGCCGGGCGCACAACAACGCCTCCGCGGCCGGCGGCCGCACCCTGAGCGGCGGTGTCGACGCGGGCGCGCTGCTCGGCCCCAAGCGGTTCTTCGGCGCCGCCCGCCAGGCCGAGGAGGGCGGCTCGCTCACCCTCCTCGCCACGGCCCTGGTGGACACCGGTTCCCGCGCCGACGGCTACTTCTTCGAGGAGCTGAAGAGCACGGGCAACATGGAGCTGCGGCTGGACCGGGAACTGGCCGGCCGCCGTGTCTTCCCCGCCGTGGACCTCGACGGCACCGGCACCCGCCGCGAGGAACTGCTGCTCACCCCGGCCGAGTTGACGGCCACGCGGGGTCTGCGCCGCGTCCTGCGCTCCCGCGAGGGCGGACCGGCCGCCCTGGAGACCCTGCTGGAGCGGCTGCGCGCCACCCCGGACAACGCGGCGTTCCTGCGGCAGGTCCGGCCGACGCTGCCCACCGGCTGACCGGGGGCCCGGGTGCGTCATCCGGGTTGCTCCCCTGGGCCGAACGGCCCGGCCGGCAGGGCACACGCGCCGCACGTTCGTACGTTGATCATATGATCACCGGATTCACATATCGGACGGCCGTGTCGGCCTGCTCCCTGTGTGTGGCGGGCGTGCTGGCGCTCATGCCGGCCACCGCCGCCGTCGCGGGCCCGGCGGCCACCGCCGGGACCCGGGCCGGGGACCCCGCGCCACCCGCGCCCCGGGCGGCGATGCCCGGGGCGTCCCTGCTCTACCGCACCGGCACCCAGGTCCGGCCGCGGCGGGGCGCCCCCGAGGTGCCGGACGTCTCGGCGCTGTCCTGGCTGGTCGCCGACGCCGACAGCGGGGAGGTGCTGGCCGCGAACGGCGCGCACCGCCCACTGCCGCCCGCGAGCACCATGAAGACCCTGTTCGCCCTCACCGTGCTGCCGACGCTGCCCAGCGGCCTGGAGCACACCGTGCGCTACCAGGAACTGGCGGACGTCGGCGAGGGCAGCAGCCTCGTCGGGGTCGAGGAGGGACACACCTACCAGGTGGCGGACCTGTGGCGCGGGGTCTTCCTCGAGTCCGGCAACGACGCCGTGCACGTGCTCGCCTCGCTGGCCGGCGGCTGGCAGGCCACCGCCCGGCACATGCAGACGAAGGCCCGGACGCTGGGCGCGCGGGACACCCGTGTGGTCTCCCCCGACGGCTACGACGCCCCCGGCCAGGTGTCCTCGGCCTTCGACCTCGCGGTCTTCGGACGCGAGGGTCTGCGCAACCCCGACTTCGCCCGGTACTGCTCCACCGCCGTGGCCCAGTTCCCGGGTGACGGGTCGTCGTACGCCATCGAGAACACCAACCGGCTGCTGTCCGGCGAGGACGGCGTGGCGCCCTACCCGGGGCTGGTCGGCATCAAGAACGGCTACACCAGCAACGCCGGCAACACGCTCGTGGCCGCCGCCCGCCGGGGCGGGCACACCCTCGTGGTGACCCTGATGAACCCTCAGGCCGGTGGCGGGTTGACCGTGTACGAGGAGGCCCGCGCGCTGCTCGACTGGGGCTTCGGAGCGGCCGGGCGGGTGGATCCGGTGGGCTCGCTGGACGCGCTGCGCCCGGCGCCCCGGCAGGAGCCGGCCGTGCCCGTGGCGGCGGCCACCTCCGGGGCCCCGGACGACGGCTCGGACTGGTCCGGCACCGCCGTCGGGCTGGGGCTCGCCGGACTCGGCGCGGCGGCCGTGACGCTGGTGCTGCGGGCGAAGGGCGACCGGCCCGAGCGGCGTGGCTGACCCGCCGGCAGGCCGAGCAGCAGGCCCAGGGTGATCCAGGTGTAGGTGTTGCTGCCGAGGAAGCCGCCCGGGCCGGAGGCGTCGTCGAACCACAGCCACACCACGCTGGTGCACATCACGGCGTACAGCGCGCCCGCGACCCGCGGATGCCCGGCGCGCACCAGCACGGCGAAGGACGGCAGCAGCCACACCAGGTGGTGCACCCAGGTGATCGGGCTGACCAGGCAGGCGGCTGCGCCGGTGAGCGCGAACGCGGCCTGCCAGTCGCCGGCCGTCGCCGCCCGGCGGGCCCGCCACGCCCACACGCACAGGGTCAGCAGCGCCGCCGTCGCCCACAGCGGGCGGCCCGTCTCGCCGAGCCGGGCCAGCACTCCCTGCAGCGACTGGTTGGAGACGTAGTCCAGGCGGCCCACCCGGCCCGTGTCCCACAGCGCCTCGGTCCAGTAGAACCGGGAGGCGCCGGGATCCGCCCAGGCGGCCAGCGCGGTCGCGGCGGCGGCCACGGCCGTCGCGGTGACGGCCGCCCGTCGGCGCCCGGCGAGCAGCAGCAGTCCGATGAACAGGGCGGGCGTGAGCTTCACGGCCGCGGCGAGCCCGATCCCGGCGCCCGCCCAGCGGCCCCGGCCGTCGGCCAGCAGCCATGCGTCGGTGAGCACGAGCGCGAGCAGCACCAGGTTGACCTGTCCGAAGCTGAAGGTGTCCCGCAGGGGTTCGAACAGGGCGAGCAGGCACAGGCCGAGCGACCACTTGTACCAGCCGTGCCGCCGCAGGCCGGGGCCGGCCAAGGCCCACAGGACGACCGCGAGCGCGGCCAGGTTCACCAGCAGGGAGGCGGCGATCGCGGTGCCCCGGCCCATCGGCGCCAGCGGCAGCATGAGCACGGCGGCGAACGGCGGATAGGTGAAGCCGTACGCGGTGCCCGGCACCCGGTAGTCGTAGATCCGGCCGGCGTGGTGGACCCAGGTGTGCACGGTGCCGTAGTAGACGCGCAGGTCGAAGAAGCCGC
This sequence comes from Streptomyces sp. NPDC037126, assembly GCF_055605965.1. NCBI lineage: Bacteria > Bacillati > Actinomycetota > Actinomycetes > Kitasatosporales > Streptomycetaceae > Streptomyces > Streptomyces sp. NPDC037126. The sequence goes on from NZ_JBVJTD010000009.1 coordinate 204,165, forward strand.
GCAGCAGCGGCACGGTGGCGGTGAACACGGTCACCGCGGCGGCGACGCCGAGGACGAGGAACAGCCGGCCCCGTTCGGTGCGGGGGCCCGTCATGCGGCGCGCCCCGGGGCCGGGGCCTGCGCGGCCTGGTGGGCCTGCCACAGCACGACCACGCCGAGCACCCCGCCGGAGACCGCGAGCACCAACTGCCCGGTGTCGGCGGGCCCGCCGCTGGGCAGCACGGCGAGGGCGAGCACCCCGGCCAGGGCCGCGACCCGGTGCCGTACCGAGGTGCTGGGCGCGGCGGCGGCGATGAGGAACAGGCCCCACAGCACGTACCAGGGGCGGATCGCGGGCCCGAACACGGCCACGGCGAGCAGGCTGAGGCCGAGCGCGTACACCGGTCTGAGGCGCAGCCGCAGCCAGATCAGCAGCACGGCGATCGCGGTGATCGCGAGGCCGAGCAGGTGCCAGGCCGGGACGGCCAGCGGCGCCAGGCCGCTGCCCAGGTGTTCGAGCAGCGCGCCGGTGGCCCGGCCGAGCAGGCTGGTCAGCGCCCAGTTCTGCGGGGAGACCGGGGTGGCCAGCGCGCCGATCCAGCCGTAGCCGGTGCCGGCCACGGCGGTGGCGGCCACCGTAGTCCCGGCGGCGGCGACCGCCGTCGTCAGGACGGCCGGCACGGGGCGCCGGCCGGCGCGCATCTGGAGGGCCACCACGGCGAGGAGGCCGAGCGCCGCGGGCGCCTTGACCAGGGCGGCGAGAGTGACGAGCACAGCGGCGACTGTACCGAGGGCGGGACCCCTGCCGCGCGCGGCGACCAGGCCGAGGCCGAGCAGACCGAGCATGAGGGCGTCGTTGTGGGCACCCGCCACCAGATGCAGCAGGACGAGCGGGTTGAGGGCACCGAGCCAGAGCGCCGCGGCCGGGTCGGCGCCGCTGTGCCGGGCGAGGCGGGGCAGGGCCACCGCCATCAGGGCCACGCCGAGCAGCGCGACCAGGCGCATGCCGAGCAGGCCCGCGGGCAGCTCGCCCCGCGTGAGTCCGGACAGGGCGGAGGCCAGGCCCATGAAGGCGGGGCCGTAGGGCGCTCCCGTGTGCTGCCACATCGGGGCCACCTGGTCGGCGAGCGGTCCGCCGAGCGTGGCGGGACCGTGGGCGTAGACGTCCATGTGGGCGTCGGCCATGGCGCCCTGCGCGAGGTAGCTGTAGACGTCCCGGCTGAACAGCGGCGGTGCGAGCAGCAGCGGGGCGGTCCAGACGGCCAGCACGACCAGCAGGGCGCGCGGGGCGGGCGGCCGCGGACCGCGCACCAGCCGGCCCAGGAGCACCCAGGCGGCTATCAGCAGGACGACGCCGAAGTACACCCCGACCAGGCCGATGGCGGCCTGTACGGAGGCGGGGGCCAGCAGGTCCTCGACAGGCAGGGCACCGGCCGTCTCACCGCCGAGCGCGAGGAAGGCGGTACCGGCCAGACCGAGCAACTGGCAGCGGCGCAGATCGACGGGGAATGCCATGGCCAACACTGGATCAGCGTGTCAACGCCGGATGGCCGGAAGGCGACGCTCCCTCCACCGGCGGGCGGCCCGGACGTGACCGGCGTGTGCGCGGCGATGACTTCCGGGGATCCGGCCGGTCACCACCGCACCGGACTTCGTGCGCGTCGAGCACGGGGCCGAGGTGCTGGGCCTGATCCCGGACGCCCGGCCGGCGGTGCTGCCCGGCACCGCGCACATGGCGCTCATGCGCCGTACGGCCCTGCCGCTGCCGTTGCTGCACGAGTTCCTGGACTGATCAGAACACCGAGAGCCCGGTGAGCGTGGTGAACCGGTCCAGGGCGGCCACCCCGGCCACCGAGTTGCCGCGCTCGTCGAGGCCCGGGCTCCACACGCACAGCGTGCACCGTCCGGGCACGACCGCGATGATCCCGCCGCCGACCCCGCTCTTGCCTGGCAGTCCCACGCGGTAGGCGAAGTCGCCCGCCGCGTCGTACGTGCCGCAGGTCAGCATCACCGCGTTGACCTGCTTGGCCTGGCTGCGGGTGAGCAGCCGGGTGCCGTCCGCGCGGATGCCGTGCCGGGCGAGGAAGCCGGTGGCGCGGGCGAGGTCGGCGCAGGAGGCGGCCACGGAGCACTGCCGGAAGTACTGGTCGAGCAGGACGGGCACGTCGTTGTCGATGTTGCCGTACGACGCCATGAAGTGGGCGAGGGCCGCGTTACGGTCGCCGTGCGCGTTCTCGGAGGCGGCGACCTCCTTGTCGAAGTCGAGGGCGGGGTTGCCGCTCTCGGCGCGCAGGAAGGCCAGCAGCTCGCCGGCCGCGTCCCCGGTACGGGTCTGGAGGCGGTCGGTGACGACGAGGGCGCCGGCGTTGATGAACGGGTTGCGCGGGATGCCGTTCTCGTACTCCAGCTGGACCAGGGAGTTGAACGGGTTGCCGGAGGGCTCCCGGCCCACGTGCTCCCAGAGCTCGTCGCCCTCGCGGGCCAGGTCCAGGGCGAGCGTGAAGACCTTGGTGATGGACTGCGTGGAGAAGGGCCGGCGCCAGTCCCCCACCCCGTACACCGTGCCGTCCAGCTCGGCGACGGCCATGCCGAAGCTGCGGGGGTCGCAGGCGGCGAGCGCCGGGATGTAGTCGGCCGGGCGCCCGCGGCCGGGCGTGCGGCCGATCTCCTCGGCGATGCGCTCCAGGACCGGCAGGAAGGTGAGGGACGACGTCGTTGTCATGATCACCATTGTGCCTCCCCGCCGGTCCTTCAGCCCACTCGCGAACAGGCTGATATCCGCCCGTTACCGCAGGTCAGGCGGTGGGCGCTCCGCTGCCGGCGAGGACCTCGGGGCGCAGCAGGGCAGCCAGCTCCCCGGCGGGCAGCAGGCCCTTCTCCAGCACCAGTTCGGCGACGCCGCGGCCGGTGACGAGGGCCTCCTTGGCGATGTCGGTGGCCGCCGTGTAGCCGATGTGCGGGTTCAGCGCGGTGACCAGGCCGATGGAGTTCTCCACGGTCTCGCGCAGCCGCTCGGTGTTGGCGGTGATGCCCGAGACGCAGCGCTCGGCCAGCGTCAGGCAGGCGCGCTGCAGATGGGTGACGGACTCGGACAGCGAGTGCAGGATGATCGGCTCGAAGGCGTTGAGCTGGAGCTGCCCGGCCTCGGCGGCCATGGTGATGGCGACGTCGTTGCCGATCACCTCGAAGGCGACCTGGTTCACCACCTCGGGGATGACCGGGTTGACCTTGCCCGGCATGATCGACGAACCGGCCTGCACCGGCGGCAGGTTGATCTCGCCGAGGCCCGCGCGCGGACCGGAGGACAGCAGGCGCAGGTCGTTGCAGCTCTTGGAGAGCTTGACCGCGATCCGCTTGAGGACACCGGACATCTGCACGAAGGCACCGCAGTCCTGGGTGGCCTCGACGAGGTTGGCGGCGGTGACCAGGGGCAGCCCGGTGATCGCGGAGAGGTGCCGGCGGGCGGCCTCGGCGTAGCCCGCGGGGGCGTTGAGTCCGGTGCCGATGGCCGTGGCGCCCAGGTTGATCTCGTGGATCAGCTCGACGGCCTCGGCGAGACGGCTGCGGTCCTCCTCGATCATGACGGCGAACGCGGAGAACTCCTGGCCGAGCGACATCGGCACGGCGTCCTGGAGCTGGGTGCGGCCCATCTTCAGCACGTCGCGGAACTCGACGGCCTTGCCGGCGAAGGCGTCCTGGAGGACGGCCATCGCCTTGAGCAGTCCACGCACCGCGAACACCGTCGCCACCTTGACGGCGGTCGGGTAGACGTCGTTGGTGGACTGGCCGAGGTTGACGTCCTCGTTGGGGTGCAGGTGGCCGTACTCGCCCTTGGCGTGGCCGAGCAGTTCCAGCGCCCGGTTGGCCACGACCTCGTTGGCGTTCATGTTGGTGGAGGTCCCGGCGCCGCCCTGGATGACGTCCACGACGAACTGGTCGTGCAGCCGGCCCTCGCGGATCTCCCGGCAGGCGGCGACGATCGCGGCGGCCTTCCCGGGCGTCAGCAGGCCGAGCTCCTCGTTGGCGAGCGCGGCGGCCTCCTTGACGGCGGCCAGGGCGTCGATCAGGTGCGGGTAGGCGGAGATCGGGGTCCCGGTGATGGGGAAGTTCTCCGTCGCACGCAGGGTGTGGATGCCCCAGTACGCGTCGGCGGGTACGTCGCGGTCGCCGAGCAGATCGTGTTCGCTGCGAGTGATGGCGGCGGTCATGAGGGTACGGGTCCTCTTTCCGAGGTGCGGAGGTGGGAGCGCCCCGGAAGGGGCGCGGGGGAACTGCGCGACCGGCCAGGCACGGCCCGCGGCTTCGGACGGCCTGTCCGGCGGTGCCTTACGCGCATACGCCGAGCGCGACGGGGTCCAGCGCGCGCACGGCCCGCACACGACCGACCGGCTGTCCGCCGCCGAGCAGCGGCTCACCCGCGAACCCGGTGAGCAGCCCGGGGTCCACGCCCGCGCGGGCGAGCGCCGCCGCCGCGACCGGGATCCGCGCCCGGTTCGCCCCGTCGGCGATCTTCACCGCGACGGCCCGGCCGTCGGGCAGCGCGGCGACCTGGACGCCCTCGAAGCCGTCCTTGGCGAGCAGGCCCGGCACCGCCCGCATCAGCGCGGCCACGTCACGCCGCGAGCCGGACGCCATCTCGGCGTGCTCACGCATCGCGCCGGCGAGCAGGGCCTCGGGGGTGCCCGGCGCCGCGGAGGCGATCCGCGCGACGGCGCGGGCGAGTCCGTGCAGGGAGACGGAGAACAGCGGGGCGCCACAGCCGTCGGTGCTGACCCGCGCCACGCGCTGCCCGGTCAGGCCCTCGACGATCTCGGCGACGGCCTGCTGCAGGGGGTGCTTCGGGTCGAGGTAGTCGTCCAGGGACCAGCCGTTGAGCTTGGCGGTCCACAGCATCGCGGCGTGCTTGCCGGAGCAGTTCTGGGCGAGCCGGGAGGGTGCCCGGCCCTCGCTGATCCAGGCGTCCCGGACGACCGGGTCGTACGGCATGTCGGGGACGTTGCGCAGGTCGTCCTCGGTGAGTCCGGCGAGTTCGAGGATGCGGCGGGTGCCGGCGAGGTGCCGCTCCTCGCCGGAGTGGCTGGCGGCCGCCAGGGACAGGAGCTCGCCGTCGAGCGGCAGCCCGGCCCGCAGCATCGCCACCGCCTGGACCGGCTTGACGGCCGAACGCGGGTAGAAGGCGGCCTCGATGTCGCCGAGCTGGAACTGGACCTCGCCGTCGGCGCCGAGGACGACGACGGAGCCGTAGTGGATGCCCTCGACGACCCCGTCGCGTATCAGGTGGGCGACGGGGGCGTGGAGGGGCTCACGGACGACGGGTGCGTCCGCGGGGTGGGAACTGCTGTTCATCACTGCCTGCATCGTCGGGTCGGGATGGGCCGGGGAGCGGGTCACGCGCCGGCGCCGGTGGACTTGCGGTGCTGTTCGCTCACGCCTCGGCTCCGCCTTTTGTGGGGGTGTCCGCCCGCTGGGGGCGCACGATGTCGGTGAGGGTGGTCTCGACGCGGTCCAGGTGGTGGCTCATGGCCTCCACCGCGTCGAGCTCGGACCCGTCGGTCAGCGCCTCGACGATCGCCCGGTGCTCGCGGTTGGACTGCTCGCGGCGGCCGCCCAGCTCGTTGAGGAAGGCCGACTGGCGCGCCAGGGCGTCGCGGATCTCTTCGATGACCCGGCGGAAGACCGGGTTCTGGGCTGCCTCGGCCACGGCGAGGTGGAAGAGGGTGTCCATCGCGACCCACGCGGTGGTGTCCGTCTCCCGCTCCATGCGGTCGAGCAGGTGGGACAGGTGGTCCAGGTTCTCGGGGGTACGGCGCAGGGCCGCGTAGCCGGCGACCGGGATCTCGATGTGCCGGCGCACCTCCAGCAGGTCGCTGGCCGCGTAGTCGCCGAAGGTGGGGTCCTCGACGGCGTTCGCGACGACGAAGGTGCCCTTGCCGGTACGGGAGACCGTCAGGCCCATCGTCTGCAGCGCGCGCAGCGCCTCGCGCAGCACGGGCCGGGACACCTCGAGGGTGCGGCACAGCTCGGCCTCGGAGGGCAGCTTGTCGCCTATGGCGTACTCGCCGCGTTCGATGGCGCTGCGGAGGTGGCCGAGGACCGCTTCCATGGCGCTCACGCGCCGCGGCCCCCCACCACCTGTCTGGCTGTCTGACAGGTTCACGGGAGCGATCCTGCGGGTTGCGCCCGGGAACTGTCAAGGCGTCGCCGTCAGAAGACGGCCACGGGGTGCGGCGCCCGGATACGGGCGCCGCACCCCGTGGGTGAGCGGGAGATTCGCTCAGGCGTTGAGCGTGCCCGTGGCGAGCAGCCCGAGCAGGCCGAGGCCGATGACGATCCGGTAGATCACGAAGGCGTTGAAGGAGTGCTTGGCGACGAACTTCAGCAGCCAGGCGATCGAGGCGTAGGCGACGACGAAGGAAACGATCGTGCCGACGGCCAGCGGCGCCGCGCCCACACCGGCGCCGAGCGCGTCCTTCAGCTCGTAGATGCCCGCGCCGGTCAGGGCCGGGATGCCGAGGAAGAAGGAGAGGCGGGTGGCGGCGACGCGGTCCAGGTCCAGGATGAGCGCGGTGGACATGGTGGCGCCGGAGCGGGAGAAGCCGGGGAAGAGCAGGGCGAGGATCTGGGAGCAGCCGACCCACATGGCGTCCTTGAAGGACGTGTCGTCCTCACCGCGCTTGTGGCGGCCCATCTGGTCCGCGCACCACATCACGGCGGATCCGGCGATCAGCGAACCGGCGACCACCCACAGCGAGGCCAGCGGGCCGTCGATCAGCGGCTTGGCGGCCAGACCCACGATGACGATCGGAATGGTGGCGGCGATCACCCACCAGGCGAACTTGTAGTCGTGGTGGTAGCGCTCCTCGCGGTTGGTCAGACCGCGGAACCACGCGCTGACGATCCGCTTGATGTCCTTGAAGAAGTACACGAGCACGGCGGCGATGGCGCCGACCTGGATGACGGCGGAGAACCCGACGACGGACTTGTCGTCGACGGGGATGTTCATGAGCCCCTCGGCGATCTTGAGGTGACCCGTGGAGGACACCGGGAGGAACTCGGTCACCCCCTCGACGACTCCGAGGACGACGGCCTGACCGACGGAGATGGCGCTCATGGAATCCAGTTCTGGGAAGAGTTGGTCGACAGTGCTGTAGACAGTACGTACTATGCCCGGCCGTACGGCAGGCGCCTAGGCCCACAGAGCCCCGGCGAGCGAGACCCCGGCGAACGCCGCCGCGAGCCCCGCCGCGAGGCTCGCGACGACGTTCACGGCAGCGTAGAGGCCGGCGCCGGCCTCCGTCAGCCTCAGGGTCTCGTAGGAGAAGGTGGAATACGTCGTCAGGGCGCCGCACAGCCCGGTGCCGATCAGCAGCCGCAGATGGGGTCCGGCGGCTCCGGCGGAGACGGCACCGGTGAGCAGCCCGAGGATCAGGCTTCCCGTGACGTTCACCACGAAGGTGCCCCACGGGAAGAGCGAGTCGTGGCGGGCCTGCACGGCCCGGTCGGTGAGATACCGCATGGGCGCGCCGACGACGGCCCCCAGGACGACCAGCAGCCAGTTCACGTCTGGATCCCACCCCTCGGATCCTCGCCGGGCTCCGGTTCGGCCGTCCGGCCGACGTACCGGACGACCTCGCACTCCTCCAGGGTCACGAGACCCTCGCCGACCAGTTCGTCGAGCTGCGGCAGGAACGCCCGGACGCGCTCCTCGGTGTCCACGACGACCACCGCGACCGGCAGGTCCTCGCTCAGGGACAGCAGCCGGGAGGTGTGGATGCGGGAGGAGGCGCCGAAGCCCTCGATGCCCCGGAAGACGCTGGCCCCGGCGAGTCCGGCCCTGTGCGCCCGGTGCACGATCTCGGAGTAGAGGGGCTTGTGGTGCCAGGTGTCGTCCTCGCCGATGTAGACGGTCAGCCTGAGGGCCCGGCCGGTGAGTGAGGTCATGGCTGCCTCCTGATCAGCACCCGGCGGGCGGCGACCGAGGCCAGCCAGACCGCCGCGAGGGCCGCGACCAGCGTCGCGGCGAGATAGGCCAGCCCGGTCCCCGGGCGGCCGGCGTCGACCAGCCTGCGGATGTCGACGGCGTAGGTCGAGAAGGTGGTGAAGCCGCCGAGGACACCGGTGCCGAAGAACGGGCGGATGAGGCGGTGGGCCGCCCACACCTCGGTGATCAGCACCATGAACACGCCGATCACGGCGCAGCCGACGACGTTCGTCCAGAAGGTCGCCCAGGGGAAGCCGCCGGGCGGCGTGGGCCAGGTGAGGGTGAGCCCGTAGCGGGCGCAGGCGCCGATGGCGCCGCCGATCGCGACCACGGCGACGACGGGTGCCTGGGCACGCCACTCGGCCCGCCGGCGCGCGGCGGAGCGGACGCGGATGCTCTCGGCTTCCGGGGCTGTCATGTTCCTACGTCTCCTGTTCGGCCCTGCCCCCCGGTGGGTGATCACGGCCGGGCACCAGGGTACCGCCGGGTCAGCCGGCCCCGGGCCGCGCGTAGACCGCGACGCCCGGCTCCATGAGGCTGCCGAGGACCAGGTGGGCGCCGGTCGCGCAGACGCTGGTGACCATCCGGAAGCCGGAGCGGCGGCGGGTGAGGCGGTGGACGGTACGGCCCTCGTCGTCGAGGGCCAGCACGCCGATGGTGCCGGAGGGCCGGTACGGCGCGTGCACGGCGGTGCGGGCGGCCGCGCGGCGGACGGCGGGCGGGGTGCGGTGCAGGAGGTCCAGCGGGGGGACGCGCGGGCTGGGCAGGGCGACCCAGATCAGGCCGTCGGGGCTCTCGCGCCAGACGTTGTCCGGCATGCCGGGCAGGGTGGCGAAGTGGTCGGACTGTCCGGCGCGGGGGCCGGTGAGGTGGTAGCGGGTGAGGCGGCAGGCGCCGGTCTCGGCGATCACCAGGAAGGAACCGTCGGCGCTCGGGGCCAGGCCGTTGGCGAACTGCAGCCCCTCCAGGAGCACTTCGGGTTCGCCGCCGTCGGGGCCGATGCGCAGCAGGCGGCCCGTGCCGGTGTGTTCGACTATGTCGCCGATCCACTGGTCGAGGGGGTAGCGGCGGCTGGAGACGGTGAAGCAGACGCTCCCGTCGGGCAGGGCGACGACGTTGCTGCAGAAGCGGAGCGGCTGCCCCGCGAGCGAGTCCGCGAGGACGCGGACGGTGCCGTCCTCGGTGCCGACGCGCAGCAGTCCGCGATCCGCGTCGCAGACCAACAGGTCCCCGTCCGGGAGGAGTTCGAGCCCGAGGGGACGCCCACCTGTCTCGGCCACGGTCTCGGTGCGCGCGGCACGCGGGTCGTCGAGGTGGTGGATCCGCAGCACCCGGCCGTCCGCCACGCCGGTCAGCACCCGGCCCTGCGGGTCGGCCACCACGTCCTCGGGGCCGTGGGCGCCCAACGAGACGTAGTGGAGCGGAAGGAGTGCCATGGGTCGGTCCATGCGCGGTGCCCTTCGCCGTCGGATCGACCCATCCTGACAGGTCACCATCCCTTCTCGAAGAGGCGGGCCACCTCCGCCACACGGATCTCGTCGCGCCGGTAGTAGGTGCGGCAACGGACCCGCCGGGTGCGCAGCACGCCGAGGCGGGTGAGGAAGTCCAGATGGGCGAGGGCGGTCCGGCGGGGCACACCCAGCTTGGCGGCCACGGCCCGCGCCGTGACACCTGTGCCGGCGGGATCGCGGTGGCGTGCGGCCGGGAAGTGGGCCGCGGGATCCTTGAGCCACTCCAGGATGGTCCGCCGCACCCGGCCCGAGGGAGTCCCCGTCATCCGTCCGCCCTCCGTCCCAGGCGCCTTCGTCCGCACAGCTCCCACTGTGGCGCGGCCGTGGCCGGCGCGTCCGGCATTCGGCGACCGTTGTCCGGTAGCGAACGGCAGTGCGACCGAGGAGCGTGCCCACGGCCGGAAACGAGGCGGCGGGGCCGTCCGCGGCCCGCGCCCGGCCCCGCCGCCGGTGGCCGAACCGCGTCGTGGGGCAAGCGCGTTGCCGTCGGAGCGCGGAGCAGGAGTCGGAGCGGAAGTCGGAACGGAGCGGGGTCCGGTCCGGGGTCCGGGCGGCGCCCGGAGGTCGCCCGCGCCGCCGGGGACCGGTTACGGCTCCCCCGGCCCGACCAGCCCCGTCCCCTACGTCGTCACCGCTCGTGATCGCGGTGGTCCCCGACCGGCGGGCGGCCCGTCCCATCGTCGCGGGGGTGCCGCGCGGCGAGCGAGGGAGTGGTTCGGGGAGGTCGCCGCGACCGGTCAGGATCCGAGAAGCCGCGACGGGCTCACCGGGCCTAGCGTGGTGTGCACCGGCGGGGAGGACCGCCGGGACACGCACCTCACGAGGAGAGACCCATGACCGCCGGTGTGCAGACGATCATCTACCCCGTCAAGGACCCGCAGCGGGCCAAGGCCCTGTTCACCGCGCTGCTGGGCGTGGAGCCGTACGCCGACGAGCCGTACTACATCGGCTTCAAGGCCGGCGGCCAGGACATCGGCCTCGATCCGAACGGGCACGCTCAGGGGCTGACCGGGCCGGTGCCGTTCTGGCACGTCACCGATCTGCGGGAGCGGCTCGCGGCCCTGCTGGAGGCGGGCGCCGAAGTGGTCCAGGACGTGCGGGACGTCGGCAACGGCAGGCTCGTCGCCTCCGTCCGGGACGCCGACGGCAACCTGGTCGGCCTCCTCCAGGACCCCACCTCCTGAGCCCCCGCCCCGCCCGCTTGCGCCCGCACTAGTTGCACACTCAACGACTGGCCGGATCGGTGCTACGGTGCGGGTATGGCAGTGAAGACGGCCGACGCCCGGCTCGAGGAACGGTGGCGCGGCATCCTCGCCGTGCATGCGCGCACGATGTGCGAGATAGACCGTGCGCTGCACCCCTACGGACTGGGCGCCAGCGACTTCGAGGTGCTGGACATCCTGGCCGTCGAGTCGTCCGCCCGGGGCGACCAGTGCCGGGTGCAGAACCTGGTCGGGCGGGTGCATCTCAGCCAGAGCGCGCTGTCCCGGCTGATCGGCAGGCTGGAGAAGGAAGGTCTCGTGGAGCGCTCGGTGTGCGCGGAGGACCGGCGCGGGGTGTGGGTCGCCCTCACCCGCAAGGGGCGCGATCTGCACGCCGAGGTGCTGCCGCTGCAACGGGCGGTGCTGGAACGCATGCTGACCGGTCAGGAGCGCTAGATGTGCCGTCCCGGGACGTTGGTGACACGCGTGCTGGGACAGCACACCTAGAGCAGCAGCTCGGACCCGTCCGGCAGGACCTCGACACCTTCCCCGGCGACCCGCGCGCGTTCCGCCGAGCCCGGGTCGAGCAGCGGGTTCGCGTGGTCGAGGTGGGTGTAGATCCGGCGGGCCCCCAGGTGACGGGAGAGCGGATCGAGGGTGCCGTCGAGCCCGGTGACCGGCAGGTGTCCCCCGGTCGCGTGCCCGGCACCGGACCGCACGGCCGGCCCCCTCTCGTCGGCGGCGAAGTACGTCCCGTCCATCAGCACGCAGTCCGCCTCGGCGCACAGCTCGTCCAGTTCCTCGTCCCAGGCACCGACGCACGGCGCGTACACCAGCACGCCCCCGCTCGCCAGGTCCTCGATGCGGTACGCCGTCATCCAGGGCCCGGCGGGCGCCGGTGGCCGCTCGGGCACGTACACCGGGGGTTCGGAGCCCACCGGATGGGCCGTGACGACCAGACCGCCCGCCAGCACGAAGCCGCCGTCGGCCAGGCCGTCCGCCCATTCCCAGAGGGCGAAGCGGTCCAGGGCGGCGCGCGCGGGGCCGAGGGCGGCGCGGACCGGCGGGGCCGCGTACACCCGCAGGCCGGTCGTGCCCCGCAACTCGGCCAGACCCACGACGTGTTCGGCCTCGGCGTCGGTGAGCAGCACACCCCGCAGCGGTGACTCCCGGGGCCCGGGCCCCGGCCGCAGGGCCGGTACGGCACCCGCCTGGGCGCGCAGGTCGGGCGAGGCGTTCAGCAGCCACCAGTCCCGGCCGTTCCCCGTGACGGCGGCGCACTCCCGCGTCCGGGAGGGCAGCCGGCCGTCCCGGGCGGCCCCGCACGGCGCGCAGGCGCAGTTCCACTGCGGGAAGCCGCCGCCCGCGGCGGTGCCCAGCAGGACGACCCTCACGACCATCGGCTCCTTAGGCTCGCCGGACCGGTCTCCCGCTGGGATCTTCCCTGCGCGGGGCCGGGTGACTACTCCCCGGCGGGGGGCAGTTCCGGCCGACCTCCGTCGGGACGCCGGTCCACGGGGCGCTGCGGCGGGATGGGGGCGCAGCCGAAGTCGCGGCCGCCGGTCCACAGGGCGGGTACGGCGTCGCAGCGGCGGCACAGCTCGTAGGCGACCGTCTCGTAGTTGACCCGCCAGCCCCGGAAGTGCGGCCAGGCCTCCTTGGGACTGCGCTCCGCCCGGAATCCGGCCGCGTCCATCATCGCCACGGCCGCGTCGAACTCGGCGAAGGTGAGCTGGATGGGGGTGTCGGGCGAGGGGTCGGCGTCGAAGGGAACGCGCACCACGCGGCCGATGTCGCGCAGGGCGCTGAAGCCGGCCCGCAGCACCAGGCGCGCCTCGGGCGGCGCGGTGCGGGGGTCGAGGGCGAGCTGCAGCGCCGCCGCGTCCATCACCGCGATCAGGCCCACCAGCCAGCTGCGGCGCGCACGCGGCGAGCGGAAGGTCAGCAGGATCGGGTACGTGGAGTGGCTCTCGCCCATGTCGGCGGCGAGCCGCTCCCAGGCGCGGTACAGCTCGGGCAGCGCGGTCTCGGTGTCGACCAGCCACTGCCGGGCGAGGATCTCCGGACCCCAGGCGGGCTCGCCGGCCCTGGCCTGGAGCAGGGTGACCTCCAGCTCACGGCGGTTGTAGGCGCTGTACAGGGTGGGCAGGTAGGCGATCTGCAGCGCGATCAGCACCGGCCCGGTGGCCGCGGCGACGAAGTCCAGCACCGACAGCTTCAGGCGCGCGCCGCTGGCGAAGCCGAGCGTGAACAGGCTGGAGCCGGCCTCCCGGAACGCGGTGGACCAGGACAGCGGGGACAGCGCGTACAGCAGGAACCCGAAGCCGACCAGGGCCCCGGCGAGCCAGGTGACGAGCATGCCGATGAGCATCAGCGGGGCGAGCCATGTCTGCGACCGGTCGATGGCGTCGTAGTCGCCGTGGGGCGTCGTCAGCCGGAGCAGCCGGCGCAGCACCCGCCACAGGCGGAAGACCAGCCCGGAGTAGAGGCCCCTGGGCACTACGAGGCTGCGGAGGATGCTGCTCAGCACGAGGGAGAGGAGCAGCCCCCCTACCGCGCCGGCGATGTATTGCATGACCCCATTTTCCCGCCGGACGGGCGGGTGATCGCTCTGGGCACGGCCGCGGGGGCGCCGGGGCGCCCGCGCCCGCGTGTCGTGGCCGCCTGCGCCCGTGCGCCGGGGCCGCACTCCCGTGCGGCCCCGGTTCCTTCGAGCGGGCGCTGCTCAGCGGGCCAGAAGGGTGCGTACCCCCTGTGACGTGAGCGTCAGGGCGTGGGTGGAACTGCCGTCGATGGCGAGGGAGAGGTCCTCGTCCGGCCACTGGGAGGCCAGCGCGCCGAGCGGGATGAGGCGGTAGCGGGAGATGAACGGCAGTAGCTCGGCCATCTCGCCCTCCGAGGTGAACACGGGGACGACCGGGTCCCCTCCGGGCTGTTCGAGGACGGGCAGGGAAACCGTCGTGGCGTCGGCGCCCTCTCCGTCCACGGCGTCGTCCGGCACCGGGATGAGTACGTCGCTGTGGGCGAGGGTGTCCAGGGCGGCCTGGTCCTCGGCGTTCACGGTCAACGCGTCCAGCGCCTGCTGGGCAGCCGTCGGCCGGATGTCGTGTGCGGGTGTCTCCATGGCAGATCCCCAGGTAGCGGTCGTCGTACGGGCCGCCCGGACGAGCCGTCCGGGCGTGCTCCCGCCTCGCGTACCCGGGTGGCGCCCGGGGCATGCGTGCGGATCGGGGGGAGGTCCGGTGGCGGGGCGGTGGCCGGGGCGGTGAGAGGCCGGCCACTGGCCGATCCGGGTACGTCCGTGCGGTGGGCGGAGCCGGCGGGCCCCGGTCGAGCGGACCCGGGGTCAGCCGTAGGTCAGGCCCAGCCGGACGTGACCGGGATCGTACAGGCCGACGACGTGCTCGACGAAGCCGCCGTCGGCCGCGCGGCTGGTGCGCCGCGTCTCCAGGAACCAGTCCCCCGGCGTGCGCCGCAGCAGCCGCGCCTCACGGGCGCCGAGCCGCCGCCCGGACACCCGCTGCTCGCCGTGGTCGGGCCGCAGTCCCGAACGCAGCAGCGCCTCGGTGACCGGCTGACCGCCGAGGCCCTCGGCGGTCAGTTCCCGGATCGCGGGCACCGGCGGCAGGAGACTGCGCTCGTACGACGTCACGGTGCCGTCCGCGACCAGCTCCCGGGTCTGCTCCACGCACACGAACACGTCCTCGTCCAGGTCGAGTTCCGCGGCGAGGGCGCGGTCGCGCGTCTCGTGCACGGCGAGGGTCCGCAGCCTGCTGTCCATGGCCGGCGCCGTCAGGGGGCGGGCCCAGCCGAGCCGGTCGTCGGGCGGGCGGCCGTCGAAGACGACGTAGGAGCCCTTGCCGGTGCGGGTGGTGATCAGGCCCTCCTCGGACAGCTCGGCGAGGGCCGCGCGGACGGTCGTACGGCTCACTCCGAACCGTGCGGCGAGGGTGTGCTCGCCGGGCAGCCGCTCCCCCGCCGGGCGGCGGCCGGCGCGGATCTCCTCGGCGAGGGCGCGGCTGATCTGCTGGTGCTTGAGCGGGACGCCGGTCACGGCTCGTCCTCCGCGAGCAGGCCCGCGACGGTGGTGACCCGGACGAGCGGCCGGTACAGCTCCATGATCTGCAGGGCCTTGAGGTGGGAGTCGTCGTCGGCGCCGGCGCAGGCGTCCGCGACCACCAGCACCTCTATCCCGGCGTCCGCCGCGGCCAGGGCGGTGGACAGCACACAGCAGTCGGTGCTGACGCCGGCCAGGACCAGCCGGCCGTCCGGGCCGACGCGGTCGGCGAGTTCCGGGGTCCACTTGCCGAAGGTGCTGGTGTCCACGACGTGCCCGGCCACGGCGGCGAACTCGTCGGTGAGGTGCCACAGACGGGCGTCCGGGGGCCGAAGCGCGAACGGCCACCGGCCGTAGTAGGCGCGCCATGCGCCGGTCGGCTCGCTCGGGGCGAGGAAGCGGGTGAAGACGACGCGGTCGGCGAAGGCCGGCAGCAGGCTGTTCACGCCCGCCGCGGCGTCGGCGTAGCGGGGCGCCGCCCAGGGGCTGGCCGGGTCGGCGAAGACGCGCTGCATGTCTATGACGGCGAGGAGCCCGGTGCTCACGCGTTGCACACCCCCTCGTCCGCCCCGCTCGGCGCCTGCGCCTCCTGCGCGCGCACCCGGCCGCGGCCGAGCAGCAGGGAGCCCAGGAAGGCGAGCGCGAGGGCGGCCAGGACACCCAGGTTGGCGTACGCCCAGGCGCCGGACTTGCCGCCGAGGCCGAACGGCTCCAGGAGGTAGCCCTGCCAGGTCAGCCAGCGGGCGGCGGTGTCGGTGACCAGACCCCAGCCGACGGCCGTCGCGCCGAGGGTGAGGAGCAGGGGCACCGGGGGGACGTCGCCGTAGCGGCCCTCCGGGCGGTACAGGTCTCCCTCGTCGTAGTCGCGGCGGCGCAGGGCGAGGTCGGCGAGCATCACGCCGGACCATGCCGCTATGGGCACGCCGAGCGTGGTGAGGATGCCGAGGAACTGGCCGAGGAAGTCACCGGCGAAGAACACGATGTAGACCGAACCGGCGATCATGAGGCAGCCGTCGAGGAACGCGGCCAGATAGCGCGGCACGCGCAGGCCGGCGGAGAGCAGGGCCAGGCCCGAGGAGTAGATGTCGAGGACCGCGCCGCCGACCAGGCCGAGGACGGCGACCACGGCGAACGGCACCAGGAACCAGGTGGGCAGGATCGTGGTGAGCGCGCCGATCGGGTCGGCGGCGATGGCCTTGCTCAGCGCCGGTGAGGAGCCGGCCAGCAGCAGGCCGAAGACCAGCAGGAGCACCGGGGCGAGGGATCCGCCGAAGGCCGTCCAGCCGACCACCCCCCGGCTGGAGGAACTCCGGGGCAGGTAGCGGGAGTAGTCGGCGGCCGCGTTGACCCAGCCGAGGCCGAAGCCGGCCATCGTGAACACCAGGGCGCCGATGAACTGCTGCGGGGAGCCGCCCGGGACGGCGCTGACGGCGCTCCAGTGGACGTGGTCCGCGACGAGGCCGACGTACACGAGCGTGAGCAGGCCCGTGATCAGGGTGATGGCGGTCTGCAGGCGCATGATCATGTCGAAGCCCATGACCCCGGCGACGACCGTCAGGGCCGCCACCACCATGAGGGCGACGACCTTGGTCTCGGTACCGCCGCCCCAGCCGAGCCGGGTGAACACGGTCGCGGTGGCCAGGGTGGCGAGCGAGGTGAGGACGGTCTCCCAGCCGACGGTCAGCATCCAGGAGATCACCGAGGGCAGCCGGTTGCCGCGCACCCCGTACGCGGCCCGGCTGAGCACCATGGTGGGCGCCGAGCCGCGCTTTCCGGCGACCGCGACGAAGCCGCACAGCAGGAACGAGGCGACGATGCCGATCGCGCCCGCGGCGAGCGCCTGCCAGAAGGAGAGGCCGAAGCCGAGCGTGAAGGCGCCGTAGCCCAGCCCGAGGACGGAGACGTTGGCCCCGAACCAGGGCCAGAACAGCATGCGCGGGGTGCCCTTGCGGTCCGCGTCCCCGATCACGTCCAGCCCGTGCGTCTCCAGCTGGATCGGGAGGCCGGCGGATCTGCCGTCGGTGGTGCCGGGGGGGTCCTGCGGATGCGTCATCGCGACCTACCTGTCCAGACGTGTCCAGTCACGCTAGGTCGGCGTCACGCAGAGCGTCAAGGACGGCACGCGCTGTGCGCGTGCCGTCGATCGTCAGCGGTCGAACTCCTCCTGGATCCGCGTGCGCGGTTCCTCCCGCAGGTGCTGCGAGATCCCGGGCTTGCCGCCCTGTTCCGCCCGCTGTGCGGCGGTGCGGCCGGGGCCGGCGTCCTGCGGGACGCTCTCCTCGTCCACGTCACCCTCCGCCTGGGACGGGGTGGTCCGGAGCGGCTGCGCGGCCCCCGCCTCGTCCGGCTCCCGCTCGCCCTCGGCCTGGGAGGGGGTGGTGTACTCGCTCATCTGGGCCTCCCGCACTCGTCCCGCGGCTGTTCCGGGGCTGTTTCAGGGCTGTTTCAGGGCCCCGAGTACCCGCCCGCGCCGCCTCCCACGACGGGCCGGGCACATGAATCCACTCCCGGTGCCCGGCTCCTGACCGGTCCGGGCCGCCGCGCGGGCTCACCGTGCGGTGGGGAGTTCCTGGGTTCGGAGGACGGTGAGCAGGGACAGGCGCTCGGCGTCCTCGGTGCCGGGCTCGGCGGTGTAGACCATGATCCGCAGATCGCTGCCGGCCACGGAGAGCACGTCGCAGTCGAGTGTGACCGGTCCGACGGCCGGGTGTTCGACGGTCTTGCGCGCCGCGTCGTGGACGCCGACCACGCCGCTGTCCCACAGCCCCGCGAAGCGGTCGCTGCGCTCGCGCAGTTCCTTGATCAGGGCGTGCAGCCGGCGGTCCGCCGGGTAGCGCTCGGCGGCGGTGCGCAGGTCGGCGACGAGCGCCGTCTCGAAGGCGCGCCGCGCGTCCGGCGTGTGGGTGACGCCGTGTCCGGGGCCGAGGAAGTGCCGCCACACACCGTTGCGTTGCCCGCCCTCCAGCCGTGAGGGGTCGCCCATCAGGGCGGCGTACGGCGCGTTGGCGACCAGCAGCGTCCAGGTGGCGTCGTAGACCGCGACCGGGGTCCCGGCCAGCCGGTCCAGCAACCGCTGCACGCTGGGCGGGATGAAGGCGGGCACGGTCCGCGGCCCGGGCGGTGCCAGTCCGGCCAGCCGGTAGAGGTGGTCGCGTTCGAGGGCGGACAGCCGCAGCGCGCGGGCCAGCGACTCGACGACCTGCGAGGAGGGGTTGGTCGCACGGCCCTGCTCCAGCCGCATCACGTAGTCGACGGAGATCCCCGCCAGCTGCGCCAGTTCCTCCCGGCGCAGCCCCGCGGCCCGCCTGCGGCCCCCGGCGGGCAGTCCGGCGTCCCCGGGCGGGAGCCGGTCGCGCCACCGGTGGATCGCCGCCCCCAGTTCCCCGCTCGTCATGCCCCCCAGTGTGCCGCGCGGCGCGCGGGCGTGCCTGGTACCGCGGTTCCTAGGAAAACGCCTCTTCTGGCTGTGCCGGTGACGTCGGCGCAGCCTTGAAGCATGACGAACACACTCATCACCGGAGCCAACAAGGGGCTCGGCTTCGAGACCGCCCGCCGGCTGCTCGCCGCGGGACACACCGTCCACCTCGGCGCCCGCGACCCCGGGCGCGGCCGGCGCGCCGCCGACGAACTGGGCGCCCGCTTCGTACGGCTCGACGTGACCGACGACGCCTCGGTCGCCGCCGCGGTCAAGACGATCGAGGCCGAGGGCGGGCTGGACGTCCTGGTCAACAACGCCGGCGTCGAACCACGCCAACCCGACGGCGGGTTCGTCGACCCCGCCGCGACCACCGCGGACGACGTGCGGGCCGTGTTCGAGACCAATGTCTTCGGCATGGTCCGGGTGCTGCACGCCTTCCTGCCTCTGCTGCGGCGCTCGGCCCGCCCGGTCGTCGTCAACGTCAGCAGCGGACTCGCCTCGGCGGCGGCGCTCGCGGACCCGGCGGCGCCCGAGCACTTCTACCCCGACCTCGCCTACCCGTCGTCCAAGGCCGCGGTGAACATGCTCACCGTGCAGTACGCCAAGGCGTTCGAAGGCATCAGGATCAACGCCGTCGACCCCGGGTTCACCGCCACCGACCTCAACCACAACACCGGGACGCAGACGGTCGGGCAGGGTGCCGAGGTCATCGTCCGTATGGCGGGCATCGGCCCGGACGGTCCCACCGGCACCTTCCGGAACGCGGCCGGAGTCCTGCCGTGGTGACCGGCCCCCGGGGCACCGGCGACGGACCGGCCGACGAGAGGGCGTGTCGCTGCCCCGGCTGTGGCACGCGGCGGCGTGGCGCGTGCCGGGCCGCCGCGGTCCGCGGCGAGGATGGCGCACGGTGGCAGCGGGCTGGGAGGCGGACATGACGGTGAACCGTATCGGCCTGGTCGCGCACGGCGGTCGGCCCGAGGCAGTGGCGGCCGGGCGGGCCGTGCGCGAGTGGTGCGCCGAGCACGCCGTGGCGTGCACCGACATCGACGTGTGGCGTGAGGGCGCCCGGCACAGCGCGCGGGAGGAGGTCGACGCCGCGAGCGATCCGGACCTGATCGTGACGCTCGGCGGCGACGGCACCTTCCTGCGCGGGGCCCGCCTCGCGGCGGAGAACGACGCGCTGGTGCTCGGCGTGGACCTCGGGCGGGTCGGCTTCCTGACCGAGGTGCCCGCGACGGCGGTGCGGGTGGCGCTGGACGCGGTGCGCGAGGAGCGGATCACCGTGGAGAGCCGCATGCTCCTCACGATGCGGGCGTCCTGCCGGATGGAGGTGCCCTCGCAGATGGAGGTGCTGATGCGGTACGGCCGCGGGCCGCTGCTGCCGCCGCCCCGGGTGCGCGCGGAGTGCGTGACGGGCAGCGACTGGGGCGTGGCGCTGAACGTCACCGCGCTGAACGACGTCGTGCTGGAGAAGCTGGCCCGGGACCGCCAGGTGTCGGTGGCGGTCTATCTGGCCGGGCGGCTGCTCGCGTCCTACTCCGCCGACGCGCTGCTGGTGGCAACGCCCACGGGCTCCACCGCTTACAGCTTCGCCGCCGGCGGTCCGGTCGTCTCGCCCCGCGCGGAGGGGCTCGTCTTCACGCCGGTGGCCCCGCACATGGTGTTCAACCGGTCGGTGGTGGCCGCGCCCGACGAGCCCATCGCGCTGCGGGTGCTGGAACGGTCGGGCCCGGCCGCGGTCAGCATCGACGGCCAGCTGCGCGGTGTGCTGAGTCCCGGTGACTGGATCGGCGTGTACGCGGCGCCCCGCCGGCTCAAGGCGGTCAGGCTCGGCCCGATGGACTTCTACGGCCGGCTGCGTGAGCGCATGAACCTGACCGACGCCCCGGCCGCGCTCGCCGACGGCGAGGCCGCGCCGCTGTGGCCGGTGTCCACCCCGCCGCCCGCCGACCTCGCCCACCTGGCCCTGCCCGCGGCCCCCGGCGACACGCCCCTGTCACGGTGAACCCGTGGACGTGCCCCTAGCCGCGGGGCGGCCGGCCCCGACTGCCGCTCCGCGCACCCGCGTTCGCGGACGACGGCCGGCGGCCCGAGCGGTCTGCGCAGGGAGCCCGGCCGCGGTCGCGTGGACCTCCACCTCGGTGCGCGCGTGCAGCACCGCGGTGGTGACGAGTGCACCGGCGAGCAGTTCGGCGGTGTCCAGCGTCCCGGGCGCGACGCCGCCCAGCGTGGCCCGCACGAAACGGCGCGCCGACGCGACACCCTCGGGTCGCGCGGGCAACCGTCGCGACGGCGCTCCTGGCGCACGCAGACCGCCCGTGTCGACACCGTGTACCCAGGAATTCCGGGCGGAACGACTCCGTACGGCGCCTGCCTCAGGAGGCCGCCGTCACAGCCGCCCGCCCTCCTGGAGGTACACGCCCTCGGCCGTGACCCGGTCCGTGCGCTCGGAGCCCCCGACGACGCGGATCCAGCTGTCCACGGTCAGCTCGGTACCGCTCAGCGCGATCCTGAATCCCCCGTACATGCCCGGGACGGGGAACCAGCACACCGGGTGGTCGAGTTCCGTCAGCACCTCCAGCTCGGGCAGCCGCAGCTCGTGCCGTGTGGCCAGGTCGGGGCCGGCGCCCGGGCTCGCCCGGTGCCGGATCAGTCGGTGCAAGTGGGCCTGCAGCCCGGTGAGTTCGTCCGGCGGCAGGGGGTGCCGCAGGTCCGGGAGCAGCAGCGGGGTGAGATGCGCGTGGCCGCGCCGGGCGGCGATGTCCACGGCGCGGTCCCCGTCGCTCGTCCGCAGCGTGCGCCAGGCGCCGTACTCCAGCAGGCGCTCGGCGGTCCCGGCGGGGACCCCGTGCCAGGCCGCCTGGTGCAGCGGCGTGTAGCCGCTGCTGCCTTCCAGCCGGGCGCAGTTGGCCCATTCCGGACGCTCGTCGAGGATGCCGAGGGCCGTGGGCCAGTCCCCGTCCCGTGCCGCGTCGGCAAGCCGGTCACGGCGCTGCGTGAACGCCTTCTTGACCGTCTTCCGGCGGGTGACGCCGTCCCACTGCGCGACACGCTGCTCAGCCACGGACAGAGTGTACGAGGCGGGAGGGCCGGGCCGGACGGGGACGAGGTCGGGATCCGGACGTTCGCGGCACCGAGCGGAGGCCGCCCGGACATGGCGGCCTCCTGGGAGGGCCGGCCGGCTCTGCCCCTGAGCCGCCGGCCGAAGACACTCCCGCCCTCAGTCGAACAGGGTGTTGTCCTGCCGCACCACGCACAACGCCCAGATGATGAAGGCGGACAGGGCGATCACCACGATCGACCAGACCGGGTAGTACGGCAGGGAGAGGAAGTTGGCGAGGATGACCAGCGAGGCGATGACCACTCCCGAGACCCGTGCCCACATCGCCACCCGGAAGAGTCCGTAGCAGACGAGGAGGGCGAGGACGCCGAGGACCAGGTGGATCCAGCCCCAGCCGGTGAGGCTGAACTTGAAGACGTAGTTGCGCGTCGTGAGGAAGACGTCGTCGTGGGCGATCGCCATGATGCCGCGGAAGATGTCCAACACTCCGACGAGCAGGAGCATGACTGCTGCGAACGCCGTCAGACCGGTCGCCCATTGCTCCTTGGCGGTGGGCTCGTGCCCGGCGCGGGTGGTGGCGGTCATCGTGCTACCTCGTTTCTCTCCGGTGCGCGGTGCTCAGTGCGTGGAGGCGGAGGGGACCGCTCCCGGGCGGTCGGCCGGCTTGTGGCCGGTGAGCACCAGTTCCTTCGCGCGGCGGAACTCGTCCTCGGTGATGTCGCCGCGTGACTTCATCTCGGACAGCTTCGCGAGTTCGTCCGCGCTGGTGGTGGTGGACTGAGCGGTCTCGCGGATGTAGCTGTCGAAGGCCTGCTGCTGGGCGCGCGCCTGTTGGACCTCGCGGCGGCCCATGCCCTTGCCGCGTGCGATCAGGTAGACGAAGACGCCCAGGAACGGCAGGAGCACGACGCAGACGAGCCAGCCGGCCTTGCCCCAGCCGCTCATGTCGTCGTCGCGGAAGATGTCGGCGATGACACGGAAGAGCAGTACGAACCACATGATCCACAGGAAGAAGACCAGCATGGACCAGAAGACGCTCAGCGCCGGATAGTCATACGCGAGGTAGGTCTGCGCGCTCATGTCGCTTCCTCCGTCCCGGGTCTGCGCCCGGTAGTCGATGCGTACCCTGCCAGCCTGCGCGGGCGGGCCCGTCGCCGCCTCACCCGGTGCGGGTGAACGGTGGTCACGGCGTCGCGGGGCGTGGTTCCTCGGGGGTCCGCCCGGTCGCGGCGGCCAGGATCGCCGTGGCCGCGAGCACGACCAGGACCAGCACGAGGACGAGGACCACGCCCCCGACCGTGGGGTGGTTCCACAGCAGCAGTGCCAGGGCGCCGGCCCCGATGGTGACACCGGTCGTCCACGCGCGGTGGGCGGTCAGCCACTCTCCGGCGTGACCGGTGCGCACCCC
Source organism: Streptomyces sp. NPDC037126 (assembly GCF_055605965.1). Classification (NCBI taxonomy): domain Bacteria; kingdom Bacillati; phylum Actinomycetota; class Actinomycetes; order Kitasatosporales; family Streptomycetaceae; genus Streptomyces; species Streptomyces sp. NPDC037126. The sequence goes on from NZ_JBVJTD010000009.1 coordinate 226,782, forward strand.
GGCCCGGCTCAGCTGCCGGCCGGCCGCCGTGGCGCCCCGCTGCGAGGTGTGCCGCACGGCGCGGGCCACTCTGCTCGGCCCGTACAGATAGGCGGCGATCGCCGTGATCACGGCGATGACCAGCAGGGTGCGGACGCTGTCGCGCAGGAAGCGGACGAAGGTGTCGTAGATCGCCGAGGCGGCGTCGGGCGGCAGCGTGGTGGGGGGCACCGAGTCGAGGTAGACGCGCCGGGCGACGACCAGGGCCACCAGCAGTACGACCATCATGACCGCGACGCCGATCGAGGTGACCATCAGCATCAGGCGGTGTCCGGGGGCGGCCCACACGGCCGCGGCGGCCGCGCACAGGGTGATCACGGGCATCCAGGTGCCGAGGATGTCCAGCAGCCGCATCGCGTTCTGGGCCTTGTCGAGCTTGTCGGTGCGGAACAGGGTCACCGAGCGGTCGATCTTCGGGATGGCGGCGGCCTGCTTGAAGCCCGCGTCGACGAGCCGCTTCTGCACCTGGTCGACGACCACGCCGATGTCCAGCTGGACGGTGTCTCCGCTGGCCTTGAGCGCGCCCTGTCCCTCGCCGGTGAGCATGCCGACCACCGCGGACTGTGCCCGCCGGTTGCCCACCACCCATGCCTCCTTGAAGACGTCGCTGGTCACCACGCGGTTGACGACGCGGTGCACGACCGTCTGCACGGCGGAGCGCAGCGGGCCGGTGAGCGCCCTGGACGCGTCGACCACGCGGGGCGGCGCCCCGTTGTCCGCGAGCACCTTGGTGAGCGACGCCGTCACGGCCTGGACGTCCACCTGGGACACGACACGGTCGGTCAGCTTGTTCACGAGGGCGTTCTGGACGGCCGGTTCCGAGGCGAGAGGCGCGACGGTCTGCACGTACCGGTCGGTGTCGGCGACGGTGTCGTGCACCCAGACGGCGACGACGGTCAGGGGGGCGAGGATCAATGTGAGCACCAGGAGGACCGAGGCGCCCACCTGGCGCCACCTCCGGTGCCGCACCCGGGAGGCGCGGCGGAGCCGTAGGTACTCGGCGTGTTCCTCGGCGGTCAGGACGTGACCGGGCTCCGGGGACGCGTCGGAGCGGGACGGTTCGGAGGCGGTACCCGGAGCCATGGCTCCTCCTGTGCGGGTGTGTCACCCGTAGGGGACGTGTGCGAGCGGCCGGGGGCGGAGTGCTAGGTCCCGGGCGGGCCGGCCGATCTGCGCAGCGCGGACCGCCAGGCGAGGGCGAGTCCGGCCTCGGCCAGACCGAGCAGCACGAGCCACAGGCCCAGCAGCCGGGTCAGCGCCACGGCCGACTGGGCGGGCAGGGCGAGGACCACGACGCCCGCGAGGACGCCGATCACGGCGGCGCCGACGAGGAAGCCGCGGTGGGGCAGGTCCCTGGCCCCGAGGGCGGCGTGCAGGACGAGGATCCCGGACACCAGCCAGACGATCCCCACGATCACCGACAGGGCGGTGATCGTCTGCAGGGGGTGTCTCAGGCACAGCACTCCGGCCAGCACGTACAGCACCGCGACGAGGACGCGGGTCACCCGTTCGCCGGCCGCCTCACGGCCGAAGGACTCCACGAAGCGGAAGGCCCCGGTCACCAGCAGGTACAGGCCGATGATCACGGCCAGCACGTGCAGGGTCTCGTGCGGCCAGACCAGGATCAGGATGCCGGGCACCAGGGAGACGAGCGCCGAGCCGAGGATCCAGGTCCAGGAACGACCGAGCCTCGTCAGTGCGTCCGCGATGTCGCCGCCTTCCGGGAGGAAGGCCCCGTCGGGAGCCTGCTCCGATCCGGTGTACGGCCTGTGACCACGTGAAACGGTCATGGCTCCTCCTCACGTGTTCCAGAGCCGCTCCGGACCGGCCGACGGGGCCGTGTGCGGGGACCTCACGGAGCCAGCCTCCGCCGCCGGGCCGCGGCCGGGATCACCCCTGGCGGGTGATCCGGGTCCGGGGCCGGGGCGCTGAGGTGGTGGCGAGGGCAGGCGGCCCGGCCTGCGCCGAAGCGGCGGAAGAGAGAGGCGATGACCGATCCAGTGGCTGCCGGTACGAGGCGCACCCCGCCGGAGGGTGCTCCGGGGCCGGTGCGGCCGGACCGCCGGGCCGCGGCGATGACCCTCGCCCGGTCGGTGGCCATCGTGGCCGGCCTGGTCGTCGCGTACTACCTGGTGCCCCTGGACACGCGCACGACGCTGGGGGCGTCTGTCCTGCTCCTGTGCGGTCTGCTCGCAATTCTCGCGGTCTTCGGGTGGGAGGCGTGGCTCATCGTGCACTCCCCGCATCCGCGGCTGAAGGCCGTCGAGGCCCTGGCGGCCACGGTGGCCCTGTACCTGGTCGTCTACGCGAGCGTCTACTTCCTGATCGAGCGGGACACTCCCGGCTCCTTCACCGAGCCGCTGACCAGGACGGACGCCTTGTACTTCACCCTCACGACGTTCACCACCGTGGGGTACGGCGACATCACCGCGCGGTCCGAGGCGGGCCGGGTGGCCGTGATGTGCCAGATGGTGTGCGGCCTGCTGATCCTGGGCGTCGCCGCCCGGCTGGTCGCGGCCGCGGTCCAGGCCGGGCTGCGCCGGCAGGGACGGGAGCCGCCGGCGTAGGGCCGGCGCGATCCGGGAGCGGTCCGCGGGAGGTTCGCGTCATGAGCACACCGAGCACCATCACCTCGTTCCTGTCACCCGAGGAGCGGGCGGCCCACGGCAGCAGGGCACGCGCGCGCGTGCCGCGTGCCGCGCACGGGTGGTTCGAGGCGGCGGCCGGCCGGTTCGATCCCATCGGGGTGCTGGAACGTCAGTCGGCGTCCCGCCTGCCCGAGCTGGTACCGGTCCGCTACGGCCGCATGCTCGAGTCGCCGTTCCGCTTCTACCGGGGCGCGGCCGCCGTCATGGCCGCGGACCTCGGTTCGCAGCCGGACACGGGCCTGAAGGTGCAGCTCTGCGGGGACGCCCATCTGCTCAACTTCCGGCTGATGGCTTCGCCCGAGCGGCACCTGGTGTTCGACATCAACGACTTCGACGAGACCCTGGCCGGGCCCTTCGAGTGGGACGTCAAGCGCCTGGCGACCAGCTTCGTGATCGCCGGCCGTGCCAACGGTTTCACCACGAAGGAGCAGAACGCCGTGGTGCGCACCTGCGTCGGCGCCTACCGGCAGCGCATGCGGGAGTTCGCCGGCATGCGCACCCTGGACATCTGGTACGCGCAGGACGACACGGACCGGATGCGGGAACTGCTGGCCTCGTCGATGAACCGCACGGCCCGGCGCCGTACGGCCGAGGCGACGGCCCGGGCGCGCACGCGCACCCATCTCCAGGCGTTCGAGAAGCTCACCCTGATCACCGGGGAGGGGCGCCGGTTCGCCCCGGACCCGCCGCTGATCGTGCCGCTGCGGCGGCTGCTGCCCGATCCCGGTGACGACCAGGAGGAGAAGGAGCTGCGCGGCGTCGTGGAGAGCTATGCGCGCAGCCTGTCCTCCGAGCGCCGTCATCTGCTGCGCCGCTACCACCTGGTCGACGTGGCCAGGAAGGTGGTGGGCGTCGGCAGCGTCGGCACCCGGTGCTGGATCCTGCTGATGCTGGGCCGGGACGACACCGATCCGCTGCTGCTGCAGGCCAAGGAGGCGCAGGAGTCGGTGCTCGCCGCCCACACAGGCGGCCCCGGCTACGACAACCAGGGCCGCCGCGTGGTCAGGGGGCAGCGGCTGATCCAGACGGGCAGCGACATCTTCCTCGGCTGGACCCGGGTCGAGGGCCTGGACGGGCGCGGCCGCGACTTCTACGTACGCCAGTTGCGCGACTGGAAGGGCATCGCCCGGCCGGAGACCATGGATCCGGCCCTGCTGGACCTGTTCGCCCGGCTGTGCGGGGGAAGTCTGGCGCGTGCCCACGCCCGGTCCGGCGACCCGGTGGCGATCGCCGCGTACCTGGGGGCGGGCGACCGTTTCGACCGTGCGCTGACCGGGTTCGCCCAGGCCTACGCCGATCTCAACGAGCGGGACTTCGGGGAGCTGGGTGCCGCCGCACGGTCGGGCCGGGTGCGGGCCACGGCTCTGTGAGGAGGGCGGGGATCACTCGGGTGCCTGGCGCATCTCCAGGACGTGCAGCCCCAGCGACTGGCAGCGGGCCAGCAGCCCGTACAGGTGCGCCTCGTCGAGGACCAGGCCGAACAGGATGGTGTGACCGGACATCACCACGTGGTCCAGCTCCGGGAACGCCTTGGCCAGCGTCTCCGTCATCTCTCCGTCGACGCGAATCTCGTAGCGCATGAGGTGCTCTCCCGCGTTCCGCGGACGGGCGTACCCTGCCCTGTTCCTGCGATCCTCCGCCCCGGCCCGCCGCCCGGCCTCACCCGTCGCAGGTGATACCGGGCCCGGACACCCCCGGCCCGCGGCTCAGTGCGTCAGGGAGAGCTTGAAGGAGAGGATCAGCAGGCCGAGGAGGAGGTTGACCGAAGCGGTGACCGCCGCCAGGCGCCAGGAGGCGCCGGCCCGTTGCGCGGCGGCCCAGGACCAGCCCACCTGGCCGGCCACGGCGACGGAGAGCGCCAGCCAGTAGGCGCCGGCGGCGTCCAGGCCCAGCAGCGGGCTGAGGGCCACCGCCGCGGCCGGCGGGACGGCCGCCTTGACGATGGGCCACTCGTCGCGGCACACGTGCAGCACCGTCCGGCGGTTCAGGGGCTGCTGGGCCATCCGCGCCCCGAACAGCTGGGCGTGGACGTGCGCGAGCCAGAACGCCACGCCGGTCAGCATGAGCAGCAGCACCAGCTCGGGCCGGACGACGGAGCCCGTCGCGCCGGCGCCCACCACCACGGAAATGGCCAGCATCGACCCGTAGATTCCGCCGGTGTAGTCCGCGTGGGCCCGCTGCTCCGGCGCGTGTCTTCCGGTGGTGACGTTCCGGGTTCCGGACATCGGTGCCTCCCGCGCTGTCGGTGCCCGTACGGCCCCCGTGCCACCGTCCATGGCAGTCGTGGGGAAGCGGCGGTCGCCTCACCCCGCGCGGGGGATTCCCGGCGCCCGCCGACCGGGCGCGCGGCTCACAGCAGCCCGAGGTCACGTGCGCGGTGCACCGCGTCGTGGCGCCGGTTCACGGCCAGTTTCCGGTAGGCGCTCTTCAGGTGGGTCTTGACCGTGTTGACGGACACGTACAGGTCGGCGGCGATCTCCTCGGTGGACATCATCTCGGCCAGCCGGCGCAGGACGTCGCGTTCGCGTCCGCTGAGCTCCTCCACCACCGGCAGCGGCGGCTGTCCCTCCGGCACCCTGAGGCCGGCCGGTGACGTGCCCCCGGGGGTGAGCCAGCCCGCGGCCAGGGCGCTCAACGGCATCGCACCGAGCAGCGGCGGCAGCCACGGCCCGGCTTCGACGAAGGGGCGCCGCAGCCGCTCGCGCCGGGCCTCGCGCAGCGCCTGGGCCACGAGCCGGCGCTGGAGGGCGCGGTCCCCGGCGTCGCCGGCCAGCTGCGCCCTGACCAGTGCGGCCCGGACGGTCACCGCGGGACCGACGCCGTGCTGGGGCCGCACCTGTTCGAGCAGGTCGACCGCGGTCCCGGCGCGGCCCGCGGCCAGCTCCGCCTGCGCGGCCCCCACCAGGCACACCGGTTCCTCGCCCGGCTCCTCCTCCAGCAGCTTCACGGCCGTCTCCGGCCGGCCCTCGGCGAGGTGGGCGGCGGCGGCCAGCAGCGCCGTGTACGCGTCGGCCCAGGGGCACGCCACGTCGGCCTCGACCGTCCGGTCGGCCACTTCGAGCGCGGCCTCGGTGTCGCCGCGGGCCAGCAGGACCCGCCCGGCGACGATGGTCTGCCCCGCCCGGGTCACCGGGTCGCACGGCGGGTGCCGGGCGTCCGCCGCGGCGTCGAGGAGCGCCTCGGCCCGCTCCAGCTCGTCGCGGTCCATGGCGACGGCGGCGAGGACCAGCGAGCCGAGGCCCGCCCCGGGCGCCGAGGGCGGCCCCGAGCGGTCCGCCGCGGACAGCGCGGCCAGGGCCTTGCGCTCGGCCCGGCCCGGCCAGCCCTTCAGATAGTCGATCAGGGCCAGGTGGCCCAGGCACTCCTCCCGCACCGGTGCCGTCGACACCGTCCGGCCGGAGTCGACCACGGTGGTCAGGGCCCCGCGGGCGTCCGCGAACCGGCCCGCCCACAGCCGTGCCGAGCCGAGATGGGTGAGCAGCAGGGCGGTCAGCTCGGGATGCTCCTCCAGCAGCCGGCCGGGCACCTCGTGGCGCAGCTCCTCGGCGGCCCGCGCGGCCATCTCCGCCCGCCCGGGCGAGCCGGTCAGCCGCGCCGCGAGGGCCTCCAGCAGTGCGCAGCTGAGCCGGGCGGCGGCCAGGTCGGGTACGGCGTCCCCCACCGGGCTCTCCCCGGCCAGGGCCCGTGCGGCCTGTTCCAGGTGGGGCAGCCCCCGGTCGAGGTCGCAGCGGGACAGCTCACGGGCGGCGCGGACGAGATCGGTGGCGGCGGTCCTGGGCTCGGGCCCCATGCCGGAGAAGAGCGTGCACAGGGTGTCGGAGTGCAGTCCGGTGAAGAGCTCCCCGATGGCGAGGTCGCCGACGAGGGCACCGGCGGCCGAGTCCCAGTCGTCCGCGGCGGCCGCGTGGTCGAGGGTCTCCGCGAGCGGCCCGGAGCGCCGCAGCCAGCGGGCCGCCCGGCGGTGCAGTTCGGCCTCCAGCCCTGGGGAGCGCACGCGCAGATGGGCGCGGAGGATCTCCCGGAACAGAGGATGCAGCCGGAACCAGGCGTGCCCGAGGTGCTCGACGAACGCGTTCTCGCGGTGCAGTCCGGTGAGGATGGGTTCGGCGTCGGTGCGCCCGGTGAGCGCGTCGGCGAGGGCGGGGCAGAAGCGGTCGAGGATGCTGATGCGCAGCAGCAGGTCCTGGGTCTCGGCCCGCTGCCGCTTGAGCACCTCGGCCAGCAGGAAGTCGCCGATCGTGCTGCGGTCGGCCTCGAACTCCTTGAGGTAGGTCTGCGGATCGGTCTCGTCCTGCGCCGCCAGGGCGCACAGCCGCAGGCCCGCCGCCCAGCCCCGGGTGCGCTCCACCAGCGAGGTCACTCCGCCGGCCGGGAGGCTCAGGCCGTGCAGGGCCAGCAGGTCGGCCGCCTCGCCGGGGGTGAAGGCCAGCTCGTCGTTCCTGATCTCCGTGACGGCGCCCGCCGCGCGGTAGCGGTGCAGCGGGAGCAGCGGCTCGGTGCGGGTGACGAGCACCAGGCGCAGGCCGCCTCCCGCGTGCCGCAGGACGAACTCCAGCTGGTCGGCGATCTCCGGGGCGGTGACCCGATCGTACTCGTCGATCACGACGACCACCGGCAGCTCCCGGGCGCTCAGTTCCGCGGCGAGCCGGGTGAGCAGCGCGTCGTCCACGGCCTGGGCCTCGGCGGGGACGCCGACCTCGGCGGACGGCGTGACGCCGGCCAGGCGCAGGGCCTGCAGGAGGTAGGCCCAGAAGGTGCCGCACCCCTTGTCCGCGACCTGCGCGGTGAGCCAGGCGACGCGGTCGCCGAGTCCGGCGGCCCAGTCGGCGACCAGCAGTGTCTTGCCCGCACCGGCGGCTCCGTCGACCAGGGTCAGCGGTTTCAGCAGGGCCTCGTCCAGGTGCCTGACCAGGCGGTCGCGGCGCAGGAACGTCACCGGGAGGGTGGGTATGGCGAAGCGGGTCCGCAGGAACGGATCCCCGCAGGGGTCGGAACTCCCGTCCTCGGGCTCCGGTCCGGTCTCGTCCAGCACGGCCATGGTTCACCGCCACTGATGTCGTCAGGTCGCGGACAACACACACCCCTCCTACATCTCAGGATGGCCCTGGACGGGTCTCGCGCCACATGGGCCACTGGTCCCTGGCCGCGGCGGAAGCTCCCCGACGTCCGGCCCCGGGCCGGGCACGCGAGCCCGAATGTGCCGTCTGAGCTGCGAGAAGGGCGGTAGCCGGGGCCCCAGGGCCCGGCTACCAGGTGGGAGCCGGGCCGGTGGACGTTCCCGAAGCGCGGGGCTCAGTCCGTCGTGGACGACGCGCGCCGCGGCAGCTTCCAGTTGGGCCGCGGGAAGTGGCAGGTGTAGCCGTCGGGGTAGCGCTCCAGGTAGTCCTGGTGCTCGGGCTCGGCCTCCCAGAAGTCGCCCACGGGCTCGACCTCCGTGACGACCTTGCCCGGCCACAGCCCGCTCGCCTCCACGTCCGCGATCGTGTCCAGGGCGACGCGGTGCTGCTCGTCGTCGGCGTAGTAGACGGCCGACCGGTAGCTGCGCCCGATGTCGTTGCCCTGGCGGTCCCTGGTGGTCGGGTCGTGGATCTGGAAGAAGAACTCCAGGATGTCGCGGTAGCTCGTGGCCGCCGGATCGAAGACGATCTCGATGGCCTCGGCGTGGTCGCCGTGGTCGCGGTAGGTGGCGTTCGGGGTGTCCCCGCCGCTGTAGCCGACGCGGGTGGACACCACGCCGGGCTGCTTGCGGATCAGATCCTGCATGCCCCAGAAACAACCGCCCGCGAGTACGGCCCGCTCGGTTCCCACTGTCATCGTCCGCTCCCTGACACTCCAGCCCGGCGCGGTCGTCGACGTGCCGGTCGCATGGTCACCCAGCCTAGTACCGTCCGCGAGCAGCCGACGAACGGCCGCCCGGGCCCCGGGGGTTCCGGGGCCCGGGCGGGGGTCAGGCCGCTCCGCCGCCCGCACCCGGCGTCGGCCCGGCGGCGATCGAGAAGGCGAGGACGAGACCGTCGCCGGCGGCGTGCGCCGAGGTCAGCGCGACGCCGTGGGGCAGTCCGGTGACGGCCACGGTCCGGGGCTTCAGCCGGTCCCGCAGCCCGGAGGCGGCGGGCAGGCCGTCGACCGCGACGCTGCGGCCGAGGACGCTCACCGTCGTCGGCGTGACGGTGAAGGCGTGCGCGGTCGTGGACACCCCGGCCCGCACGGTGACCGGCAGTCCCAGGCCGCCGACGGTCCCGACGAGGACCAGGTCGCCGTCCTGGCCTCCGGCGGTCAGGCCGTCGCCCGGTGCGCCGAGGCGCCGGGTCACCTGGTCGTACCCCACGGTGGCGGTCCCGGTGCCGCCCGCGCTGTCGCCGTTCGTCGTGACGTCCTTCAGGCGGACGTCCACGTCCATCACGGTGTGCTGTCGGTGTACGCCGTGGGCGCTCACCTCGACGTCGCCGACGTCTCCGCCGAGGGTGCGCAGGCCCGCGAGCGGCGTGGTGAGATCGGCGTGCACCGGGCCGTCGGGCCTCAGCCGTCGCGACGCCTGGGACACGACCCGCTCCTCGGTCCTGTGCTCGACCAGGAGGTCGGTCGCGCAGGCGAGGAGGGCCAGGGTCGCGGGGAGCGCGAGCAGGACGACGCGGGTCCTCGCGCGGCGGTTCGGTGTCATGGGGTCACTGCTCCGGATCGGTCGGCTCACGGGCGGTCAGGCGTGCAGGCGCGGGAGGACCCGGTCGAGCCGGCGGGGTAGCCACCAGTTCGCCGGGCCGATGAGGAACATGGCGGACGGCACGAGGATCAGGCGGACCACCGTGGCGTCGACGATCACGCTGATCGCCAGTCCCAGGGCGAGCATCTTCACGACCACGGTCGGCGAGGCGGTGAAGGACAGGAACACCGCGGTCATGATGAAGGCCGCCGCGGAGATCACCCGCGCCGTCGCGGACAGCCCCTCCCCCACGGCGAGCCGGTTGTCGCCGGTGCGGTGCCAGGCCTCGGCGATCCGGGACAGCAGGAAGATCTCGTAGTCCATGGACAGCCCGAAGACGATCGCGAACATCATCATCGGGACGTACGACTCGATGGGCACCGGCTCGGAGAGACCCAGCAGCCGGTCCCCCCAGCCCCACTGGAAGACCGCGACGAGCACGCCGTACGAGGCGGCCGTGGTGCAGAGGTTGAGGACGACGGCCTTGAGCGGGATCACCAGGCTGCGGAAGACCGTCATCAGCAGCAGGAAGGCGAGGACCAGGACGATGCCGATGACGATGGGCAGCCGCTCGCCGACCGTGTGGCGGAAGTCGGCCTGCCCCGCCACGCTGCCGGTGAGGTAGGCCTCGGCGCCGGTGCCGTGCAGGGCCTTCGGCAGGGTCCGTCCGGAGAGGGTGTCGATCAGGTCGCCGGTCGCGGCGTCCTGCGGTCCGGTGGTGGGGGTGACCGTGGTGACGAGGATCTTCCCGTCGGTGCTCGCCCGGACGGGCGTGAAGGCCGCGACGCCGTGGGTGGTCCGCAGGGCCGTGGTCACGTCGTCGGAGATCCGGTCGACGGGAGACCTCGCCCCGCTCACGTCGACGACGGTGACGACCGGGCCGTTCGCGCCCGCTCCGAAGCCCTGCCCGCCGGCGTGCGCGATCCAGTCGTACGCGGTGCGGGTGCTGCTGCCGGGCCGGTCGGCCCTGGCGTCGACGTGGCCGAGGCGCATCGACAGCAGCGGCACGGAGCACAGGGCGAGGACGGCGGTGCCGGCGGCCAGGAAGGTCCAGGGGCGCCGGGCGACGAGGTCCGCGTAGCGGTTGCGGCCGTCGCGCGCCGCGGTGCCCTCGGCGACCGGGCGGCGCAGCCGCAGCCGGTCGATGCGCCTGCCGACCAGCCCCAGGGCGGCCGGTACGAGGGTGAGGGCGGCCGCGGCGGTGACGACGACGGCGAGGGTGGCGGCGAGGCCGATCTTGCCGATGAAGGTGAGTCCGCAGGCGTAGAGGCTGAGCATGGCGACGGCCACGGTCAGGGCGGCGATGAGGACGGCGCGTCCGCTGGTGTGCGCCGTGCGGGCCGCGGCCTCGACCGGGTCGCGGCCGTCGATGAGGTCTTGGCGGAAGCGTGTCGTCAGGAACAGGGCGTAGTCGATGCCGACGCCCAGGCCGATCATTCCGGCGAGGGTGGTGGCGGAGGTCGCGAAGGAGATGGTGGCGGCGACGACGCCCACGACGCCGAGGCCGACCCCGACGCCGATCAGGGCGGTGGCCAGGGGCAGCAGCGCGGCGAGGATGCTGCCGAAGGCCAGCAGCAGGATGACGAGGGCGGTGACTACGCCGACGCCCTCGCTCAGCTTGTCGTCGGCGGGTGCGCGGACCACCTGCTCCAGGTCACCGCCGTAGGCGACGCCGAGCCCCGCCGCGCGGGCGGGCCCGGTCGCCCGGTCGAGCTGCCCGGTGTAGTCGTGGCCGAGGTTCTTCAACTGCTCGTCGAAGGAGACGGTGGTGTAGGCGGTGCGCCCGTCGGAGCTGGTCACGGGCGCGGAGGCGGCGGTGACGTGCGGCAGGGCGCGCAGGTCGGCCAGGGTGCGGTCGAGCGCGGACCGCTGGTCGGCGACGGCGCCGGAGTCGGTGTGGAACACCACCTTGCCGTTGGGCCGGCCCGCCTCGGGCATGGAGGTGGCCAGCAGGTCGGCGCCGGTGTGGGAGGCGGTGCCGGGCAGGCTGATCTGGTCGCTGAAGGTGGGCGCGGCGAGGTGCCGTCCGGCCAGCGCGGCGACGAGCACCAGCAGCCAGGCGGCGATCACCGCGGCCGGGTGCCGGGCGCAGAGGCCGCCGAGCCGGCCGAGTCCGCCGTGGACCGCGGCGGGGTCCGTCGGGGGTCGCTCGGCGGTGTGCGCCCCGGTCGGCGCTGGTGGGTGGGGCAGAGGTCGGGCCACCATGATCTCCAAGGAAAAGTGTCACGAGTGACACGAACTTTAGAGAAGAAGTGGCACGAATGACAATTGGCAGTCGTGCCAATTCGCGGATGCGACGACCCCGGGCAGGCGCACGGCGGCCCTCGGGTGACATGTGTGCCAATTGACAGTCGCGACGCGATGGCGGGAGGCTTCGGACCATGCCGAGTGAGATCGCCCCCGCCGGACTGCGTGAACGCAAGAAGGAGGAGACGCGGCGGCGCCTGCTGGAAGGGGCCGCGCGCCTGTTCAAGCAACGCGGCTTCGAGGCCACCACGGTCGCGGACATCGCCGCATACGCGAACGTCTCCGTGCGCACGTTCTTCCGCTACTTCGAGAGCAAGGAGGCGCTGCTGCTGCCGGACGGCGTCGAGATCTTCGCCTACGTCGAGAACGCCCTGTCCCGGCGTCCGGCCGACGAGGAGCCCCTGGACGCGGTCTGCAACGCCCTGCTGGAGGCGGCCGAGCCGTTCGCGGCCTCCACCCTGACCGCGCTCAGCCATCCGGTCCAGGACCTCGAGAACGTCGTCACGGCCCGGCTCGTCCAAGCCTTCTCCGACTTCGAGGAACGGCTCACCGTCCTCGTTCAGCGCAGGCTGCCCCCGGACGCGCCCGACGCCGACCTCACGGCCGCGGTGATCGCGTGCGCCGCGCTCTCCGCGGTGCGCGCCGTACTGCGGACCCGCCGGGCGCGCCGCGCCGCCGGTGTCACGGACACGGGCCCGGCACCCCTGCTGCGGGCCTTCGGCATCCTGCGCGGGATCGGCGCCCCCGATCGGCCGTGACGGCGGCCGGGGGCGCGGTGCCGGTCCGTCACGGCGCGGCGGTACGAATGCCCCGCCGCCGGGGCGGCCTCACAGCTTGGCGCCGAAGTCCTGGGTCCACCAGGGGCCGCCGGTGCCCTTGTGCACGCCCACGCCGATGTCCTTGAAGGAGCAGTTGAGGATGTTGGCGCGGTGGCCGGGGCTGTTCATCCAGGACTGCATCACGGACTGCGCGGTCTGCTGGCCCTGGGCGATGTTCTCGCCGTAGGTGGACCAGTGGTAGCCGGCGGCGGTGATCCGCTGACCGGGGTCGGCGCCGTCCGGGTTGGTGTGGTCGAAGAAGTGGCGTGCGGCCATGTCGTCGGAGTGGCCCTGGGCCGCCTTCTCCAGTTGCGCGTTCTCGGTGAGCGGACCGCAGCCGGCGGTCGCACGCTCCTTGTTCACCAGCGCGACCACCTGGTCGACCGTGCCGGACGGCACGGGCGCCGACTGCACGGTGGTGGCCGGCGCCGGTGCGGGCCGGGTGGCCGGTTTCTTCCTGGTCGGGCTCGGGGTGGGCTTCGGCTTCTTCGTCCGGGACGGCGAGGCGGAGGGGGAGGGAGACCGCGTGGCCGAGGGCGAGGTCGCCACGGTGCTGGGAGCGGAGAGGTCCACGACGGGGGCGCCCGCGGTCGCCGCGGCGCCGGTGCCACCACCGGTCCCCGAGTCCGTACCGAAGTACCAGAGGCCACCGCCCGCGACGCAGGCCGCGACGACGGCGCCGCCGACGGCCCGTCGCCGCAGGCGCCTGCGGCGACGCGACTCACCGCGCGTGCCGGCCCGGCCTCCGGCACCCTGCCCCGCTCCCCCGCGGCCCCCGGACGCGCCGATCCGGGTCGCCGAACCGGCCGGGACCATGCCGCCCGAGGCGGAACGCACGCTCGCGAGCAGCGCGGGTGCCGCCGCGACCAGCGCCAGACCGGCCAACAGCCCCTCCGCGGGCATCAGTCCGCTCCACAGCCCGGAGCAGCGGGCGCAGCCGCGAGCGTGCCGGGCTATTCGCTTGCGCCACAGCGCCGAGGGCCTGCCGTCCCAGGCGGCCAGCACGACCCGCAGCTCCTCGCACAGCGGCCGCGCTTCCAGCGCCCTCACCACGACCCTGGACGCCTCCAGCTGCGCCTTCATCCGCTGCACCCGCACCGCCGTGTGCTCGGGCGACAGGTCGAGGGCCGCGGCGACCTCGGCCCGGGTCAGCTCGCCGGCGCACTCCAGCCACCACAAGGAGAGCAGCCCCCGGTCGTCGGGCTCCAGCCAGCGCGTCGCGTGCGCGGTCTCCTGGCGCTGCCCCGCGAGCTGCAGCTGCACCACCGTCAGGTCGACGAAGTCGGCGCCCGGATCCGCCAGCTCCTCGGCTTCCTCCACCGTGCCCGGGGCGGACTGCCGGTCCTGCCAGTGCGTACGGACCTGGTTCATCGCGATCGCCACCAGCCAGGAGCGGAAGCGCTCCGGCGTGCGCAGCCCGCCCAGACCGTCGAGGGCACGCAACATGGTCTCCTGGACCACGTCGTCGACGTCCACCGAGCCGTTCAGAGCCCGCCCCACGATGTTGTAGACCAGCGGGAGGTAGGCGCTGACCAGGGCGTCCTGCGCCTGCGCGTCCCCCTCTCGGGCAGCGGTCACCAGTGCCACCGTGTCCACCCCGTGCTGTGTGCTCATCAGATGTTTCCCGTCCTCGACGCCGAACGATTCTGTCCGATGCCTGGGAGACCGCTCGGAGCGCCCCGGATAACAGCTATTCGCACACCGATTTCCGGGCGCCGTCCCTGGGAGCCGGGACCGGGGCCATGTGAGACCGTGGGGTGAGGACGCCTCCTCGCAGATGGGGCCGACGCCATGGCTCTGAGGGATCTGGCCGACGGGCACCCGGGTGATCCGTTCGGCATCACGGCCGCCGCCGTCGTGGTCGTGGACGGACACGGTCTGATCCGTTACTGGAACGAGCGGGCCGAGATCCTGCTCGGACATCCGGCGCCCGGTGTGCTGGGGCGGCCCGCGGCCTCCGTACTCGTCGGCGAGGACACGCTCGCGTCCGCGCTGTCCGCGGCGCAGCGCGTCGGGGAGGGCTGGGAGGGCCTGCTCACCGTGCGCCATCACGCGGGCCACCAGGTCGAGCTGGCCCTGCGGGCGTGTCCGCTGCACACGGAGGGGGACTCCGCCTGGCTCGTCGCGGCCTGCGAGGTCACCGCCGCGCGCCAGTGGGACCTCGAACAGGCGGTGATGCGCGGGCTCCTGGACGAGTCCCCGATCGGCATCGCCGTCCTCGACAACGAGATGCGGTTCCAGTGGGTGAACCAGGTGCTGGCCGCCATGGAGGGCCTGCCGCCCCACCTCGGCGCCCTCGGCCCGACGGCGCCCCCGGTGTCCGGGCAGGTGCCGCCCGCCGTGGACTGGCAGGCGCGTCAGGCGCTGATGTCCGGCCAGGTCACACCGGCCGTGGAACATGTGACGGCCCCCCAGGGCATGACCCGCCGCGGCACGCAGGGCCACCTCAGGCTCCGCTCGTCGTTTCCGCTCAGGGACGTCGAGGGCAAGACGCTCGGGGTGTGCCACACCGCCGTCGACTTCACCGCCGAGGACCGGGCACGCGAACGCCTCGCCCTGGTCAACGAGGCGGCGCAGCGCATAGGCACCACCCTGGACCTGGACCGCACGGTGCAGGAACTGGCCGAGGTGCTCGTGCCGCAGCTCGCCGACTTCGTCGCCATCGACCTCTTCCAGGGCGTGCTGGCGGCCAGGGACCTCACCCCCGGACCGGTCACCGGCGGCACGCTGCAGCGCGCGGCGCACCTGTCGGTCCGCGAGGAACTGCCGGAGGCGGTCATCCCCATCGGGGCGCCCAGCAGATACGCGCCCAAGTCGCCGCAGGAGCGCTGCCTGACGACCGGCCGCCCGATCCGCGACGCCGTCCTGTCGCCGGCGACCTGGTGGCTCGCCGGCGACGCGCAGCGGCTGGCCAAGACCGCCGGTCTCGGGGTGCACACCCACATGGTGGTGCCGCTGCGCGCGCGGGGCGTGACCATGGGAGTGCTCACGCTGCTGCGCTGGCAGAACCCCAACCCGTTCGACGAGGACGACCTGCTGCTGGTGGAGGAGCTGGTGGCGCGCGCCGCGGTGTGCGTCGACAACGCCCGGCGCTTCGTCCGTGAACACAACGCGGCCCTCGCCCTGCAGACCAGCCTCCTGCCTCCCGACCTGCCCCACCACTGCGCCGTCGACGTCGCCTACCGCTATCTGCCGGCGGACGCCGAGGCCGGGGTGGGCGGCGACTGGTTCGACGTCATCCCGCTGTCCGGGGCGCGCGTCGCCCTCGTCGTGGGCGACGTCGTGGGCCACGGCATCCACGCGGCCGCCAGCATGGGCCGGCTGCGCGCGGCCGTGCACACCCTGGCCGATCTGGACCTGCCGCCCGACGAGTTGCTCGCCCGGGTCGACGATCTCGTCCTGCGCCTGGCGGACGAGGCGGAGGCGGTCGCGGACGGCCCGGTGGTGATCGGCGCGACCTGTGTGTACGCCGTGTACGACCCCATCTCGCGCAAGCTCAGCGTGGCGCGCGCCGGGCACCCCACGCCCGCCCTCGCCCACCTCAGCGAGCCGGTGGAACTCCCCGAGATCCCCGCCGGGCCGCCGCTGGGACTCGGGGGGCTGCCGTTCGAGTCGGCGGAGTTCGACCTGGAGGAGGGCAGCGTCGTCGCGCTGTACACCGACGGACTCATCGAGGCCTCGGACCGCGACGTCGACATCGGCTTCGAGCGGCTGTGCTTCGCGCTCGCCCACCCCGACCGGCCGCTGGAGGAGATCTGCGACACGATGGTCCGGATCCTCCTGCCGGAGCACCCGCACGACGACGTCGCCTTCCTGATCGCCCGGACCCGCGCCCTCGCCCCGGACCGCGTGGCCTCCTGGGAGGTGCCCGCCGAACCGCGCGCGGTGCACGAGGCCCGGGAGAGGACCGAGCGGCAGTTGACGGCATGGGGCCTCGAGGACGTCGCCTTCACCACCGAGCTGATCGTGAGCGAGCTGATCACCAACGCCATCACGCACGCCAGCGGACCGATCGGCCTGCGGCTGATCCACGAACGGGCGCTCATCTGCGAGGTGTCGGACGCCAGCAACACCTCGCCGCACCTGCGCCGCGCCCACAGCACCGACGAGGGCGGCCGCGGTCTCTTCCTGGTGGCGCAGGTCGCCCAGCGCTGGGGCACCCGGTACACCCCGACGGGCAAGACGATCTGGACGGAGCAGCAGCTGCCGGGCGGCGGCCGCTGAGCAACCGGTCGCAGCGCTCCGGTCAACTTGAGCCTCGTCGGGGTGAGTTCACACAGCGCCCCGGGTGACTCCCCGTTGGTCTAGTCCTCTTGACGGCCGGGCGTGCGGGCTGTTTGGTATGTACCAATGTTCCGCCCCGCACGGCACCACCCCCACCACCCCACGCCCCAGAGGCATCCCCAGAAGGGGAAATGTCATGCACCTGGCAAGATTCACGGCTGCCGCCTGCGCGCTCGCGCTCGCCGGCACCGGAGCGGCCGTCGCGACGGCACCCGCCGCCGGCGCGGCGACCGGCGGCGTCTACTCAGTGGCCCCCTACGTCGACATGTCGAACGGGCAGGAAGGCCTGCTCGACACGGCCGTCACCGGACACCACCTCAAGGCCTACACCGCGGCCTTCGTGCTCGGCGAGGGCTGCACCCAGATCTGGGGCGACACCCTCCCCATCGGCAACGACTCCTACACCGACCCCGAGATCGCCAGGGCGAAGTCCGAGGGCGCCTCCGTCATCGTCTCCTCCGGTGGCGCGAGCGGCGAACCGCTCGCCTGGACCTGCACCACCCAGAGCAGCATCGACGCCGGATACCAGGCCATCATCGACGACTACGGCGTCAACCAGCTCGACTTCGACGTCGAGGGCGCCGCCGTCGCGGACACCGCCGCCGCGGCCCGTCAGATGCAGGCGATGAAGGACCTCAAGGCGGCCGACCCGGGCCTGCGGTTCTCCATGACCCTGCCGGTGCTGACCAGCGGGCTCACCAACGACGGCGTCAACATACTCAAGGCAGCCAAGAACGCGGGCATCAAGATCGACGTCGTCAACATCATGGCCATGGACTACTACGCGGGCACCGGCACCGAGATGGGCCAGGGCGCGGTCTCCGCCGCGAGGGCCACGCTGGCGCAGATGCAGTCCGTCGACCCCGGCTACACCTACGCCGACCTCGGGATCACCCCGATGATCGGCAAGAACGACGACGGTTCCACGTTCACCCTGGCCGACGCCCGGACCGTGGAGAGCTTCGCCGCGCAGAACGGTGTCGGGCGGCTGGCCTTCTGGTCGGTCAACCGGGACCAGCCGTGCAGCGGCAGCGCCAACTCCCTGCCCACGTGCAGCGAGATCAGCCAGAACAGCCTCGCGTTCACCGACGCCTTCGTGCCCTACGAGGGCGGCTCGGGCGGTGGCGGCGGCACGAGCAGCGACTTCTTGCTGTCGCTCGCCCCCGGCTCCGCCTCGGTCGCCCAGGGCGGCTCGACGACCGCGACCGTCTCCACGGCCGTCACCTCCGGCAGCGCCGAACCCGTCAGCCTCTCCGCCTCCGGCGCTCCCTCGGGGGTCGGCGTCTCCTTCAGCCCCGGCTCCGTCACCTCCGGCGCCGGCTCGACGCTGACGGCGACGGTCGGCTCGTCCGTGGCCGCGGGCACCTACCCCATCACCGTCACCGGCACGGGCGCGGGCGGCAACCACAGCGCGACCTACACCCTCACCGTCACGTCCGGCGGGGGCGGTGGTGGCGGGGGCCCACTGGGCAACGCCGGCTTCGAGACCGGCGGGCTCAGCCCCTGGACCTGCACGGGCGGCAGCTCGGTGGGCTCCGCCCCGGTCCACACCGGCGGCCACGCCCTCCAGGTCACCCCGGGCTCCAGCAGCACCGGTGAGTGCGACCAGACCGTCGCCCTGTCCCCCGATCACACCTACACGCTCAGCGGCTGGGTCCAGGGTCCGTACGCCTACATCGGGGTCAGCGGCGGCGCCACCGGCAGCACCTGGTCGAACGGCACGAACTGGAACCAGCTGTCGGTCACCTTCACCACCGGCGGCAGCGGAACCGTCACCGTCTACGTCCACGGCTGGTACGGCCAGGGCAGCGTCCAGGCCGACGACTTCACCCTGAGCTAGACCCGGGCCGCACCCCGAGCCGGGCCCGGCCGCTCCACCGCGCCCCGGGGCGCGCCTCCCCCACCTGCCGGCGGACGGGTCCCGTCCGCCGGCGGGCGCGCCGCCGCGGCACACCGGCCGGCACGGCCGTTCGGGCCGGGGCGGAGGCGTGCGCAGGTGCCGGGCGCGCGAGGATGCGTGAGTCTGTAAGGGTGTGCGGTGTTCCACCCGGTCGGATACCCGCGGCCTACGGCGCCGCGGGCCGCCGGGCGGTACATGTGACGCTGGTCGCCTCGGCGTGTTTCTTCTTCTTCCGCTACGGCCTCGGCTCACCCGTGGCGGCGACCTACGCCCTGTTCGCCGCCGTGGCTCTGGGCGGCCTGTCCAGGATCCCGGGAACCGGCCGGCAGCGCGCCGCGGTGGTGTTCCGGCTGGTGCCGGTGGGCTGGCTGCTCGTGGTCGTCGGCACCTTCCTGTCGGTGCGGACCTGGAGTGCCGTGCTCGGCATGCTGGTGGTCGGCTTCGCCCTGGCGTTCTCCGCCGTGGGCGGCCCGCGCCCGGCCGGAGCTGCTCCCGGGCTGCAGCTCCTCTACATCCTGCCGTCGTTCCCGCCGTACGACCCCGGCTCGCTCGACGCACGGCTGATCGGTACGACCACCGGGATGGTGCTGCTCGCCGCGGCCGAGGCGCTGATCCTGCCCGAGCCCGCCCCCTTGCCGTACCGGGAGCGGGCCGCCCGGGCCGCGACGACCGCGGCGCACTGCGCGACGCTCCTCGCCGCGCCCCCGTACGCCCTGACGGACACGGACATCCAGGCCGCCTTGGACACGGGCCGCAGGCTGCGCGCGCGGAACGTGCCGGAGGCGGACCGGCCGGCCGGTCCCGGCGTGCGGGACCGCGCCCTCGCCCACGCCGGTCTGGCCGCCCGCACCCTGATCGCCCGGCTGGCGCAGCTGCCGGGCGCGCCGGGCGACCCGCCGGGCACCGAGGTCCGCGCCGTGCTGCACGCGGTGGCGCGACTGGCCGCGGCGGCCGCGACCTGTCTGCGGACCGGGACGCCGCCCGTGGCGCAGTACGACGCGCTGGTCACGGCACGCGCGTCGCTGTCCGCGCTGTCCGCGGGCCGCGTCACGGCCGGGGCGTCCGCCTCGGACGGCACGTCCGTCACCGACGGCACGACGGTCACGGACGGCTCGGCCGTCACGGATGACACGTACGCCGGCGACGGGGCCGCCGCCGGGCCGGGCCTCCCGCCGTCCGAACTGCGTCGGCACGCGGCCGTGCTGGAGGTCTGCGACGCGGCTCTGGCCATGGGCGCGGCGGCCGATCTGGGGGTGCACGGGCGCCGGGCCTCGGTGCGGATGCCGCCGGGCCGCTTCTGGTACGCGGCGGCACCGGTTCTCGGCCGGTGGCGGACACCCACCGACACCGACCGCCGCTGGGTGTTCTTCTGGTACGCCACGGTCCCGGCGCCCGCGCTGTGGTGGCACCGGTTGCGCGGCCACGCCGAGCGCCGGTCGGTCTTCTTCCAGAACGCGGTGCGCCTGGCCCTGGCCCTGACGGCGGCCCGGCTCGTGGCCGGTGTGGACACGCTGCCCCACGGCTTCTGGGCCACGCTGGCGACGCTCACCCTCACCCGGACCACCGTGGACGAGACCTGGAGCACCGTCCGCCGGGCGCTCACCGGCACGCTCGCCGGTGCCCTGGTGACCGCCGGGATGCTGGCCTCCGTGGGGACCGACACCGCGGTCTACGTCGTCGTACTGCCGCTGTGGATGCTGTTCGCCTTCACCGTGGGACCGGTCAAGGGGGTCGGCTGGGCCCAGGGCCTGTTCACCGTGCTGGTGGCCCTGGTCTTCGCCCAGCTGGCGCCGCCGACGTGGCGGCTGGCGGAGGTGCGGATGCTGGACGTGCTGGTCGGCAGCGCGATCGGCGCGGTGTTCGGGCTGCTGGCCTGGCCCCGCGGAGCCCATGACGAGCTGCGTTTCGCGGCGGCGGAGCTGCTGCGCAGAGCGGCCGAGATCGTGGTGGCGACCAGCGCCTCGGTGGCGTGCAAGGGGCCGGTGCCCGCGCCGTCGGGCTCGCCCCGCCACGGCTCGCTGCGGCACGCGGTCATCCTCGCGGAGTCCGCGTACGTGCAGTTCCAGAGCGAGCCGACGCCGTTCGGCGGTCGCGGACGCGGGGCGACACTGCCGGACGTCGACTGGCAGGCGACGCTGATGACCGGCCACCACACCCTGTGGGGCTCCGACCGGCTGCTGGAGCCGCCCTGCACCGGCCTCGGGCCGGCGGCGGCCGAGTCGGTCGGCATGCTCGGGGACCGCGTCGCCGGGCGGATGCTGCTGGTCTCGGCGGCGCTGGACCCGGGCGGCGACACCCCGGCCGCACAGGTTCCCGTGATCGATCCGGCCCCCGCGGGGCTCACCGCCGAACCGGCAAACGCGCCGCGGCTGTACTACGCGACCGTGTTCTGGCTGGACTCGCTCATGGCCGACCTGGCCCGGATCGCGCACGGCGGACCGGCCCTGGGGCCCGAATGACCGACCGCCGCGCCCCGTCCCCGCCGCCGCCGGCGGTGCGCGCCGGGTGCCGGCGGGGACGGGGTAGTAGTGGAGTGACGGCCTGCCCGTCGCCCCGGCCCGGTCGTGGTGGGACCGGACGGAGGACCGGCTGCGGACACGGTGCCCGCGCCGGTGCGTCCTCTCGCCGCCGAACGCTCCGTGCCGCACCGTGGACGATCCGCCGGCCCCGGGGAAACCCGCCGCTCCCGTGTGCCGGGGCGGGCGCCGCGAACGGGGCCGGCAGAGGGAAGGAGCGAGAGGGATGAGCCGAGGGAAGCAGCACCCGCAGCAGGCGGATCCTCCCGAGGCACGGGTGTCAGACCCGACCGGGCTGATGGATCTGCTGGGTGTCGCCGCGGTGCTGCTGGAGGCCGACGGCCGGATCGACATGTGGAGTCCGCAGGCCGAGGAGCTGTTCGGCTACGCCCGCGGGGAAGCGGTCGGGCAGTACGCGGCGCCACTGCTCCTGCGTCCCGAGCACCAGGACGCGGCGATCACCCTGTTCGCACAGGTCATGGAGACCGGCCGGGGCTGGGCGGGCGCGTTCCCGATCCGGCACAAGGACGGCACGACCCGGCTGGTCGAGTTCCGCAACATGCGGCTCACGGACCACCTCGGCGACCACTACGCGCTCGGCCTGGCCACCGACCGGTCCACCCTGCGCCAGATGGAGCGCAACGTGGCCCTGTCCACCCGGCTGGTCGCCCAGGCCCCGATCGGGCTTTCCGTCCTGGACACCGACCTGCGGTTCGTGGTCGTCAACCCGGCCCTGGCGGCGATGCACGGCGTCCCCGAGGCCGACCACGTCGGCCGCAGCGTCCGCGAGATCGTCCCCAGTCTGCCCTTCCTCGCGATGGAGGCCACGATGCGCAAGGTCCTGGCGTCCGGCGTCCCCATGGTGGACCAGCAGATCGTGGGCCGCACCGCCGCGGACCCGGACTGCGATCACGCGTGGATGGTGTCGTACTACCGGCTGGAGGACCATCACGGGCACCCGCTGGGCATCGCGAACGTGGTCGTCGACGTCACCGACCGGTACCGGGCCGCCCGCGAGGCCGACCGGGCCCAGCGGCGCCTGCGCCTGATGGCCACGGGCTCGGCCCGCATCGGCACCACGCTGGAGGTGGAGCGGACCGCACAGGAACTGGCCGACGTCCTCGTGCCCGACCTGGCCGACATGGTCGCGGTGGACCTCCTGGACTCCGTGCTGCGGACGGGCCGTACGGACGTCGGCGAGGAACCGGCGCTGTTCCGTGCCCTGGCGGTGAAGACCGCCTTCTCCACCGACGCGGCCCAGGCGCTCGTCCCGCCCGGCCGACTCACCACCTACCACGCCGACCATCCGGCGGCCCACTGCATCCGCACCCGCAGCCCGCTGCTGATGACCCACCTGGACAGCGGCGGCATCAACCGCATCGCCGCGGACTCCGACGCGGCCCAGCTGCTCGCCCGGGCCGGTGTCCACACCGACATGGCCATCCCGCTCATCGCCCGGGAACAGGTCATCGGCGTCATGGGACTGGCCCGCGCCCGCAACCCCGTCCCGTTCGACCAGGACGACCTGGCCCTCGCCTGCGAGCTGGCCTCGCGCGCCGCGCTGAGCATAGACAACGCGGTGATGCACCATCACATCCGCAGCGCCGCCGAGACCCTCCAGCGCAGCCTGCTCCCGCGGCTCTCGCCCCGCCACCCCGGCCTGGAGGTCGCCGCCCGGTACCGGCCCGCGCAGGCCTTCAGCGAGGTCGGGGGCGACTGGTACGACGTCATCCCGATCGACGGCGACCGCACGGCCCTCGCGGTGGGGGACGTCATGGGCAGCGGGATCCCGGCCGCCACCGCCATGGGCCGGCTGCGCACCGCCACCTCCACCCTCGCCGACCTGGACCTCGATCCCGCGCGAGTCCTGACGCACCTGGACAGGATCACGCACGGCCTGGACCCCTACATCGCCACCTGCGTCTTCGCCGTCCACGACCCCCACCGCAACCGGCTCCAGGTGGCCTCCGCGGGCCATCTGCCGCCGGTCCTCATCCGCGTCGGCCGGCCCCCCGAACTCCTCGACCTCCCCACCGGCACGCCGCTGGGGGTAGGCGGTGTCCCCTTCGAGACGATCACCCTCGACCTGAGCCCCGGGGATCAACTGGTGCTCTACACCGACGGACTGGTCGAGACCCGCCACGACCCCATCGACGAGCGCCTGGACGATCTGCTGCGTCTGCTGTCACAGCCGTACCGCTCGGCCGAGGACACCTGCGACCGGCTCCTGCGGCACCTCAGGGACCCGGCGGGCCACGACGACGTCGCCCTCCTCATCGCCCGGGCCGAACCCCTGTCGCACCGCTGAACGGGCGGCGGCTCGGCGGCTCAGCCGAGCGAGCCGGGTGCCGGGGCTCCCAGGGGCCGCACCGTGACGGACCAGGGCCCGTCGGCGCGGGCGTGGAGGAGACAGGGTTCCGACAGCGGCACCTCGCCCTGCCACGGCCCGATCCGGTTGGCGAGTTCGTCGAGAAAGGTGTCGACGAGGAAGCACCCCCCGTCCTGCGACCGCGGATCGCCCTCGTACCGGAGGGTCGCGATCGCCGGGCCGCCGTCGTAGCGCAGCACGTCCGAGGCGGAGCGCCACGCATGACGGGAAGGGAGGTGGCCCCAGTGGCCATGCACTCTCGTATGCGGGGGCGCGACGTTGCGCGCCGTACCGCCCCACCGGCGCCCGGGACCGCCCGCGCACGACGCCCCGCGCGGGAGGGGAAACCCGGTCGGGCGCCCGCCTCGGGCCTGGTACGGCGCGCGGACCGCTGGGTCGGCGGCGGGGTCCGGCTCCGGGTGATCACCCTGCTCGGCCTGGTGATCGCCCTCGACGGCGCGGACAAGGCGACGGTCTCGGTCAACGCCGCCACCCTGGAGCAGGTCTTCCACATCGGGCACACGGGCATCGGCCTGCTGGTGTCGGCCACGAGGCCACCTTCCTCGTGTGTCTCGTGCCGCTGTTCGTCGCCGGACTGCTGGGCCTGCTCGCCCTGCGCACGTACCCGCGGGACGTGGCGACGGCGCTCGCGTCGGCGGAACGGCGGCACGCGGGGCCGGGGACGACGCGGGGGCGGGTGTCGCGGTCCGGCGGACCGGGGCGGTGAGGAACCGGAGCCCGTGCGGGTGGCCGCGCCCCTCCGCCGGCGTACGGAGAGTTTCCCCGCGCGGCGGCTGGAGAACCCGAGTGCCATGGACGACAGAGCGGACAAGGCGGTAGGCGCCCGGGACGGCGTCTGCCCGCCGTGGGTGCTGCGGGACTACGCGCTCCTCGCCGACGGCGAACGCGGTGCCGTGGTGGACCCGAAGGGACGGATCGTCTGGCTGTGCGCACCGCGCTGGCACAGCGACGCGGTGTTCTCCTCCCTGATCGGAGGCGGAGGGTACTTCGGCGTCGAACCGGAGGACACCTGGCACGTGTGGGGCGGCTACTACGAGGACGGCACGCTGATCCGGGTCAGCCGCTGGGTGACCGCCGACGCGGTGATCGAGTGCCGGGACGCCCTGGCGGTGCCGGCCTCCGTGGACCGTCTCGTACTGCTGCGCCGGATGCGTGTGAAGAAGGGGGAGGCACGCCTGCGGCTCGGCCTCGACCTACGGCCCGGCTTCGGCGCGGGCCGGATGCGCGAACCCCGTCTCGACGGCGATGTGTGGACCGGGGAGGCCGGCGGTCTGCGGCTGCGGCTGCTCGGCGCGCCCCGGGCGGCCTGGGACGCCGGGTCCGGCCTGCGCGGTGAGTTCCGGCTGCGCGAGGGAGAGCACCACGACCTCGTCCTGGAGCTGTCGGAGAAGGAGAGCACCGACCGGCTGGATCCGGAGAGGCTGTGGGCGCGGACGCAGGACGCCTGGCGGCGGGCCGTACCCGACTGCTCGGGCCTGGCCGCGCCGCGCGACGCCCGGCACGCCTATGCCGTCCTGCGCGGCCTGACGAGTTCCTCCGGCGGCATGGTCGCGGCCGCCACCACCTCGCTCCCGGAACGGGCGAACACCGGCCGCAACTACGACTACCGCTTCGCCTGGCTGCGCGACCAGAGCTACGCGGGCCTCGCGGTCGCCGCGCACGGCCCGCACGAACTGCTCGACACCGCCGTGCGGTTCACCGCCGAGCGCATCCTCGCCGACGGTGAGGGCCTGCACCCCGCGTACGACGTCGGCGGCGGCCGGGTACCGGACGAGCACGTGCTCCCGCTGCCGGGCTATCCCGGGGGCAACGACCGCGTCGGGAACCACGCGGCCGACCAGTTCCAGCTCGACGCGTTCGGGGAGGCGCTCCAGCTGTTCGCGGCCGCCGCCCACCACGACCGGCTCACGCCCGAGGCGGAGCGGGCGGTCACGGTCGCGGTCGACGCGGTGGAGCGCAACTGGCTCCGGCCCGACGCCGGTCTGTGGGAGCTGGAGGAACGGTGGTGGACCCAGTCCCGGCTGAGTGTGGTCAGCGGGCTGCGGCGGGTGGCCGAGGTGCTGCCGGGACCGACGGCCAAGCGCTGCGCCGACCTCGGCGAGGCCGTCTTCACCGAGACCCGGCAGCGCTGTCTGCGCCCCGACGGCCGGTGGCGGCGGGCGGCCGACGACGACGGGCCCGAGGCCGCGCTGCTGACTCCGCTGGCCCGGGGCTGCCCGCCCGCCGACGACCCGAGCGGCGCGATCACCCGCCGGTTCATCGACGAGCAGCTGAACGAGGACGGATACCTCTATCGCTTCGTCCACTCGGGCGGGCCCCTGGGCGAGGCCGAGGGGGCGTTCCTGCTCTGCGGGTTCACGATGGCGCTCGCCACCGACCGGCTCGGGGACCGCGCCGACGCGCTGCGCTGGTTCGAGCGGACCCGGTCCGCCTGCGGGCCGGCCGGGCTGTTCGCGGAGGAGTACGACGTGGGCCAGCGCCAGCTGCGCGGCAACCTGCCCCAGGCGTTCGTGCACGCCCTCCTGCTGGAGTGCGCGGTCCGTCTGAACGACGCCTCGACGCTGCCAGGCTGACGCGGCGGCCCGAGGGATATCCGGCGGCCGGTCGTATAGTTGCGCTATGAGCAACCACAGCGCAGATGGCGAAACAGCGGCTCCCGCGGCGGGCGGGGTCCAGTCCGTCGACCGTGCCGTCAGCGTGCTGGAGATCCTCGCCCGGCGCGGCGAAGCGGGCGTGAGCGAGGTCGCCGCCGAGATCGACGTCCACAAGTCGACCGCGTTCCGCCTGCTCGGAGCGCTGGAGTCACGCGATCTCGTCGAGCAGACCGCCGAGCGGGGCAAGTACCGGCTGGGCTTCGGCATCGTGCGCCTCGCGGGCGCGGTCACCGGGCGGCTCGACATCACCCAGCAGGGCAGGCCGGTGTGCGAACGGCTGACGGAGGAGATCGGCGAGACCGTCAACATCGCGGTCCTGCAGGAGCACTACGCCGTCAACCTCTGCCAGGTGCGCGGTCCGGGCGCGGTCGGCACGCACAACTGGGTCGGGCAGCTCACCCCGGTGCACGCCACGTCCAGCGGCAAGATCCTGCTGGCCCACCTGCCGGCGAAGGAGCGCGCCCGGGTGCTCGCGGAGACCGGGCTGCGGAAGCTGACGGCACACACCCTGACCGCCAGGACGAAGCTCGAGGCGAACCTCGCCGAGGCGCGGGAGCGCGGATACTCCGTGACGCTGGAGGAGTTCGAGGTCGGGCTGCACGCCATGGCGGCCCCGATCCGCTCCCGCGACGGCGACGTCGTCGCCGCGCTCAGCGCATCGGGGCCGGCGTACCGCCTCACCGAGCAACGCGTCCACGAACTCGCGCCCGCGCTGCTCAGGGGCGCCAAGGAGATCAGCCACCGGATGGGCTACCTGGGCTGAGCCCCGGACCGCTCAGCCACGCAGACGGGTCATCGCCGGGTCGAACAGCGGTTCCTGCGCGACGACCGCCTCGACGCGCTCGCCGAAGTAGCCGATGTGCACGGTCGTGCCGGGCACGGCCAGCTCGGCCGGCAGCCAGGCGTACGCGATCCCCTTGCCGATCGTGTAGCCGTAGGCGGCGCTGGTCACGTAGCCGACGGCGCGCCCGCCGTCGTACACCGGCTCCTTGCCCATGACGACGGCCCGCGGGTCGTCGATGGTCAGGCAGCTCAGCCGGCGCCGGGCGCCGGCCCGCCGCCGCTCCAGCGCGGCCTTGCCGATGAAGTCGGCCTTGTCCTCCTTGACGGCGAAACCGACGCCGGCCTCGTAGGGGTCGTGTTCGAAGGTCATGTCGGTGCCGAAGGAGCGGTAGCCCTTCTCCAGGCGGAGGCTGTTGAAGGCGCCGCGGCCCGCGACGATGCCGCCGAGCGGCTCGGCCGCGGCCCAGAGGGTGTCCCAGAGCTTCAGGCCCAGGTCGGCGGTGGTGTACAGCTCCCAGCCCAGTTCGCCCACGTACGACAGGCGCATCGCGGTGACCGGGACGCTGCCGACGTGCGCGCGCCTGGCGCGGAAGTACTTCAGGCCCTCGCCGGAGAAGTCCGCGTCGGTCAGCGGCTGCAGCACCTCGCGGGCGAGCGGGCCCCACAGTCCGATGCAGCAGGTGCCGGCGGTGATGTCGCGGACCTGGACCGTGCCCTCGGCGGGCAGGTGCCGGGTGAACCAGTCGAGGTCGAGGTTGCCGTTGGCGCCGACCTGGAAGAGGTCGGGGGCGAGGCGGGCGACGGTGATGTCGCTGCGGATGCCGCCGTCGTGGTCCAGGAGCAGTGTGTACGTGACCGAGCCGACCGACTTGGCGACCTTGCCGGTGACCAGCCGCTCCAGGAGGTCGGCGGCGCCGGGACCGCTCACCTCCAGGCGCTTGAGGGCCGTCATGTCGTACAGCGCGACGGTCTCGCGGG
The DNA here is from genome assembly GCF_055605965.1 of Streptomyces sp. NPDC037126. Taxonomy (NCBI): domain Bacteria; kingdom Bacillati; phylum Actinomycetota; class Actinomycetes; order Kitasatosporales; family Streptomycetaceae; genus Streptomyces; species Streptomyces sp. NPDC037126. The sequence continues at coordinate 254,738 of NZ_JBVJTD010000009.1, forward strand.
TGACCTGGGCCTCGGCGCCGACGATCGGCGACCAGTGGCGGGCGGCCCAGTCGTTGGGGACCGGGATGCCGCGCCCTTCGACGAGGGACGCGTTGGCCTCGTACCACTGGGGCCGCTCCCAGCCGTTCGCCTCCAGGAAGAACGCGCCGTGCTCCCGCTGGCGGGCGTGGAAGGGGCTGGTGCGGATCGGGCGCGGCTTCCCGGAGGGCTGGAGGGGGTGGAGGATGTCGTAGACCTCCACGAAGTTCTGGCAGTCGCGGGCCAGGACGTACTCCGGGGAGAGCTGGTGCGGCTCGAAGCGGTTGACGTCGCACTCGTGCAGGTCGAACGAGGAGCAGTGGCCGTCGACCAGCCATTCGGCGACGGCCCGGCCGACGCCCGCGGAGTGGGTGACCCACACGGCCTCGGCGACCCAGAAGCCCCTGACGTCCGGGGACTCGCCGAGCAGCGGGTAGCCGTCGGTGGTGAAGGAGAACAGGCCGTTGACGCCCTCCTCGATCTTGGCCTCGCGGGTCGCGGGCAGCAGGGACCGCGTCTCGGTCCAGGCGTCCTCGAAGTCCTCCTCGGTGAACTTCAGCACCGAGGGCATGCCCTCCGCCTCGTCCACGGAGAGGATGTCGTCGGCGGAGACGGGCATGGGGCGGTGCCCGTAGTAGCCGATGCCGAGCCCGTCGAAGCGGTCGCGGTAGTAGAGGTCGGCGTCCTGGTGGCGCAGGATCGGGCGGACCGCCTCCTCGGTCTGGCCGGCGAGGGCGGGGACCGGTCCGGTCCAGGCGAGTTGGTGGGCGAGCGGGGTCAGCGGCAGGTTCATGCCGACCATGCGGGCGATCCTCGGACCCCAGATGCCGGCGCAGCACACCACGACGTCGGCGGGGATCTCGCCCTGGTCGGTCAGCACGCCGGTGACGCGGCCCGCGCCGCGGCGGACGTCGAGGACCTCGTGCCGGGCGAGGAAGCGCACGCCACGGCCGGTGGCGCGGCGGATCTGGGCCTCGACGGCCAGGACGGCCCTGGCGAGACCGTCGGTGGGGACGAGGAGGCCGCCGAGGACCTTGTCCCGGTCGACGAGGGGGTGCCGCTCCACGCACTCGTCAGGGGTCAGCAGGCGCGCCTCGACCCCCCAGGCGGTGATCCAGCCGTGGCGCCGGTGGAGTTCGGCGAGGCGCTCGGGGCTGGTCGCCACTTCGAGACCGCCGACCTGGAGGAAGCAGGGCTCGCCGTCGACGTCGAGGGAACAGAACTTCTCGACCGTGTACCGGGCCAGTTCGGTCATGGTCTTCGAAGGGTTCGTCTGGAAGACCAGGCCCGGCGCGTGTGAGGAGGAGCCGCCCGTGGCCGGGAGGGGGCCCTGGTCGACCACGGTCACCTCGGTCCAGCCGAGGGCGGAGATCTCGTCCGCCAGAGCCGCTCCCACGACGCCCGCTCCGATGATGACCACTCGGGGTCCCGCCATCGCCCAACCTCCGAACTTGAGACCGGTGCAGTTGCTTTCTGCGCAACTTGCTTCAGGTTGCGCAACTCAATGTGCCCGCCCTCGAGGAGGGGTGTCAAGGGGTCGGTGACGTCGCGGAACGGCCCCGGACGCGGCGACGCCCGGCGGGCGGCGCGCAGGGGTGCGCGCCGCCCGCCGGGCGTCCTCGACCGGTCCGTCCGGGGCTACTTCAGCCAGGCCTCGACCTTGCCGCGGTTCGCGTCGACCCACTTCTTCGCCGCCGCGTCGTCCGACATCTTGTCCACCGCGATGTACCTGGCCACGGTGTTCTGGTCGTCGTTCGTCCAGTGGAACTTCTTCACCAGCCCGTACGCCGGACTGCCCGACCCCGCGAACTTCGCGCTGACGACCTTGTCCAGGTCGTAGACGGGGTAGTCGCAGGCCACCTTCGCCGCGTCGGCGTCGCAGCCCGTCGTGTACTTGGGCAGATCGACCTTCACCAGCGGCACCTCGGACATGAACCACTGCGGCTCGTAGAAGTAGCCCACCATCCACTGCTTGTTCTTCTCTGCCGTTCTGAAGGCCTGGATGAGCGCGGTCTCGCTGCCCGCGTACACCACCTTGAAGTTCAGCTTCAGGTTCTTGACCAGCGCCGCGTCGTTGGTGACGTAGGACGGGTCCCCGTCGAGCAACTGGCCCTTGCCGCCCGACTCGGAGGTCTTGAACCGGTCGGCGTACTTGTCGAGGTTGTGCCAGTCGGTGATGTCCGGGTGCGCCTTGGCGAGCCACGGCGGCACGAACCAGCCGATCACGCCCTGGTTGCCGGTCGAGCCGGCCTCCACGGCGGTCTTCTGGCCGCTGATGTACTTCTTCTTCAGGTCGTCGTGGCCCCAGTTCTCCAGCACGGCGTCGACCTCACCGGTCCCGAAGCCCTGCCAGGCGATCTCCTCCTTGAGGTCCTTCTTGTTCACCGTGCAGCCGAGGTCGTGCTGCGCGACGTACGCGACGACCGCCGCGTCCGCCTCGTAGCCCACCCAGGGGTTGACGGCCAGGTTGAACGTGCCGCACTTGCCGCCCGAGCTCTTGGAGCCCGCGGAGGAGCTGTCGCCGACCTTCGCCCCGCCGCACGCCGTGAGGGTGAGGCCGAGGACGGCCAGGCCGGCCGCGCCGGCTCGCCAGTGTCTTGCCATGGTGTCCTGCTCCTTATGCCCTGGTGCGTCGTGCCGCAGCCTGAGTGATCCGGTCGAACATGACTCCGAGCAGTACGATGGCGAGTCCCGCCGCCAGCCCCTTTCCGTACAGCTCACCCTGCGAGAATCCGGCCACGACGTCGTAGCCGAGGGCGCCCGCCCCCACCAGGCCGCCCACCACAACCATCGACAGCACGTAGATGAGGCCCTGGTTGGTCGCGAGGGTCAGGGCGCCACGTGCCATCGGCAGCTGGACCTTGGTGATGATCTGCCAGGTGTTGCACCCGGCCGAGGTGGCCGCCTCCACGGTGGCCTCCGGCACGTTCCGCACGCCGTCCGCGATGATCTTGATCGCGACGGGCGCCGCGTAGACGACGGCCGCGACGATGGCGGTGAACCGGGTGGCCCCGAAGAGGGCCAGGAACGGCACGAGATAGACGAACGGCGGCATGACCTGCGCCGCGTCCAGGGTGGGCCGCACCAGCCGGTCCACGAGCGCGCTGCGCCCCATCCAGACGCCGAAGACGGCGCCGAGCAGCATCACGAGGACCGTGGCCACGGCGGTCGAGGCGAGCGTGGTCATGCTGTCCGACCACAGGCCGGTGCCGACCAGCAGCCCGACGCACACGGCGGCCGTGACCGCGGCGCGCCATCCGCCGAGCACCGCGCCGAGCGCCACCAGCACGACGCCCACGAGCCACCACGGGGAGTCGGTGAGCAGCGTCTGGAACGGGTTGAGCAGGCCGTTGGTGAGCGCGTCGCGCAGGGCGTTGGTCACGGGTGAGAGATGGTCCTGCAGCCAGGTGGTCGCGGTGTCGGCCGCGCTCGCGATGTGGCTGCCGGTGCTGCCGCCGCCGGGGAAGTCGGCCGCCCAGACGTAGGTGTGGGACAGGTAGACCAGCACGGCGGCCGCGATCCCGCCCGCCGCCAGCAGCGGCCGGCGCCACCTGGTCGGGCGGTTGCCCGGACGCCGGGCCGTCCCGGTGCGCTCGGCCGCCGCCGTGGTGACCCGGTCGAGCACGATCGCCATGACGACGATGGCGAGGCCGGCGTTGAAGGCGGTGCCCACGTCGAGCGACTGCAGGGCCTGGACGACGGTCTTGCCGAGGCCGGGCGCGTCGATCAGGGCCGCGATGGTCACCATGGCCAGGGCCGCCATGATGGTCTGGTTGACGCCCATGACGACCGTGCGCCTGGACATCGGCAGCAGCACCTTCAGCAGTTGCTGCGAGCGGGTCGCGCCGAGCGAGTCCGCCGCCTCGACGGTGGTCCTCGGCACCGAGCGGATGGCGTGCGCGGTGATCCGGATGGCGGGCGGTGCCGCGTAGATGACCGTGGTGATCACCGCGGAGGCCCCGCCGATGAGGAAGACCAGGGTCAGCGGGGCGAGGTAGACGAAGGTCGGCATCGTCTGCATGAAGTCCAGGAACGGCGTCATGATCCGGTTGAACCGGTCGGACAGGCCCGCCCACACGCCGAGCGGGATGCCGATGAGCAGCGCCACGAGCACGGCCGACAGGGTCAGCGCCAGGGTGTCCATGCTCTCCTGCCACAGGCCCTGCAGCCCGAAGAAGGTGAAGCCGGCCACCGCCAGCAGCGCGACCCGCCAGTTGCCCACGGCCCAGGAGACGTAGCCGGTGAGCCCGACGACACCGAGCCAGCCGAGCTGCGGGACCGGCCGTCCGCCGGTGGGCTGGGAGATCAGGGACTGGACGAAGGTCACCAGGTTGTCGATGACCAGCCGGATCTCGTTGAAGAAGTACAGGAAGAGCGGGTTGGAGTTGCGGTTGGCTCCGACGGTGTCGTTGACGTCGTTGAGCCAGCGGTGCAGGCCGGTGAGATCGGCCGCCGCGAGGGTCAGCGTCTGCCGGCCGCGCAGCACGGCGAAGAGCACCAGCCAGGCGACCAGGACCGCCGCGACCACCATGGGACGGCCGGGTTTTCTGCGGAGTGGCGCGACCGGCGCGGTCGCGTCGGCGGCGACGGCCATCACGCACCGCCTTCCCGTCCGGCGACGACGGAGAGGATCTCCTCGTCACCGACGATGCCGAGCAGCTTGCCGTTCTCGACGACCTTCACCGGCCTGTCCGCGGCGAGCACCGCCCGGGTCGCCTCGCGCACCACGACCTCCGGCCCCAACTCGGGCCCGTCGAGGGCGTCTTCGGGCTCGGCGGGGCGCATGATCCAGCGCAGGGTGAGGACGTCGCCGCGCGGCACGTCCTTGACGAAGTCGCGTACGTAGTCGTCGGCGGGGGCGCCGACCAGCTCGTCACCGGTGCCGCACTGCACCGTCCTGCCGTCCCGCATGATCAGGATCCGGTCGCCCAGCTTCAGGGCCTCGGAGAGGTCGTGGGTGATGAACACCATGGTCTTGCCGACCTCGTGGTGCAGGCGGACGACCTCGCTCTGCATGTCGCGGCGGATCAGCGGGTCGAGCGCCGAGAACGGCTCGTCGAAGAAGAGGACGTCGGGGTCGCCGGCCAGGGCGCGGGCGAGCCCGACGCGCTGCTGCATGCCGCCGGAGAGCTGGTCGGGGTAGGAGTTCTCGTATCCGGCGAGCCCCACCAGTTCGACGACCTCCTGGGCCCTCCTGGTCCGGTCGGCCCTGCCCATGCCCCGGATCTCCAGGCCGAACGCCACGTTGTCGACGACCCTGCGGTGCGGCAGCAGACCGAAGTGCTGGAAGACCATGGAGAACTTGCTGCGCCGCAGCTCGCGCAGCCGCCCCGCGTCGGCGCCGCGGATGTCCTCGCCCTCGAACACGACCTCACCGGCGGTGGGTTCGATCAGCCGGGTCAGACAGCGCACCAGGGTCGACTTGCCGGAGCCCGACAGGCCCATCACGACGAAGACCTCGCCGGGCGACACGTCGAAGCCGACGTCGCGCACGGCGGCGGTGCATCCGGTGCGGTCCATGAGCTCGCGGCGGGATAGCCCGCACAACTCCTCGGAGCCCGGCACCTGGTCGGCCTTCGGCCCGAACACCTTCCACAGCCCGCGCACGGAGATGACCGGGGTGCGCTCGTCGGGGTCCTGGGACGTGCCGCGCCGCTGCGGCACCTCGGTCTGTGCTGGGGTCATGGTCGACCTCTTCTCGGCGGTCAGCCGCGGAACCAGTGCTGCGGCCGGGGTTGGATGTTCTGCCAGACGTGCTTGGGCTCTCGGTACTCGTCCAGGCCGGTCGGCCCCAGCTCACGGCCCACGCCCGAGTGTCCGAACCCACCCCACTCCGCCTGAGGCACGTAGGGGTGGTAGTCGTTGATCCACACGGTGCCGTGGCGCAGCCGGCCAGCCACCCGCTGGGCCCTGCCCGCGTCCTGCGTCCAGACGGCTCCGGCGAGGCCGTACTCGGTGTCGTTGGCGATGCGTACGGCGTCGTCCTCGTCGTGGAAACGCTCGACGGTGAGCACCGGGCCGAAGGACTCCTCGTGCACCACCCGCATGTCCTGCCGGCACTCGTCGAGGACGGTGGGCGGGTAGTAGAAGCCGTCCGCCAGCGCGGGGTCGTCGGGGCGGGCGCCGCCGCAGCGCAGCACGGCGCCCTCGGCGAGCCCGGCGGCGACGTAGGCCTCGACCTTCTCCCGGTGCCGCGCGGAGATCAGCGCACCGGTGTCGGCGTCGGGGTCGAAGGGGCCGCCCAGCCGGATGAGGCGGGCGCGGCGCACGAGTTCGTCGACGAAGGCGTCGTGCAGACGGTCCTCGACGACCAGGCGGGCGCCCGCCGAGCAGACCTGCCCGGAGTGCAGGAAGACGGCGGTGAGCGCGAAGTCGACGGCGGTCTCGAAGTCGGCGTCCGCGAACACGACGTTCGGGTTCTTTCCGCCGAGTTCCAGCGCGACCTTCTTCACCGTCGCGGCGGCGCCGGCCATGATGCGGCGGCCGGTGTCGAGGCCACCGGTGAACGAGACCATGTCGACGCCCGGGTGTGCGGACAACGGGGCGCCCACTTCGGCTCCGTCGCCGAGCACGAGGTTGGCGGCGCCGGCCGGGAGCCCCGCCTCCTGCAGGGCCCGCATCAGCAGGATCGAGGTGGAGGGCGTCAGCTCGCTGGGTTTGAGGACGACGGTGTTGCCCGCGACCAGCGCCGGGGCGACCTTCCAGGAGGCCTGCAGCAGCGGGTAGTTCCAGGGGGTGATCAGTCCGCAGACGCCCACGGGCTCGTACGTGACCCGGCTCAGGGCGTCGTCGCGGCCGGTGTCGATCACCCGGCCGGCACCGGTGCCGGCGATGCCGCCGTAGTAGCGGAGGCAGGAGACGACGTCGGCGATGTCGTACTCGCTCTCGACCAGGCGCTTGCCGGTGTCGAGGGACTCGGCGCGGGCGAACTCCTTGGCGTCGCGCTCCAGGATGTCGGCGGTGCGCAACAGCACCGCGCCGCGGTCGCGTTCGGGGGTGCGCGGCCAGGGGCCCGCGTCGAAGGCGTGCCGGGCCGCGGCGATCGCCGCCTCCGTGTCGGGGCGGGTCGCCTCCGAGACCGTCGCCACGAGCGTGCCGTCCGCCGGACAGCGGATCTCCCGGTGGCCGCCGGCCACCGGGGCGCGCCATGCTCCGTCCACATACAGATCTGCCACGCGCCGCGCCCTTCGAACAGAATTCGTTGCGCATCGTGCATTGAATTGCTTGTGGTGGAACACCCTGGCGGACCGTACTGACGGCCGTCAAGGGGTCGGCAGATGCCGATTCGGCCACGGGTGCGAAGGCGTCCGACGCCGCCGCGCCACGGGTGGACAGCCGGGTGGGCGCGCGTCCGCCGGCAGCCGCAGGGCCCGGGGGGCGGGCCCCGCGTCCCGGGTCCCGGCCGACGGATCGGCGTCGCCGGCCGGGACGCGGACGTCACCGGCGCCGCACCGCCCGGCCATCCGCCCACACGGTGCGGCTCGGCGGCCCCGCGGCTCGGCGGCCGGACGGCCCGACGGCTCAGCGGCTCTTGCCGCTCGGCAGCCCCGCGGCTCGGCGGCCCGACGGCTCAGCGGCTCTTGCCGCTCAACGGCCCCGCGGCTCGGCGCTCGGCGGCTGCCGGGCCCTACCCGGCCTGCTTCTGGGCGTCGCGGTGGCGGTAGTAGGCGGCCTTGGACGGCGGCAGCGGCTCGTTGCCGAGGATGAGGTCGGCGGACTTCTCCGCGGTCATCATCACCGGCGCGTAGATGTTGCCGTTGGTGACGTAGGGCATCACCGACGCGTCCACCACGCGCAGGCCCTGCAGACCGTGCACCCTCATGGTCAGGGGGTCGACGACGGACATCTCGTCGGTGCCCATCTTGCACGTGCACGAGGGGTGCAGGGCGGTCTCCCCCTCCCTGGCCACCCAGGCGAGGATCTCCTCGTCCGTCTCGACGGCGGGCCCGGGAGAGATCTCGCCGTCGTTGTAGGGGGCGAGCGCCGGCTGACCGAGGATACGGCGGGCGACACGGATCGCCTCGACCCACTCCCGGCGGTCCTGTTCGGTGGAGAGGTAGTTGAAGCGCAGCGCCGGGCGCTCCCGCGGGTCCCTGCTCCTGATCTTCACCGAGCCGAGCGCGTCCGAGTACATGGGCCCCACGTGGACCTGGTACCCGTGGCCGCCGGCCGGCGAGGAGCCGTCGTAGCGGACCGCGACCGGCAGGAAGTGGAACATCAGGTTGGGGTAGTCGACGTCCTCGTTGCTACGGGCGAAGCCGCCCGCCTCGAAGTGGTTGGTGGCCGCGGGCCCCTTGTGGAACAGCCACTGCAGCCCGATGAGGGGCGCGCGCCACTTCGCCATGTACGGCTGCATGGAGACGGGCTGCCTGCAGGCGTACTGGACGTACACCTCCAGGTGGTCCTGCATGTTCTCGCCGACGCCCGGCAGGTCCTGGACGACGTCGACGCCGAGGGCGGACAGCTCGACGGCGTTGCCGACGCCGGAGAGCTGCAGCAACTGGGGCGAGTTGATCGCGCCGCCGCACAGGATGACCTCGCCGGCCCGGACCCGCTGGGGTGCGCCCCTGCCGCGCCGGTACTCGACGCCGACGGCCCGCTCGCCCTCGAAGAGCACCCGGGTGACCAGGGTGCGCGTCCGCACCGTGAGGTTCGGCCGCTTCATCGCGGGCTTCAGGTACGCCTTCGAGGCCGAGAGCCTGCGCCCGCGGTGGACGTTGCGGTCGAACTTGGCGAAGCCTTCCTGCCGGTAGCCGTTGACGTCGTCCGTGGGCGCGTAGCCGGCCTCCCGGGTGGCCTCCAGGAAGGCGGTGAAGAGCGGGTTGGTGGCCGGGCCGCGTTCCAGCACCAGGGGGCCGTCGTGGCCGCGGAACTCGTCGTCGGGGTCGGCCGCGAGACAGTTCTCCATTCGCCGGAAGTACGGCAGGCAGTGGGCGTAGTCCCAGGTCTCCATGCCGGGATCGGCGGCCCAGCGCTCGTAGTCCATGGGGTTGCCGCGCTGGAAGATCATCCCGTTGATGCTGCTGGAGCCGCCGAGCACCTTGCCGCGGGCGTGGTAGATGCGCCGGCCGCCCATGTGGGGCTCGGGCTCGGACTCGTACTTCCAGTCGTAGAAGCGACTGCCGATGGGGTAGGTCAGCGCCGCCGGCATGTGGATGAACACATCCCAGGGGTAGTCGGAGCGGCCCGCCTCCAGCACGAGCACCCGGTTGCCGGGGTCGGCCGAGAGCCGGTTCGCCAGTGCGCTGCCGGCCGATCCACCACCGACGATGACGAAGTCGTACTGCAGAGGAGCCATGGTGCCTCGTCTCGCTCGCGCCGTCGATACGCGGGCATGCTAGTACGGGTATCGCAATGCGCACCAGGTTGCGAACCGCGCAACTTGCAGGGGCCTTTGACTCCACCGGAATCCTTGCAACCGCGTTGTTTACCGCGCTTATAGTTCCGTCATGAGCAACTACAGTCCGGAGACCGAAACCAGCGGGCCGCAGTCCGGCGGAGTGCAGTCCGTCGACCGGGCCATCAGCGTCCTGGAGATCCTGGCCCAGCGCGGCGAGGCGGGCGTGAGCGAGGTCGCCGCCGAGATCGATGTTCACAAGTCGACCGCGTTCCGTCTGCTCGGCGCCCTGGAGGCGCGCGGTCTCGTGGAGCAGGCGGGCGAGCGGGGCAAGTACCGGCTCGGCTTCGGCATCGTACGCCTGGCGGGCGCCGTCACGGGACGCATCGACATCACCCAGCAGGGACGTCCGGTGTGCGAGCGGCTGGCCGAGGAGATCGGCGAGACGGTCAACATCGCGGTGATGCAGGAGCACTACGCGATCAACCTCTACCAGGTGCGCGGCTCGGCCGCCGTCACCGCGCACAACTGGGTCGGCCAGCTGACCCCGCTGCACGCGACCTCCAGCGGCAAGATCATGCTGGCCCATCTGGCTGCCGAGGACCGCGCCGCGCTGGTGGCGGAGGCCGGGCTGAAGAAGGTGACGCCCCGCACGATCACCGCGCGCACGAAGCTCGAGAAGAACCTCGCCGAGGCACGGGAACGCGGGTACGCCTGGACGCTGGAGGAGCTGGAGATCGGGCTGCACGCCATGGCGGCGCCGATCCGCGACCGGGAGGGCCGGGTCATCGCGTCGATCAGCGCCTCCGGGCCCTCCTACCGGTTCACCGAGGAGCGCATGCACGAGCTGGCGCCGGTGCTGGTCAAGGGCGCGGAGGAGATCAGCCACCGCATGGGCTACCTGGGCTGAGCACCACGCGGCACGACCGCCGTACGGCCCGCGACACGCCCCGCGGGCCAGGGGCGGCGCCCGCCGCCGTGTCACTCCGGCCGGCTGACGCCCAGACGCTCGTTCACCCAGTCGTGGAAGGCGCCGATGTGGTGCTCGCTGGGCACGAGCACACCGCCCTTGGCGTAGAGGCGTGAACCCATCGCCGGCTGCGTGCGTTCGCAGGCGTCGAAGTCCTGGCGGTTGACCCGGTCGAAGAGCTCCACCGACCGGCTGACGTCCTTGCCGTCCGCCACGACGTGCGGGAGGTAGAGCCAGTCGCACTCGACGACCGTGCGGTCGTGCGCCATCGGGTACATCCGGTGGAAGATCACGTGGTCGGGCACCAGGTTGACGAACACCTGCGGCTTGACGGTGATCGCGTAGTAGCGGCGGTCCTGTTGCTCGGACACTCCCGGGATGCGGTCCAGGCCCATGGAGCCGTCGACGGTGAAGCCCTGGATCTCCGTGCCGAACTCGGCGCCGTGGCCCACGTAGTACTGGGCGGCGTAGCCGTCGGCGAACTCGGGCAGGACCTCGGTGAGTTCGGGGTGGATCGTGGCGCAGTGGTAGCACTCCATGAAGTTCTCGACGATGAGCTTCCAGTTCGCCCTGACGTCGTAGACGATCCGCCGGCCGACCGAGAGGTGCGCGATGTCGTACCGTTCGATCGACTCCACGTCGCCGAGGCGCGCGATCACGTCTCCGACGACGTCCTCCTCGAAGGAGGGCGGGTCCTCCGCCAGGCACACCCAGACGTACCCGAGCCACTCGCGGACGGCCACGCCGACCAGGCCGTACTCGGTGCGGCCGACGTCGGGCATCTTGGTGAGGTTGGGCGCCGCGACCAGCTTGCCGTCCAGGTCGTAGGTCCAGGCGTGGTACGGGCACTGGAAGGCGCGTCTGACCTCGCCCGCCTCCTCGGTGCGGAGCCTGGCCCCGCGGTGCCGGCACACGTTGAAGTAGGCGCGCAGGGACAGGTCCCTGGCCCGGGTGACGATGATGCTCTCGCGGCCCACGTCCACGGTGCGGAACGCGCCCGGCCTGGGCAGGTCCGAGGCCCGCGCGACGCAGAACCACATCGTCTCGAAGATGCGCTCCTGCTCCTGGGCGAAGACGCCTGGGTCCGTGTAGGCGGATCCGGGGAGGGTGGCGATCAGGCTGTCCGGCAGGCTTGTCGAGGTCAACGCTGCACTCCTCGGGAGACGTCGTGGAAGGGGGCGGTCACACGCCGGCAGGTGCGGCTCGCACCTGGGCGACGACGCCGGTGATGCCGGGCGAAGGGGCGCCGGTCGCCGTCAGGGCGCCGTGGCGCCGAGCTGCTTGCGCCAGCGGGTGAACAGCCTCGGCTGGTTCATCCCGAGCGCGGCGACCGGCCGGCTCCCCCGCCGGTAGACGGCCAGGAAGCTGCGGTCGTCGGTCGAGCCCTCCTCGACCGTCACACTGTCCGCCGCGGCCGCGTGGCCGACGAACTGGATCCGCACGCCGTACTGGTCGGACCAGAAGTACGGGGGCCTGGGCGCACCCGGTTGCGACGCGCCGCGGGTGAGCAGCGCGGTGACCGCGGCGGCCGGGCGTTCCAGTGCCCCGGTCCAGTGCTCGACCCTGCGATGGCTTCCGGTGTGCGGGTCGTACCAGTTGGCGCAGTCGCCCACGGCGACCACCCCGGCGAGCCCGGTGCGGCCGTCCGCGCCGCACTTCACTCCGTCGTCGAGCGTCAGGCCGGAGCCCTCCAGCCACTCGACACAGGGTCGCGCACCGATCCCGACCACGACGACGTCGGCGGGCACGCTGCGGCCGTCCTCCAGCAGCACGGCGTCCACCCGGCGCTCGCCGCTCAGCCCCTTGACCCCCACCCCGCACCGCAGCCGTACGCCGTGGTCGGCGTGGAGCGCGGAGACGATCCCGCCCATGGCCTCGCCGAGCGGTCCGGCCAGCGGTGTGGGGGCCGCCTCGATCACGGTGACGTCCAGGCCGAGGGCGTACGCGGTGGAGGCGACCTCGGCGCCGATGAACCCGCCGCCGATCACCACCAGCCTTCTGCCCGGGGCCAGTTCGTCCCGCAGGGCACGGGCGTCGTCCAGGGTGCGCAGCACGTGGACGCCGGCGAGGCCCTCGGCGCCGGGCAGGGTGCGGGCGGCCGCGCCCGTCGCGAGGACCACGCCGTCGGCGCGCACCTCCCGGCCGTCGGCGAGCCGGATCGCGCGTTCCGTGCGGTCGAGTGCCGTGGCACGGACGCCGAGCAGCCACTCGGCGCCGAGGTCCTCGTCGTCCCTCTCCAGCGCCAGATCCGTCTCGCCCATGGCGCCGGCCAGGAACTCCTTGGACAACGGCGGCCTGTCGTAAGGGCGGTGCGGCTCGTCGCCGATGACGACCAGGCGACCGTCGTACCCCCGTTGCCGCAGCCGGCGCGCGGCCGACAGTCCGGCCAGCGAGGCGCCCACCACGGCCACGGTCCTCACGCGGGGCCCCCGGCCAGCCGGGCCGCGATGCACGGCGGCAGGTTGGGCGCCTCCGTGGACAGCCGCACGTACACCATGCCGTCCTCGACGAGGACCTCGTGCGTGCGGACCGGGAGCTTGGCCGGGGGCGCGTCCACGGCCCCCGTCCTCAGGTCGAACCTGGAGGAGTGCAGGGGGCATTCCACCTCGGGGCCCTCCAGCCAGCCGTCGGCGAGCGAGGCGTCCTGGTGGGTGCAGGTGTCGTCAATGGCGAAGAGCTCGCCGTCGTCGGTGTGGAACACCGAAACCGGCGGATCGATGTCGAGCCGGTGGGCCTCGCCTCGCGGCAGATCCGAGAGACGGCACGCGGGAATCATCATGACACCTCGGTGCGTATAGCGAAACGGATTGCGATGAGCGCAACGCCAGTCTGGAGGCCGCGCTGAAGCCTTGTCAAGGCGTCCAGAGGGCGGTTTGCGCGGGCTGCGGCGGCCGTTTCCCGGGCACGTCGAAGCGACCTCGAAAGCGCAGGTCAGGCGGTGGAAGAGAGGGTGTTCACGGGGCGGCGACGGCCCGGCCGCCGGTACGGTCCGCAGGGGCCGTCACCGGGGCAGGGCCGCCCTTTCGCCGGGCGTCCGGATGCCGCGGTCCGCGGGGTGATCGGGTTCCGGTGCGCCCGGCACGGTCAGATGCCGCGCTCGATCCGCTCCCGGCGGTGCGGCGCCTTCACGCCGGTGGTGGTGTCCCCGTGACCGGTGTGCACGACGGTGCCGTAGGGGGGTTCGACGCGGGCTCCCGGCATCAGAGGACCACCACCGAGCGCAGCACGTCGCCGTGGTGCATCCGCTCGAAGGCCTTCTCGACCTCGTCCAGCCGGATGGTCTCGGTGACGAACGCGTCCAGCGGCAGGCGGCCCTGCAGGTGCAGGTCGATCAGCATCGGGAAGTCCCGCGAGGGCAGGCAGTCGCCGTACCAGGACGACTTCAGCGCCCCGCCACGGCCGAAGACGTCCAGCAGCGGCAGCTCCAGCTTCATCTCCGGCGTGGGCACGCCCACCAGGACGACGGTGCCGGCCAGGTCACGGGCGTAGAAGGCCTGCCGGTACGTCTCCGGACGGCCGACCGCCTCGATCACGACGTCCGCACCGAACCCGCCGGTCAGCTCCCGCACCGCCTCGACCGGGTCGGTGGCCTTGGAGTTGACGGTGTGGGTCGCGCCGAGGGCACGAGCCGTCTCCAGCTTGCGGTCGTCGATGTCCACGGCGATGATCCGCGCCGCACCCGCCAGACGCGACCCCGCGATCGCCGCGTCACCGACCCCACCACAGCCGATCACCGCGACCGTGTCACCGCGCCCGACGTTCCCGGTGTTGATCGCGGCACCGATGCCCGCCATCACCCCGCAGCCCAGCAGGCCCGCGACGGCCGGCGAGACGGACGGGTCGACCTTGGTGCACTGCCCGGCCGCGACCAGGGTCTTCTCGGCGAACGCGCCGATACCCAGCGCCGGAGAGAGTTCCGTGCCGTCGGTCAGGGTCATCTTCTGCCCGGCGTTGTGGGTGTTGAAGCAGTACCACGGGCGCCCACGCAGACAGGCCCGGCACTGACCGCACACCGCACGCCAGTTCAGGATCACGAAGTCACCCGGCGCCACGTCGGTGACACCCTCACCGACCGACTCGACGACACCGGCGGCCTCGTGACCGAGGAGGAAGGGGAAGTCGTCGTTGATACCACCCTGCTGGTAGTGCAGATCGGTATGGCAGACCCCGCAGGCCTGGATCCGCACGACGGCCTCACCCGGACCCGGATCCGGCACCACGATCGTCTCGAGAGCGACAGGGGCGCCCTTGCTCCGCGCGACGACACCACGGACCTGCTGAGTCATGGCCACTCCTCGGCTCACAGAGACAGGACGTTGCCTATTGCGGCACGCATCTCATGTTCCGCAACACAGCATCGCGGAGCGGGAACCGCCGGTCAATAATCCGTCACCGGCGGCTTGCACGCCCGGGCCGGGAGGGAACCGCGCCCACGACCGAGCCCCCGGCGACGCGATCGGCGAGGTGGGTCAGGTGACGTTCGGGGGCCGGGTGGCCGTCCCGGGCGGGAGGTAGCTCGCCAGGCCTCGCAGGATGATTTCCAGGCCGATGTCGAACCGCTCGTCGGAGGAGTCGGTGACCATCAGTCCGGACAGGGCGCGCAGATGGGGGAAGTCGCCTTCGGGCAGGGAGGCGAAGTAGTCCTGCATCTTGTCGGCCATCTCGCGCCAGTCGGGGCGGGCCAGGGAGGAGTCGCCACCGCCGTGTTCGGCGGCCCGGTCCCGCCACATGCCCTCCTCCAGGACGAAGCCGTCGATGTAGGTGGAGATGAGGTCGCCCGCCTCGGCCGCGATGTGGTCCGGCAGCCCGGCGGTACGGAAGATGGCCAGCAGCCCCTCCACGTGCGGCAGCAGTTCGGCGGTGAAGGGGACGTGGGCCATGGAGATCCTGGCCATGTCCCGGTGGGACAGCAGCCGGCGGCGCCCCGCGCGGGCGTAGTCCCGCACCTGGTCCAGCCACCGCTCCGGATCGGCCGCGGGCATCTCGAAGCCGTCGAACAGGCGGGTGTACATCAGCTCCAGAAGGTCGTCCTTGGAGCTGACATGGGCGTAGAGCGCGGAGACCGTGACGCCCAGTTCGGCCGCGACCTGGCGCATCGACAGCCCGTCGAGACCCTGCCGGTCCAGCACGGTGAACGCCGCCTCCACGACCCGGTCACGTGACAACGGGGCGCGCGGCGGGGCGGCGTGGGCGCGCGCGGGGCGCTCCCGCTCCCAGGGGGACGGCGGAGGGGATGCGGGGGTGCCGGCGGCCGCGTCGCTCATGGGCCCAGTCTAGGGCGCCCGGAGAACAGTGTTCTCCCGAGGTGAGGGGCGTTCACCCGGGCGAAACGCGATATATCTTGTCGACGCGGGGAAGTTGCGCTATATCTTAATGAACAGCGTTCTCCGATCGAGCACTGTTCTGTTAACGTGAACAGTGTTCTCCTCGGCATTCAAGGCGCGCGCCCGTTCCCAGGTCGCCGGCGAGCCGGGGCCCCACCATCCGTCCGTCCCACCGCGCCCACAGGTCACCGCCCCGGCGCGGCCCTCCTGCGAGGAGTCCCGATGTCCACCACCGGTGTCGCGTCCGCCGAGACGCCCACCGACTCGCCAGCGCCCTACCGGTGGCGCTGGGCTGCGCTCTTCGTGATCCTCGCGGCCGAGGTGATGGATCTCCTCGACGCGGTCGTCACGAACATCGCAGGCCCGTCCATGCGGGCCGACCTCGGCGGCGGTGCCTCCACCCTCCAGTGGCTCGCCGCCGCCTACACCCTCTCGATGGCCGTGGGCCTCGTCACCGGAGGACGGCTCGGCGACATCCACGGGCGCCGCCGGATGTTCCTGGTGGGGGCCGCCGGCTTCACCCTGGGGTCGCTGCTGTGCGCGGTGTCCGGGTCGCCCGAGATGCTGATCGGCGCACGCGTCGTACAGGGGCTGTTCGGCGCGGTGATGCTGCCGCAGGGCCTCGGCATGATCAAGGAGATGTTCCCGCCGAAGGAGTCCCAGAAGGCCTTCGGCATGTTCGGCCCGGTCATGGGTCTGTCCGCGGTGTGCGGGCCGATCCTGGCGGGCTGGCTCGTGGACGCCGACTACTTCGGCACGGGCTGGCGGATGATCTTCCTGATCAACCTGCCGCTGGGCGCCGCGGCCTTCCTCGGCGCCCTGCGCTATCTGCCGAGGGGCCGGTCCGGCAGCAAGCCGCGCCTGGACATCCCCGGCATGCTCCTGGTCTCGCTGGGCGCACTGCTCATCATCTTCCCGCTGGTCCAGGGCCGTGAGTACGACTGGCCCGTCTGGACGTTCGTGATGATGGGCGCCTCGGCCGTCGTCTTCGCCGTCTTCGGCCGGTACGAGGCGCGGCGCAGCAAGGCCGGCCTGGACCCGCTGGTCGTCCCCAGCCTGTTCCGCAAGCGTGGCTTCAGCGGCGGCATGACCCTCGGGCTGGTCTTCTTCTCGACCATGCAGGGCTTCATGCTGGTCTTCAATCTCTACACCCAGATCGGTCTCGGCTATTCGCCCCTCAAGGCCGGGCTGGTGATGGTCCCCTGGTCGGGCGGCATGATCGTCGGCTTCGGTGTCGCCCAGGGCGTCGCCCGGTTCGGGCGGGCCGTGCTGCAGGCGGGCGCGCTGGTCATGGCGCTCGGCGTGTTCGGTGTGTGGCTGACCCTCGACATGGTCGGCAGCGGCGTCGGCCCCTGGCAGCTCCTGCCGTCCCTGCTCGTCACCGGTATCGGAATGGGCCTGCTCATGGCGCCGTTCTTCGACATCGTCCTCGCCAGCGTCGAGCAGCACGAGACGGGCTCGGCGTCCGGCACGATGACCGCGATACAGCAGCTCGGCGGCGCCTTCGGCGTGGCCCTGCTCGGCACCGTGTTCTTCGGTCTGCTGGGCGGCGGGATCGCCGACGCCGTCGACCACCGCGCGGACGGCCTGCGGGGGCAGCTCGCCGCCGCACACGTCGCGCCGGCCGCCCAGGACCGCGTCGTGGCGGACCTGCGCACGTGCGCCTCGGACCGCGCCGTCGCCAAGGATCCCGCCGCGACCCCGGCGTCCTGCGCGCGCCTGGAGGAGGACACCCGCTCCGCGGTGACGTCGCCCCAGGCCGCCGCCCAGGTCCCCGCCGCGCTGAAGGCCACCGCGTCCTCGGCCTTCCGCAGCGGCTTCGGCTCCGTCATGCAGACCGTGCTGTGGATCGTCGACGGCATGCTCGCACTGACCTTCCTGCTCGCCTTCCTCCTGCCGCGCCACGCACGCCCCGAGGAGTCCGGCGGCCACTGAGCACCGAGTCTCCGGACAGGCCAACGCCACGGCCGGGCACCGCTGTTCAGCGGTGCCCGGCCGTGGCGTCTCGACCCGGGCCCGCGGCCGACGCCGGATGCACGGCCCGGCCGAGAGCCGTCGAGGACGCCGGCCTCTTCGACGGCGCCGAGCATCCGCCCGCGCCGGACGCGCGACGGTGGTCGATCACCAACCTCAGCCCGGTGACGGCGGCCGCGTTCGTGACCGCACTGGACCTGGTGGAGCGGCACACCGTCCCGGCGATCGAGGCCGCCGTCGCCACGCGGACCGCCGAACTCACCGACGCCGTGCGGGAGTACGGCGGCCGTGTCCTCTCCCCCACCGACCCGGCGCGCCGCGCGGGCATCCTCTCCTTCACGGTGCCGGACCGCGATCCGGCCCTCGTCGCGAAGGCGCTGCACGCCGAGGGCGTCACGCCGACGGTGCGCGCCGGCTCCCTCAGGCTCTCTCCGCACGCCTCGACCCCGCCCGAGGCGTGCGAGCGGGTCGCCGCCGCGCTGTCCTCGCTCGCGTCAGCCGCCTGAGGGGGCGTGGGCGGAACGGCCCGCCGCCCGGTCGTGACGGCGTGGCCGCGGTGCCGGGTCAGCTGTCGTAGTCGACCGTCAGGGTGTCGGAGACCGGGTAGCTCTGGCAGGTCAGCACGTAGCCCGCGTCCACCTCGGCGGGTTCGAGGGCGTAGTTGCGGCGCATGTCGGCCTCGCCCTCGGTGACGTGGGCGCGGCAGGTGCCGCAGACGCCGCCCTTGCAGGCGAAGGGCAGGTCGGGGCGGACCCGGGAGGCGGAGTCCAGGATGGTGGCCTCGCGGGAGAGCGCGGAGGTGGTGGAACGGCCGTCGAGGACGACGGTGACCTGGCTGACGGGGCCGTCGGCGCGGGGCTCCTCGTGGCGTACGGCCGCGACGGGCTCGTCGCCGGCGAAGAAGAGCTCCTGGTGGATCCGGTCGGCCGGCACGCCCAGCCCGGCCAGCACCCGCTGGGCGTCGAGGACCATGCCGTGCGGGCCGCACAGCCACCAGTGGTCGGCCTCGGAGACGTCGACCAGGCCGTCGACGAGAGCCGAGAGGCGGTCGGCGTCCAGGCGGCCGGTCAGCAGGTCGGCCTCGCGCGGCTCGCGGGAGAGCACGTGCGCGAGCTGGAACCGCGCGGGGTACAGGTCCTTCAGGTCGGCCAGTTCGTCGGCGAACATCACGGACCCGGTGCGGCGGTTGCCGTAGAACAGGGTGACCCGGGAGGTGTCGTCGGCGGCGAGGACCGACTCGGCGATGGAGACCATGGGCGTGATGCCCGAGCCGGCCGCGATGAGCACGTGGTGTCCGGGCGTGGTCAGATCGGGGGTGAAGGCGCCGACCGGACCCATCACCTCGACGGCGTCGCCGGGCTCGACCTCGTTCACCAGCCAGGAGGAGAAGAGTCCGCCCGGCACCACGCGGACGCCGATCCGGGGCCCGGAACCCGCCGGGGAGCAGATCGAGTACGAGCGGCGCTCGTCGCGTCCGTCCACCTCACGGCGCAGGGTGAGCGACTGGCCGGGCTCGAAGTCGAACTCCTGCGCAAGCTCGTCGGGGATGTCGAAGCTCACCGCGACGGCGTCCTCGCACAGCCGCTCAACCGCTGCCACCCGCAGGGTGTGGAAGGCCGGGCGGCGGCGCGTGCGGCGCACCGGGGCGGGGGCCGCGTCGGCGGGGGCCAGCAGGTCCTCCATCAGATCTCCTTGACGTACTCGAACGGTTCGCGGCAGGCGCGGCAGCGCCACAGCGCCTTGCAGGAGGTGGCGCCGAAGCGGGAGGTTTCCTCCGTGTCCATGGCACCGCAGCGCGGGCACTGAACCGCCCGGCGGGTGGCGGACAGGACCAGCGGTACGGGTCCGGGTTCCGGGCGCGGCGCCGGGCCGGGGGGTGCGATGCCGTGCTCGGCGAGCTTGCGGCGGCCCTCGGGGGTGATCCAGTCGGTGGTCCACGGCGGGTCCAGGACCGTGCGGACTTCGACGCGCTCGTAGCCCGCGCCCCTCAGCCGCGCGGCCACGTCCGCCCGCATCTCGGCCATGGCGGGGCAGCCGGAGTAGGTGGGCGTGAGGTCGGCGACGACCGTGCCCTCGGGGGTCACCCGCACCTCGCGCAGCACGCCGAGGTCGGCGAGGGTGAGCATGGGCAGCTCGGGGTCGGGCACCTGCTCGGCGATGTGCCGGGCGCGCCGGTCGTCGGTGAGGACGGTCACCATGTCGCCTCCGGGTGGGCACGGGCCACGCTCTGCAGTTCCGCGAGGAGCGGGGCGAGGTGCTCGGTGTGGTCGCCCTCGCGTCCGGAGGCGGCCGCCGTGGCCGGTACGTCCGGCAGGGACAGGCCCGCGGCCTCGGTGACCTGCCGCAGTACGGCGAGGACGGTGTCCCCGGTGTCGTCGGCCGCGAACAACTCGCCCAGATGCGGGACGACTTGTTCGAGCCCTGCCTGCATGCGCCGGTGGGACTCCTCGGTGCCGTCGCCGAGCCGGACGACCCACTCGGCCGCGTACTGCCGGTGGTAGGTCAGTTCCTTGACGCCCTTGGCGGCGATGGCGGCGAGCACTGGGTCGGCCGATCCGGCGAGCCGCTCGAAGCGGGCCAGGCGCCAGGCGGCGAACACCAGCAGCCGCGCCATGGAGAACGCGAAGTCCCCGTTGGGCAGTTCGGCCAGGGTCACGTTGCGGAAGTCGCCCGCGTCGCGGAAGTAGGCGTAGGCGTCCTCGCCGCGTTCGGTGCCGTCGACCTGGCCGCAGCGGGCGTAGAGCAGGCGGGCCTGGCCGAGGAGGTCGAGCCCGATGTTGGCCAGCGCCACCTCCTCCTCCAGCTCCGGGGCGCGCGTGGTCCACTCGGCCAGCCGCTGGGCGGTGACGAGGGCGTCGTCGCCGAGTGCCAGGCAGCTCGCGGCGAGTTCGGCCCGGTCGACGCCCTCGGGGACGGCGGTGCTGACGCCGTGCAGCGGGTCCTCGAAGCCGGTGCCGAAGGCCCATCGGGCGTCGCTGTCGTCGTGCCCCTCGGCCAGGGACAGGTAGACGTGATCGTCGCTCATTACCTGCTCCTAGATGTGCGGGACGTCGTCGGGGATGTCGTAGAAGGTGGGGTGCCGGTAGACCTTGTCGGCGCTCGGGTCGAAGAAGGGGTCCTTCTCGTCGCGGGTGGAGGCGGTGATGTGCTCGGAGCGCACCACCCAGATGCTCACGCCTTCGTTGCGCCGGGTGTAGAGGTCGCGGGCGTGGGTGAGGGCCATGCGGTCGTCGGCGGCGTGCAGGGAGCCGACGTGGACGTGGTTGAGTCCGCGCTTGCCCCGTACGAACACCTCGTACAGCGGCCAGCCGTCCCTCTTCGTCTGCGTCTCGCTCATGCCGCTGTTCCCTTCCGCGTCCTGGCCGCCTGCTTGGCGGCGTGCGCGGCCGCAGCCTCGCGCACCCAGGCGCCTTCCTCGTGCGCGGCCCGGCGCCGCGTCATCCGCTCGGTGTTGCACGGCCCGTCGCCGCTGATCACTCGCTTCAGTTCGGCCCAGTCGGGGGTGCCGAAGTCGTACCGGCCGCGCTCCTCGTTCCAGCGCAGCTCGGGGTCGGGCAGGGTCACGCCCAGCTTCTCGGCCTGCGGCACGGTCATGTCCACGAACCGCCGGCGCAGCTCGTCGTTGCTGTGCCGCTTGATCTTCCAGGCCATCGACTGCGCGGAGTTGGGAGAGTCGTCGTCGGGCGGGCCGAACATCATCAGCGAGGGCCACCACCAGCGGTTCACCGCGTCCTGGACCATCTCCCGCTGGGCCTCGGTGCCGCGCATCATGGTCATCAGCAGTTCGTAGCCCTGCCGCTGGTGGAAGGACTCCTCCTTGCAGATACGGACCATGGCGCGCGCGTAGGGGCCGTAGGAGCTGCGGCACAGCGGCACCTGGTTGCAGATGGCGGCGCCGTCCACGAACCATCCGATGACACCGACGTCGGCGAAACTGACGGTCGGGTAGTTGAAGATCGACGAGTACTTCTGCCGGCCTTCGAGCAGGCGCTCGGTGAGGTCGGCGCGGTCCACGCCCAGGGTCTCGGCCGCCGAGTAGAGGTAGAGCCCGTGCCCGGCCTCGTCCTGGACCTTGGCGAACAGGATGGCCTTGCGGCGCAGCGACGGAGCGCGGGTGATCCACTCGCCCTCCGGCTGCATGCCGATGATCTCCGAGTGGGCGTGCTGGGCGACCTGCCGGACCAGGGTCTTGCGGTAGCCGTCCGGCATCCAGTCCCGCGGCTCGATCCGCTGGTCGCGCGCGATCGTCGCCTCGAAGCGCTCCTGGAGTTCGGGCGGCGCCCCGTCCGCGGACGAGGGCCCGGCCTGCCGTGCAGTCATCCCTACCACCTATCCCAACCGACCGTTCGTTCGGCTCATGATATGACGAGTTCCCTTGAATTTGGAAGTGGTCACCGCCATGCGGAAACCCCTTCCCGGTCTTCCGGCCCGGTTCACCGCGGGCGACCTCCAGACCGAGCGCCGCGCCGAGCCGGCCACCGGCGGAGCCGGTGCGGCGCGTCGGCGACCGACGCGACCGTCGTGACGCGGTCGAGCACCGGGTCGGCGGGCTCGGGAGGCGGTCGCGTTCGGCGGCCCGCCGCAGCCCGGTGGCCCGCCGTTCCGGCGCCCGGGCGACCGACGATCGTCACGGCTGAGCGCTACACGCGCTCCACGAGCATGGCCACGCCCTGCCCCACTCCGACGCACAGGGTGGCGAGGCCCCGGCGCGAATCCTCGCGTTCCATGCGGCCGAGCAGGGTGAGCAGGATGCGGGAACCGGAGCAGCCCAGCGGGTGGCCGAGGGCGATGGCGCCGCCGTCGGCGTTGACCCTGTCCTCGTCCAGCTTCAGCCGGCGGATGACGGACAGGGACTGCACGGCGAACGCCTCGTTCAGTTCCACGGCGTCCAGGTCCGCCGTCTCCCAGCCCGCGCGGGCCAGCGCCTTGCGGGTCGCCGGTACCGGGCCGAGTCCCATGAGGTGGGGCTGCACGCCGGCGGAGGCCGAGGTGACGACGCGGGCCCGGGGGGTGAGGCCGTACCGCCGCACGGCGGAGGCGCTCGCCACCACCAGAGCGGAGGCGCCGTCCGAGAGCGGCGAGGAGGAACCGGCGGTCACGACGCCGTCCGGGCGGAAGATCGTGCGCAACGCGCCGAGCCTGTCGAGGGTGGTGCCGGGGCGGGGCCCCTCGTCGCGGCCGATCTCGCCGTCCTGCACGGCGACCGGGACGATCTCCCGGTCGAAGTGCCCGGCCTCCTGTGCCGCGACGGCCCGCCGGTGGCTGCGCAGCGCGAACGCGTCGGACTCGGCGCGGCCGATGCCGTCCAGGGCCGCGATCTCCTCCGCCGTCTCCCCCATGGAGAGGGTGAGCTTCACCGTCTCCGGGCCGGCCCCCGCGGGGACCTCGCGGTCCGCGGCGGCGAACCGGGGGTTGGTGAAGCGCCAGCCCAGGGCCGTGTCGTGGACCCCGCCGGGCTTGGCCCAGGGAGTTCCCGGCTTCTCCATCACCCAGGGCGCCCGGGTCATCGACTCCACTCCCCCGGCGACGACCACGTCCGCCTCGCCCGCGCGGATCGACTGGGCCGCCGAGGCGACCGCGGTGAGACCGGAGGCGCACAGCCGGTTCACGGTGTATCCGGGCACGGTGTGCGGCAGGCCCGCCAGCAGCACCGCCATCCTGGCCACGTCCCGGTTGTCCTCGCCGGCCTGGTTGGCGGCGCCGAGGATCACCTCGTCCACGGCGTCGGCGGGGACGCCGGAGCGTCGTACCGACTCGCCGACGACCAGGGCGGCCAGGTCGTCGGGGCGTACCGCGGCCAGGGCGCCGCCGTAGCGCCCCTGGGGAGTGCGGGCGCCGTCGATCAGGAAGACCTCGTCAGACATCACGGGCCTCCTCGGCGGTCGGAGTCGTCAGCAGCATGCGGTCCACCCCTTGACAGGCATCGATCCGGCTGAGTTACATGGCCGTGCCGCACGCTAACCGAATGTTCGGTCGGGACACAAGATGGTGGATACAGTGAAACAAGCCGCCAATGGTGCAAACGGACCGGTCGAGGCCATGTTCACCGCGGACGAAGCCTCCCGGCGACTGGGCATCGAGCTGCTGCAGCACGGCCCGGGGACCGCCGCGCTGCGCATGACCGTGACCCCCGCCATGGTCAACGGACACAGGATCGCCCACGGCGGCTATCTGTTCCTCTTCGCCGACACCGCCTTCGCCTGCGCGTGCAACAGCCACGGACCGACGACGGTCGCCGCCGCTGCCGACATCGACTTCGTGGCCCCGGTGCACGAGGGCGACGTCCTGGTGGCCACCGCCCAGGAGCGCACCCGGTTCGGCCGCAGCGGCATCTACGACGTAACCGTGACGCGCGGGGACGAGGTGGTCGCGGAGTTCCGGGGCCGCAGCCGCACCTTCAGGGGCAGCACAGCCAAGGAGTCGCGATGAGCACCGAGCTGAACACCACGCCGGCCGCAGGGGGGCGCCGCGGCGAGCCCTGCCCCGAGGAGTTGCTGGACGACGCGGAGAAACTCACCGAGGCGGACCTGCGGGACCTGCAGCTCAGCCGCCTCCGGGCGACGCTCCGGCATGCCTACGACAACGTCGAGCTGTACCGGAAGAAGTTCGACGGGGCCGGGGTGAGGCCCGAGGACTGCCGCTCGCTCGGGGACCTGGCCCGCTTCCCCTTCACGACCAAGGCCGACCTTCGGGACACGTACCCCTTCGGCATGTTCGCCGTGCCCATGTCCGAGGTCCGCCGCATCCACGCCTCCAGCGGCACGACCGGGCGTCCGACCGTCGTCGGCTACACGGAGAAGGACCTCTCCACCTGGGCCGACCTGATCGCCCGTTCGATCCGCGCCGCCGGCGGCCGCCGCGGCCACAAGGTGCACATCAGCTACGGGTACGGCCTGTTCACCGGCGGACTCGGGGCACACTACGGCGCCGAGCGCGCCGGCTGCACCGTCATCCCCGCCTCGGGCGGCATGACGGCCCGCCAGGTGCAGATCATCCAGGACTTCCAGCCCGAGATCATCATGGTCACCCCGTCCTACATGCTCACCCTGCTCGACGAGTTCGAGCGCCAGGGAGTCGATCCCCGGTCCACCTCGCTGAGGATCGGCATCTTCGGCGCCGAGCCGTGGACGGAGGAGATGCGCCGTGAGATCGAGGAACGCCTGGACATCCACGCCGTGGACATCTACGGCCTGTCCGAGGTGATGGGCCCGGGCGTGGCCCAGGAGTGCGTGGAGACCAAGGACGGTCTGCACGTCTGGGAGGACCACTTCCGCCCCGAGGTGGTCGACCCGATCACGGACGAGGTCCTGCCCGACGGCGAGAGGGGCGAGCTCGTCCTCACCTCCCTGACCAAGGAGGCGCTGCCGATCATCCGATACCGCACGCGCGATCTGACCTGCCTCCTGCCCGGGACGGCCCGCCCGGCCTTCCGGCGCATCCAGAAGATCACGGGCCGCTGCGACGACATGATCATCCTGCGGGGTGTGAACGTCTTCCCGAGCCAGATCGAAGAGGTCGTCCTGCGCACGCCGGGCGTCGCCCCCCACTTCCAGATCCAGCTCACCCAGCGCGGGCGGATGGACCACATGACGGTGCGCGTGGAGGCTCGCCCCCACAGCGGGCCCGAGCAGCGGGAGGCCGCGGCGCGGCTGATCGCCACAGGGGTCAAGGACGGTGTCGGCGTCACCGTGGAGGTCGCGATCGTCGAGCCGGAGACGCTGGAGCGCTCGCTGGGCAAGCTCCGCCGCGTCAAGGACCTGCGCGGGGCGTGATCACCCAGCGCTCCGAACAGGCGGGCTCCTGGCAGGAGTTGCTCCGGGCGTGGACCGCCTCGGCCGCCGCTCCCCGACGAGCGGCGGGCCGGCGGAAATCGCCTGTCGCGGCGGCCGCGAAGGGCGCAGACTCGTCCCATGGCTGACATGGGGGCGTTCCGGGAGGCGGTCACCGCTTGGGCGGCCGGCGGCCCCGGCGACCCCGCGTGCGAGCTGGCCTCGCGGCTGACCGTCCGGGCGGTGGTCCTGCTCGAAGGGCCGAGCGACGCCGCGGCGGTCGGTGCGCTGGCCGCGCTGCGCGGCCGTGACCTGGCGGCCGAGGGAGTCTGCGTCCTGCCGATGGGCGGCGCGATGAGCGTGGGGCGCTTCGTCCGCCTCCTCGGGCCGTCCGGCCTGGACCTCCGCCTCACGGGACTGTGCGACGAGGCGGAGCGCCGCTACTACGCCCGCGCCCTGGACCAAGCCGGTGCGGCACCGCAGGGGTTCTTCGTCTGCGCGGCGGATCTGGAGGACGAGCTGATCCGCGCGCTGGGCGTGGCGCGGGTGGAGGAACTGGTCCGCGCGGAGGGCGAGTCGCGTGCCCTCGGGACCTTCCGGCGCCAGCCCGCGCAGCAAGGCCGCACCGCGCACCAGCAGTTGCGGCGTTTCCTCGGCACGACGAAGGGCCGCAAGATCCGTTACGGCCGCGTCCTCGTCGAGGCCCTCGACCCGGGCCGCGTGCCCGCCCCGCTCGACGGCCTGCTCACGAGCCTCTGAACGCCCGGCACCGAGGCCCGAACGGGTACCTCACGCCACGGGGTCACCGCGCCCCGGCGCGGGCAAGTCCACGCACTCACCAGCCGTGGCCGCCGCCGTTGTGGAACAGCGCCAGGACGGCCGTCGCCGCGATGACGCCCTGGGCGAGGCGGAGTTGGCGGAAGAGCGCGGCCAGCGCGCAGGCGAGGGCCGCGTACCACGGCATCGACCAGGGCGCCGTGAGGATCCAGGCGAAGGCGAGCGCGAACGGAACGGTGACGACGGCGGGCGCCTCGGCGGGTACGTGCCGGTGCAGCACCAGGGCCAGCCCCAGCATCAGCACGGGCCACAGCACGCCGACGGTCGCCGCGGCCATGCCGGGCCCAGCGAGCGCGGTCGCGAAGTGCTCGAACACGGCCCACAACGAGGGCGTGGACACCATGTGCGAGGCCGCCGTCAGCGGATCGAGGGCGTGCAGGCCGTACATGGCGTAGAGGGCGCCGAGCGTCAGCACGGCCGCGACCGCGACCCGGCCGGCCCGCTGCCAGGCACCGCGGCACAGCAACGGCCACACCAGGCCGACGCCGACGAGAGCGGCGCTGATCTTGACACCGCAGGCGAGGCCGGTCAGTCCGCCGACCGCCAGGTCCTCGTGCCACCCGTTCGACCTGCGCGCCAACTGGACGGCGGAGACGGCGAGGACGGCCACGACCGTGTCCAGGTGCCCGCCGCCGACCAGCACGCCGATCAGCAGCGGATTGGCGGTCCACAGCAGCGTCGCCCGGACCGGGTCGTCGGCGGCGCGCATCAGCAGGTAGCCGGCGCCGAGGAACGCGACCCCGTTGGCGATCATCAGCGCCCAGACCGTCAGCCACGGCTGGTCACCGCCGACGAACGCCGCGACGGCCTGCCACCACGTGCCGACGGGCCCGTAGACCGACGGGGTGTTGCGCCACGCGTCGCTGACCAGATGGGCGTAGGCGCCGCCCAGTTGGGCCGGTGTCGTGACGTACGGGTCGCCGCCGAGGGCGGCGATACGGCCGTAGGCGGCGTAACTGGCCGTGTCCGAGGAGCCGATCGGGGTGAGGTCCGCGACCAGGAGGACGGCGACCGCACCCGCGCGGAACAGGGCGCGGGGGTCGGGCCGCCAGCCGCGGCTGTGGGCGTCGAGCAGGCCGAGTGTCCCGGCGCACGACAGCACTATCGCGACGGACGTGGCCACCTCGGAGACGGCACCGGACATGGCGGGCAGCTGGAGCCAGCTGACGGGGGCCCGCAGCGTGTTGTGGTTCGGCGCGCTCGCACCGACCAGCCCGAACAGGACGATGCCCGCGCCGGCCATCCACAGGGCCGCGCGCGGTCTGGGCTGTGCGTCACCCGTTCGTGCCGTGTGTACGAGGGTGCCGCTCGGGCCCGCGGGCCGCAGGACCCATTCCTTGTTGTCAGTCGTCAAGGTCTGCCTCTGGGTCGTACTCGGGTCATGACTCTTCCACGCACGGACGCCCCCCAGAAATCGCCGCCCCCGGTCGGCAGCCGCGTCAGGGCACGGCGGGCGGAGCCGCGGGCATCCGGCTCACCGCTTGCGGCGGGGGTGCTCGTCCTCGGCGGGCGGTTCGTCGTACCCGGAGAGCAGTTGGTGCAGCAGGTGCTCGTCGTGCGCCGACAGTTCGGACACGAAGCGGGCCAGCACGGCCCCGCGGTCGGAGCCCCCTTCGAGCAGGGAGTGCATGCGATGGGCGGTGTGGGACGCCTCGTCCCGGGCGGGCTCGTAGGCGTACCCCCGGCCCTCGCGGTGCCGCACGAGCATCCCCTTCTCGTGCAGCCTGGTCAGGATGGTGAGCACGGTCGTGTAGGCCAGGTCGCCCGGCAGCCGCTCCCGGACCTGGCGTGCGGTCACCGGCCCGTCGGCGGCCCAGAGCGCGGCGAGCACCTCGCTCTCCAGCTCGCCGCGCGCCCGCCTGCCGGCCGCACCTCGGGTCTGCTCGTGCCTGTGGTCCTCCACCATCCGCCTTCCGTCGTTCCGCGTCCGTACAGGCTACCCAGCAGCCAACTACTACTTGTAGGAGGTATGCTCCGGAATTCAAACCTCGGACTACTACATTTCGTAGAGTTCCGTCGCTCCCTTCATGTGCGGAGGAAACCCATGCCCCACGCCGGAAGCTCGGCGCCCGGACCCACCCTCGCGGGCGCGATTCCGCAGCAGCGGGGCACCGCGCCCCGCGCGGGCAGGATCGCCGTCGTCTCCGCGAGCGTCGGAGCCGGTCACGACGGCGCGGCCGCCGAACTCGCCCGACGTCTCGGGGCGGACGGCTTCGCGGTCGACCGGTTCGACCTGCTCGATCTGCTGCCGGCCCGCCTCGGCCGTGCCGTACAGCAGGGCTACCACCGGATGCTCGTCCGCGCCCCCTGGGCCTACCAGCGCATCTACTCCAGCACCGAACGCGCCGGGGGCGGCGGCCCGTTCGCGAGGGCGCTGCTGCGCACGGCCGAGGACCGGATGTCGCGCGCCCTCCCTCCGGGCACGGGAGCCGTCGTCTCCACCTATCCCGGAGCCAGCCGGGTCCTGGGCAGCCTCCGCCTGAAGCGGCGCCTGAACGTGCCCGTCGTGACGTA
Organism: Streptomyces sp. NPDC037126; assembly: GCF_055605965.1. Classification (NCBI taxonomy): domain Bacteria; kingdom Bacillati; phylum Actinomycetota; class Actinomycetes; order Kitasatosporales; family Streptomycetaceae; genus Streptomyces; species Streptomyces sp. NPDC037126. The sequence goes on from NZ_JBVJTD010000009.1 coordinate 283,481, forward strand.
CCTGACCGATTTCTCGGTGCACCCGCTGTGGGTGGCGGACGGCGTCGACGTCCACCTGGCCGCCCACGCCGTGCCCGCCGCCCAGGCACGGGCCGCGGGCGCCCGGGACGTACGGGTGTGCGGCCCGGTCACCGACCCCCGGTTCCGCCCCTGCGACGCGGAGCGGCGGGCCCGGGCGCGCGCGGCGTTCGGGCTGCCGCAGCAGGCTCCGCTGGCCCTCCTGGTCGCCGGGTCCTGGGGGGTCGGGCCGGTGCGCCAGGTGGCCCTGGAACTGCGTGACTGCGGCGCCGCCGTCCCGGTCGTCGTGTGCGGCCGCAACGAGGCCCTGGCCCGGCAACTGCGCGCGGACGGCATCGAGTACGCCTTCGGCTGGGTCGACGACATGCCCGGCCTGATGCACGCCGCCGACGTCCTCGTGCAGAACGCGGGCGGGCTCACGTCCCTGGAGGCGTTCGCCTCGGGCCTGCCCGTCGCCAGTTACCGCTGCATACCGGGGCACGGGCTGACCAACGCGGCCGCCCTGGACGAGGCCGGTGCGGCCGTGTGGGTCCGCGACCCGGCCGACCTCAAGACGGTGCTGTGCGACCTGATCGACGGCCCGCTCGGGGAGCAGCAGCGCGCCACCGGCCTCGGGCTGTTCGCCCGGACCCCGGACGGGGGCCCGGCCGCCGAGATCGCCCGCGTGCAGCGCGCGGGTCTTACGGACGGCGGCGGGAAGCCCCCGTCGCCCCGGCGGCGCGGCCCGCGCGGGCTCGCCACGACCGCCGTGGTCGCGTCCGCGGTGTGGGCGTGCGCCGTCGGCACGGGGATGGCGACGACGTACGACCGTCCCGGCCTCATGCACGCCATCGGAAGCCGCCTCGACCTGGACGGTCTCGCGGACCACGCCCACCCGCAGGGAGACCACCACTCGTGAACGTCACCCGGACCCTCCGCTCGGCCGCCGTCGTGGCCCTGCCCGTTCTCGCCGCCGCCCATGCCGCGCCCGTGATCTCCACCTTCGGACCGCTGCGCAACCGCGTCATGCCCCGTCTGTCGGGCCGGGGCCGCCCCGGCCACGTGGCCCTGACCTTCGACGACGGGCCCGACCCCCTCTCCACCCCGCACTTCCTGCGGCGGCTCGACGACCGCCGGGTGCGCGCCACGTTCTTCCTGCTCGGCAGCGAGGCACGCCGCTCCCCCGGCCTGGTCCGGGAGATCGCCGCCGCCGGGCACGAGATCGGCGTCCACGGCTGGCTTCACCGCCCCCTGCTCCTGCGCGGTCCGCGCGCCACCGTCGACGACTTCAGCCGGGCCCGCGACCTCGTCGCCGACCTCACGGGACACCGGCCCACGCTCTTCAGGCCCCCCTACGGCGTCATGTCGACCGCGGCCCACCTGGCGGCGCGCCGCCTCGGGCTCACCCCGGTGCTGTGGACCTGCTGGGGGGAGGACTGGACCGCACGCGCCACCCCGGAGTCCGTGCACCGCACCGTCACCGCCGACCTCGACGGCGGCGGCACGATCCTCCTCCACGACTCGGACTGCACCTCCGCACCGGGCGCCTGGCGCTCGGCCCTCGGCGCGCTCCCCCGGATCCTCGACACGTGCGAGGAACGGGGCTACGAGGTCGGGCCGCTGCGGGACCACGGCCGGCCGCCCGCGGACGCCGGGACACGGCCCGCGTCCGCACCGCGCGTCGCGGACCGGGGTGAACGAGTCCCGGGTTAGGGGAAGCCGGCGCCTGGTCGCACCGCAGGTGCGGCCGGATGACCACGCGGCATGAGAACGCGCGCGCCGGGAACCTCGTCCGTCGTGAACGGGCGTTGTCCTTCCTGGCCGGGCGTGCCGCTGGAGCACGGCCCGTGGGTCGCCGCGCTCGCAGTGTTCGCGGTGACACCGGGCGGCCTGTGGCTGCTGGCGCTGGTGCTGGAGCGCCGACTGATGGGATTTCGCACCGGGTTCGTCGCGGTGCTCCTCGGCGATCCGCTGCTGGTCGCGGCGGTCGCGCTCGGGGTGTGGCGGACGGGTGCGGCGCCGCCTGCCGGTCCCGCGGCGCCGTGCTGGGCGCTGGTGTCCGGCGCGGCCTGGCTGTGCTTCGGTCTCGCCCAGTGGTGGGCGGAGTTGCGGGCGGGGTTCTTCACCCGTCAGCAGGCCCTCGCCCCGACCAAGATCTGGCATCAGCTGGTGGTCTACCCGCTGCTCGGGCACTGGCTGTGGACGGCCGGGATCGGCGGCCTGACGGCGCCCGGGGCGCGCCCGGTCGATGTGACCGGGCGCGTGCTGATCGTGCTGTGTGTCGGCGGCTGGCTGCTGATCAACGTCTACGACCGGCGGCGCCCTAAGCTCGGGCATCCCCCGTACGACTGGCGCCGGTTGCGTCCCTTCCCCAAGCCCTGGCCGGCGGCCTCGCGCACCCTGCTCGCCCACCGGACGGGGGCCGGGACCCCCGACCGGCCCGCCGTCCTCCCCCCGCTCTAGGGATGCCGGCCGTGGCGGGGGAACGTGGGTGACGGCATGGTCGAGCCGCCGCCGGTGGTGCCACCGGTCGCGCCGCCGTTCGTGCCGCCGGTGGTGCCACCGGTCGCGCCGCCGAGCAGCCCTCCGCCGGTCGCGCCGCCCGTCGGGCCGGCGGTGGTGCCGGTGCTGTCGGTCGGGTTCGGCATGGGGCAGTTCTTCTTCCAGCCGTGGCAGCCTCGGGCGGAGGGACCCGGCGTGGCCGGTGCCGTCGTGGCGGGCGAGGGGGTGCTCGCGGTCGGCGTCGGCGTCGGCGACGGGGCGCCGAACTCGTCGGCGCCCTTGCCCAGTTGGGGTGCGGGCGGGAACGGCTGGACGGGCTGGCCCTGGAGGGCCGAGGTCATGTAGCCGGTCCACACCTCGGTGGGCATGTCGGCACCGAAGACCTTGGAGTAGCCGCCGACGCCCTGCATCGACTGGAGGCCGGCGTTCTTCGGGTCCTCCTTGAACATCGTGACGGACGTGACCATCTGCGGGGTGTAGCCGATGAACCAGGCGGACTTGTAGTCGTCGGTGGTGCCGGTCTTGCCGGCGACCGGCCGGCCCAGCGCCTGGGCGTTGGTGCCCGTGCCGCTCTTCACCACGTTCTGCAGGACGTCGGTGACGGTGTCGGCGGTCGAGCTCGGCATGGCCGTGGTGCCCTTGGGCTTGTCGAAGCCGGGCAGCGGCTGGCCGTCGGCGATGACCTTGGTCACCGAGTACGGCTCGTGCTGGACACCGCTGTCGTCGAAGGTGGCGTAGGCGTCGGCCATGCGGATCGCCGAGGGGGTGGAGGTGCCGATGTAGAAGCCGGGGGTGTCGTACTGCAGGCTCTTGCGGAGCAGACCCGCCTTGAGGGCCTCGTTCTCGACGTTGCCGTAGCCGACGTCCTCGCCGAGCTGGACGTAGGGCGTGTTCACCGACTGCTCCATGGCCTTGCGCAGGGTGATGTAACCCCATTTCGTGGGCACGTCGTTGCGCTGGTGCAGGAATCCCGTGGGGTCGTTCGCGTCCGGCATCTCCTGGCCCTGCTGGTTCTTGATGGTGATGCCGTCGTCGCCGTTGAACTTGGACTCCGGGGTGACGGGTGAGGCCGGCTGACCCGGGGACAGCACGGCGCCGTGGTCGAGGGCGGCGGCCAGGTCGAGGGGCTTGAAGGTGGAGCCGACCGGCACACCGGTGGCGTCCGCGTTGTCGTTCCAGTGGCCCTTGTTCCAGCCCGCGCCCCCGTACAGGGCCATGACCGCGCCGGTGGACGGATCGATCGACGCCGCGCCGACCTGGACGTCCTTGTCGGCCGAGCGATGCTTGGGGTCGAGGTGCCTCTTCTCCATGGCCGCCACGGACGCGGACAGGGCGTTCACCTTCTTCTTGTCGAAGGTGGTGTAGATCTGGTAGCCGCCGCGGCCGAGTTGCTGGTCGCTGAGCGAGGAGCGGGCCTCGACGTACTTCTCCGCGGTCTGCAGCAGGTAGCCGGTCTGCCCGGCCATCCCCGCCGACGGCGTGTAGGGCCTGGGCGTGGGGAACCCGGCGGCGAGGTACTTCTGCTCGTCGGCCTGGCTGATCCGGTGGATGGTGGCCATCCGGTTCAGGACGTACTTCCAGCGGGCCGTGGCCTGGGCCTTGGCCCCCGGGTCGGTGTCGGCGAGCATCATCACGCTCGGCTCGTTGACCGTGGCCGCGAGGAACGCGCCCTGGCTGACGGTCAGCTGGGAGGCGTGCACGTGGTAGTAGGTGTTGGCCGCCGCCTCGATGCCGTAGGCACCGCGCCCGTAGTAGCAGCTGTTGAGGTAGCCCTGCAGGATCTGCTGCTTCGACATCTGGTCACCGATCTTCAGGGAGATGAGGATCTCCCTGAACTTGCGGGTGACCGACTGGTTCTGGTCGAGGTACGTGTTCTTCACGAACTGCTGGGTGATGGTGGAGCCGGACTGCACCTCACCGCCCGTGGCCATGTGGTAGACAGCGCGGAGCATGCCCTGCGTGTCGACGCCGGGGTCGGTGTAGAAGGTGGCGTTCTCCGCGGCGAGGAAGTCCCACTGCACCGGCTTCGGCACCTGGGCGAGGTCGACGTTCTGCCGGTTGGTGGACCCCTGCGTGGCCATCACCGAGCCGTCGGACCAGTAGTAGGTGTTGCTCTGGCGCTGGGTGCTGGGGTTCGCGCTCGGGACCGTCGTGGTGGCGTAGGCGTAGCCGAAGAGGCCGACCAGGCCGCCGAAGAGCACCAGGAAGGTGCCGAGCACCTGCTTCCAGGAGGGCAGCCAGCGCCGAATGCCGTGCTTGTCCGCACGCGGGTAGTCGATGAGGCCCCGCCGGCCACCGCGCCCGGTGTTCGGGCGCCGGTCGTCCGCCCTGCGCCGTCCCGCTCGTCCGGCACCGGCCCCCGCGGCCCGGACGCCGTACCCTGAGTCGTCCGGGCCGGACGGCCCGGTCCGCCCGGACGGCTTGCGCCGGTGTCCGCTCATCTTCGCCACTCCTGAAGCTCTCAGTTCCTACAAAACGTAAGACTAACCAGTGCTCGAACCTCGAAGGTAACCGCCTCTGGGTAGAGCACCACGGCGCGTAGGATCGATCGTGGCGTGCGTACGGGAGGCACAGGAGGGGTCGGGCATGGCTCACGACAGCGGTGGCGAGCAGGCCGACCGCCGGGCGAGCGGGGCGTTGGAGGCCGAGGTCATGGCCGTGCTCTGGAGCGCCGGACAGCCGCTGACCGCCGGCGCCGTCCAGGGCGCGCTGGCACCCGGACTCGCCTACAAGACCGTGCTGACCGTGCTGGGGCGGCTGCACGCCAAGGGGATGCTGGAGCGCGAGCGCTCCGGCCGCGCCCATGCCTACCGCCCGCGCCGGGAGGCGGCGGAGGCCTCCGCCGAGCAGATGAAGACCGCCCTGGACCGCGGCCACGACCGCACGGCGGTGCTGCAGCGTTTCATCGAGACCCTGGATCCCGCGGACGAGGCCGCGCTGCGCGCTCTCCTCGGCCCGGGAGGGTGACATCGACCACACGGAAACTCGACCGCCACGGTCACACCGACCCCACGGAATTCAGCCACGGGGGTCACACAGGCCCCATGGGACTCGGCCGCCCTAGTCACACCGGTCCTACGGAAAACGGCGCCGGAGTCACACCGGCCCCATGGTCACGGCCGCCGGAGTCACACCGGCCCTCACGGAACACGGCCGCCATAGTCACATCGGCCACACGGGAACTCGACCGCCGCGGTCACACCGACCCCACGGGACTCAGCCGCGGGGGGTCACACAGGCCCCATGGGCTCGGCAGCCGGGGTCACACGGACCTCACGGATCACGGCCGCCGCAGTCGTCACCGGCCCCCGGGCGCCGGCGCCCGCCCCGGGCCGGCGCTTCAGACCAGGTGGAGAACCTGCAGGCAGCGCGCCATGTCCGAGGTGACCTCGGCGAAGGCCAGACCGGTCAGGGCGGTGACCGCCAGGGTGGGCAAGGCCGCTCCCCAGTGACTGGTCGGACGCTCGGCCTGCAGGGCGCCGACGCGCGCGGTGACCTTGTGCCGCAGGTAGGCCAGGACGCCCTGCGGCCCACGGGTCCGGGCGGCGGCGGCGAGGGCGAGTGCGGCGCGGGCCAGGGAACGGGCCGCGAGCGGGCGGCTTCCGGTCGTCCGCGCGGCCTCCTCGTCCGCCCAGCGTTCGATGTGGAAGTCGACGAGGTCCCGCACCGGCCGCAGCAGCGGGTTGCAGGCGGCCGCCGTCTCGGCGACCGCCGCGTAGAGGTGGTGCCGGTGGCGCAGATGGGCCCGCTCATGGGCGAGCAGCACCGCCTGCTCGTCGGCGGGCAGGGCGCGCAGCATGGCGGTGGTCACCACGACCCGCCCCGACCGGCCCGGCAGCGCGTAGGCGTCCGGCTGGTCCGTCTCGATCACCACGAGGTCACCGGCGGCCGGCCGCTTGCGCAGCGGGGCCAGCTCACGCAGCGTGGACCATCGGCGGCGCACCACCGCGAGCGTCCGCAGCAGCGCCCCCGCGAGCAGCACGGCCGCCAGCACCCCGAGGACGTTGGGGACCGGGTCGTCGTCGGCCAGGGCGATCGCACTGCTGTGGGCCTGGTCCTGGAAGACGTCGGTGCGTCCCAGCCCGCCCACCGTCACCGCCGTCAGGCCCCACACCGTGGCGGCCCCCGCGACGAGGCTCAGCAGGGTGAGTGCGCGCACCGCGGCGGCCGGGGCCAGATGGCGCCCCAGGCGCGGGCCGAGCAGAGCGAGGGCGACCGAGGCCAGGAGAAGCAGGTAGACGGTGATGCGCACAGCGGCTCCGGTCGGCTTCGGTTCCGGACGTGGACCGGCGCGTGAGGCACCGGCTCCCGCTTCAGTAGAGCACGGATGGTCATTCGTTCGACGTGCGCGAGGTAAGACCCGAGTTAGTTCTGCCGATGTCCCCTGAGGACCCGCCGCTACCGTCCCGCACCGCCCCTGTCTCACATAATGTAGGAGTTCATTGGGATCTGCCCGCGCCGGGCCCTCTGCCGTGGCAGGGGTGCCTGTCACGGCCGCGCGAGGAGGAGCAGAGGTGTCCAGCGTGAACGATGGCGTCGTGACGGTGGTGGTCATCACCTACAACGACGCGGAGCGGGTCGCGGAGGCGGTCGCCTCGGCGCTCGCCCAGGGCGACGCGGTCGGCGAGGTCGTGGTCGTCGACGACGCGTCCACCGACGACACGCCCCGCCTGCTGGAACGGCTCGCGGCCGCCGACCCCCGGGTGCGCGTCGTACGCCGGGCGTACAACAGCGGCGGTTGCGGGACCCCGCGCAACGACGGGATCGACGCCGCCCGCTCCCCCTGGCTCGTCTTCCTCGACAGCGACGACGTCCTTCCGCCGAAGGCGGTGGACTCGCTGCTCGCCACCGCACTGCGGCACGACGCCGATGTGGCGGCGGGGCTGTGCGTACGGCGCGAGCTGCCCGGTGGCCGGGAGATCCCCTGGCAGGAGCAGCTGTTCGCCAGGGAGTCGGTGCACGACGGGGTGGCCGGGCGCCCGCGGACACTGTGGGACACGCTGTCCGTGAACAAGATCTACCGCCGGGAGTTCCTGCTCACCCGGCGGATCCGGTTCCCCGACGGCGCGGCGCACTACGAGGACTTCGTCTTCACCGCGCGCGTCTACGCGGCCCGCCCGCGCCTCGCCGTCACCCCCGCGACCGTCTACGTCTGGCATGTGCGCTACGGCACCGGTCAGGCCTCGATCTCACTGCGCCGGGACCGGATCCAGAACTGGCGGGACCGGGTCGCCGCGCACCAGCAGGTGCTGGAGATCATGCGGGACAGCGGCGAACGGGATCTGCTGATCGCCGCGCAGACCAAGTTCCTGGAGTTCGATCTCCCCGTCTACCTGGGCGAGCTGCCCCGGCGTGCGCCGGAGTACCAGGACCAGTGGTGGCGGATCTCACGCGAGCACGTACACGGCTTCGAGAAGGAGGCCGTGTCCCGGGCCACACCCGCGGCCCGCTGGCGCACCGCGGTGCTGCTCGGGCGCGAGCGGCGGACGGCGGACCTGGGGCGGCTGGCCGAGCTGGCGGCCGACCCGCCGCGGCTGCCGCCTCCGTACGCCGGTGACCGGCCCCGGCCACTGTGGGACGAGGCGCGTTCCGTCCCGGGCGAAGCGGACGAGATCGTGCTCGACGGTCTCGCCGACGCCCCGCTCGCGCAGCTCCCGCTGTACGTGGCCGCGGACGTGGACACGGGCCGCCGGCTCCGGCTCGGACTGCGGCTGACCGAGCTGTACGGCAGGACCGCGCAGGCCGGACCGGAGCGGGCGACCGTCGAGTTCCGCCACCGGGTGACGGACTCGACGCGACAGTGCGAAGGGGTGTGGGAGGCCGTGCCCGGCGGCGAGGGACGCCGTGCCGTCGTCGCCGTCGACGCCGGGGCGCTCTGCGAACAGGGCACGATCACCACGTGGGACGCCTGGGTGACCCTCACCTTCCGGGACGGTGAGCGGGTCACGCGGCCGTTGCGCGCCGGAGCGGGCCTCGGACGGTCGGTGCGGCTCGGCGGGCGGGCGCGGGTGCTGCTGCTCCAGCCCTACGCCACCCAGAGCGGATGTCTCGCCCTGCGTGTCGCCGACGGCCTCGTCGGGCTGCGGACCGTGGTCGCGGGGCGGCTCGCCCGCCGGGTGCGGTCCTGACCCGTGGCGTGTTCAACCGGCGGTCGGCGCAAGGCTGTTCGGGTCGGTGGGCGCCCCGGTCCGCTCGCCCAGGAAGACGCTGCGCACGACGCGCTCGGCAGCACGCCCGTCGTCGTGGGGGCAGAAGCGGTCCCGGAATCCGGCGAGCCGCTTGGCCGCGGCGGGGCCGGTGTGCTCGCCGCGCCGGAACACCTCGACGAGCGCCTCCTGCGTGGTGGCGACCGCGCCGGGCCCCTCGGCGAGGAGGTCGAGGTAGACCCCCCGGGTGCGCCGGTACACCTCCCAGTCGGGGGCGTAGACGACGATCGGCCGGTCCAGGACGGCGTAGTCGAACATCACGGAGGAGTAGTCGGTGACCAGGACGTCGGCGGCGAGGCACAGGTCCTCGATCGACGGGTGGGACGAGACGTCCACGACGCCCCGCGAGGAGGAGGTCCACGGGGCGTCGAAGTAGTGCGAGCGCACCAGCAGGACATGGTCGTCGCCGAGTTGGTCGGAGAGCCACCGGGCGTCCAGCAGGGGCTCCGGCCCGTCCTGGTGGTCGCGGTGGGTGGGGGCGTAGAGGACGGCGATCTGCCCGGGCGCGATGCCGAGTTCGCCGCGCACCCGGTTCATCCGGTCGAGCGAGGCGTTGACCAGCCGGTCGACCCGCGGATAGCCGGTCTCCAGCACGTCGTAGCCGCCGGGGTAGACCCGGGAGAACACCTCGGTGGTGTGGGGGTTCGGCGAGACCAGGACGTCCCACCGGCCGCACTGCTCCACCAACCGGTCGAAGTTCATGCCGCGGGCGGCGGCGGGGTGGTCCCGCAGATCGGTCCCCATCTTCTTCAGCGGGGTGCCGTGCTGGGTCTGCACCAGCACCGCGCCGCGCCGCTTGGGCAGCTCGTACGGGAAGTTGACGTTGTTGACCAGGTACCTGGCCCGCGCCATGGTGCGCAGGCAGCGGGGGGTGCCCTCCACGACGTACTCGACGCCCGGCGGGACGGCAGCCGTCCTGTCCCTCGCGACGACCCACACCCCGCGGACGCCCGGGGCGAGTTCGCGGGCCTTCTCGAAGATGGCCGCGGGGTTGCAGGCGTAACCGCGGTTCCAGTAGGCCGCGTAGACGGCCAGGTTGTCGTCGGCCGGAAGGCGCAGGCAGGCGTGGTAGTAGGTCCGGCGCAGCGCCGAAGCGGCGAGCCGCGGAGTGCGCCGGGCGGTACCGCGCGCCCGGCCGAGGGAGGTGCGCAGGCCGAGGCGGAGCCGGTTCACCGGCTCCAGCGCCGCGTACGCGGGATAGGCACCCCGCTCCACCAGCCGGTACTGCAGGCCGCGCAGCCCGGACGGGTAGGAGTAGCCGCTCGGCCGGAACCGCCGGAAGTGCTCCGAGATCCGCTGGAAGAAGTCGCGCCGCAGGTTCTCCGGCACCAGGCCCGGGGTGGCGAGCACCGTGGTCGCATGGCGCACGGTCCGGTCGAACACCGCTTTGCGGAACGGCTCCGCGGTCTCGGCCTCGCGGTCGATGAAGGCGAAGATCCGCTCGTACTGGCCGAAGAGGTCGAAGTGCTTCGGACTGGAGGTGCTCGTGATCGCGCCCTCACGTCCGCGCTGGTAGTGGTAGCAGACCCGGTCGAGCATGCTGAGCCGGCGGGCCGCGAGCAGCACGGGATAGGTGACCGAGATGTCCTCGTAGTACCCGTGCCCGAACTCCACCTCCAGGCCGAGCAGGAACTCCCGGCGCAGCACCCTGCCCCACGCGGTCATGATGAGGTCCAGGGTGCCGGGCCGCTCCCCGAGCGTGAACGTCTCGGGCGCGTCCCGGAAGAGATGGGCGCGCACGTTGCGCTCCACGCTTCCGTCCGGGTTGACCAGGGCGTGGTCGACGAGGAGCACGTCGGGAGCGGTGCGCCGCAGCCGCTCGGCGACCGCGGCCAGCGCCCCGTCCGTCAGCCGGTCGTCGCTGTCCACGAACCAGACGTACTCGCCCCTGGCCCGGGCCAGGCCCTCGATGCGCGCCCGGCCGAGTCCCACGTTCTCCGGGAGGTGCACCACGCGCAGCCGGGAGTCCTTGGCCGCGTAGTCGTCGAGCAGGGCACCGCTGCCGTCGGGCGAACAGTCGTCCACGGCCACGACCTCGACGCCCTCGCAGGACTGCGCCGGCCCCAGCAGGGAGTCCAGGCATCCCGGCAGGTAGTCCTGCACCTGGTAGACGGGCAGGACGACGGTGATGAGCACGTCCTCCCCGGTCCGCCGTGTGGCCGGGCTGTCGTTTGTTGCCACATGTCCTCCAGGCAGGTGCCGTGTGTATGCCTTGCGCGCCCCGACGGGACCCGGGCCCGATGCGGTCCGGCGGCTCGCGTCGCGCCGCCGGCCGGCGGCGAACTGCCCCGGGCGCACACATGTGCTCGGCCGCGTGGCCGGGTCACGGGCACAGAGTAGTCCTACAAAGTGTAGGACTACTAGGCGGGCCGTGCGCCGGTGCGAAAAGCAGGCAACTCGGAGATACCAGGCGGTGCGGCCCCCGCGCCCGGACCCAGCCGGGACACCACCCGAAAGGGCGACCGGCAGCGATCATGGCGTTACGCGCTTCCGAAGTCCCTCCACCGGTCCGCCCGGAACACGCGCGGCGCGACGCCGGGCCGTGTTCCGCCCTCCCGGGAAAGCGACTCGACGGCTTCGCGGGGCCCTGGCACGCTGGCACTCCACGGGTGATTCCGAGTTCGTGAGCACCACGGACCTACGGCTCCTGCAGGGCCTGGCCCAGCGGGTCACCGCCGTCCGGCCCGACCTGGTCAACAGCGATGCCTCGCCGGGCGAGTTGGCCTGGAACTGAGGCAGGGACCGGGGAACGGAGACGACGACTGTGCTTCTCCCGCGGCGACTTGGTCGCGTGGGGCTGGTCCGGGCCACGGCACCGGGTGCGGCGTGGCGACGCGCGCCGCTCATCAGGACCGGCAGCCGAGGCCGGTGAACTCCCGGTGACGGGAGCCGACGGCCGCCACAGGCCCTACCGGACGTACAGACCTTCCAGCAGCGTGGCCAGGTAGCGGCGGGCAATCTCGACGCGGGCCGCCGAGTCGCCGTGGACGTTCGCGGCGTAGGCGATTCCGCACATCAGCGGGACCAGGTCGTCGGGGGTCAGGTCGGCGCGAACGGCCTTGGCCTCGCGGGCCCGTTCGAGCAGTTCCCGGCCGACCGACCGTATGGTCCGCTTGAGTTCGGTGGTGCGCGGCAGGGCGTCCGCGGGCGCGGCGGTCACCGGGGCGAGGGCGGCGTCGGTGACCTGCGCTTCGATGGTGCGGGTCAGGAAGCCGGCGAGCGCACGTCCGGGGTCGTCCTCCGTCAGCGCCCGTTCGCCGTGGGCGGCGAGTGCCTCCAGGCTCGGTGTGGCGACGGTCTCCAGGAGTGCCTCGCCGGTGGGAAAGTGACGGTAGACGGTGCCGACGCCCATTCCGGCGCGGCGGGCGATGTCGTTGAGCTGCAGCGGTGTGCCCTCGGCCACGAGATCGCGGGCCACGGCGACGATCCGTTCCCAGTTGCGGGCGGCGTCCTTGCGCAGGGGTGCGGTCGTCATACGGGAAGTTTAACCGGATGGCCCATCCGGATCGCTCCCGGGTGCGATCCGGACGGGCCGGCCGCCGTCACTCCGTGGTGAGTGGCGCGAGACGCTCACTGAGGCGGCGGACTGCTCCCGCGACACGGGGGTCCGCTGCCGGACGGAAGGGGGCGACGGGATGCGCCTGGGGTCCGATGACGACACCGGTCCGGCCGGCCAGCGAGGCATCGGTCGCGGCGAAGACCGAGGATCTGGCCGCCAGGGACGCCGGGCCGGAGGTCGAGCGCTCGAACCTGCGCCTGACCAGCGGCCACAGCAGCCGGAGCCCCGGCGAGACGATCTTCGGATCGCGCATGGTGCCGTTGGTCATGTCGGTCGCGGCGCCGCCCGGATCCGCCGCGAGGACCGAGACGCCCGTGCCGTCGAGCCGGCCGGCCAGCTCCAGCGTGTAGGCGAGGTTGGCCAGCTTGGCGCGGCCGTACCAGTGGAAGCCGTAGTAGCCGCCGGGCGGCTCGACCGCGTCGAATGCGCGCTTGGCGACACCGGTCGCACCCGAGGTGACGTTCACGATCCGGCTCGGCGCACCGGATCTCAGCGCGGGCAGCAGCAGTTCGGTCAGCAGATACGGCGAGAGGTGGTTGACGGCGAACGTCGCCTCGATCCCGTCGACCGAGTCCTGCCGCTCCGGGAACATCGCCCCGACGTTGTTGACCAGCACGGCGAGCGGACCGTCCGCGGCGATCCGGCCGGCGAGGGTGCGGACCGCGCCCAGCGAGGAGAGGTCCGCGGCCAGGAACCGGGCGGAGTGCGCCGGCGCCGTGGCGTCGATCCGTTCGACCGCGCGGGCCCCGCGCTCGGCGTTCCGGCCCACCACGGTGACCGCGAACCCCGCGTCGGCCAGCCCCAGGGCGGTCTCCAGCCCGATTCCCGCCGTACCCGCCGTGACCACCGCTGTCCGTCTCATCACGCCACCGCTTCCGCATATCTGGATAGGTCATCCGCTTCGCGCTCACCGTAGCAGATACGGATTACCTATCCGTTTCCCGGGTCACCGACAACTCGATTTTTCTTGACAGTTTTATTTGTCGGTACGATCCTGGAACGGCCGCGGCGCACGCCGGACGGGCGGACCGCACGCACGAGAACCGAGGAATCACCCATGCGAACCCTGATCAGCACCGCCTTCGTCTCGCTCGACGGCGTCATGGAGGCCCCCGGCGGCGAGCCCGGCTACCGCAACTCCGGATGGACCTTCAAGGGCGTCGAGTTCGCCCCCGAGGCGTTCGAGCTGAAGGAGCGGGAGCAGCGGGAGGCCGCCGCCCTCCTGATGGGCCGGGTCAGCTACGAGGGGTTCAGCCCGGTGTGGCCGGACATGCCGGAGTTCGCGCGGTACAACGCGATGCCGAAGTACGTCGTCTCCACCACGCTCACCGAGGACGACCTGGTCTCCAACTGGAGCGAGACCACGATCCTGCGCTCACTCGACCAGGTCGCCGAGCTGAAGAGGACGGAGGGAGGGCCGATCCTCGTCCACGGCAGCGCCGCGCTGAACCACGGCCTCGCGGACGCCGGCCTGATCGACCGCTACCACCTGCTCGTCCACCCGCTGCTCCTCGGCGCCGGCAAGCGCCTGTTCAGCACCGCGGACAAGGACACCCAGAAGCTGAGGCCGGTCGAGCACGAGGTCTACTCCAACGGCGTGCAGAAGCAGGTGTTCGACGTCGTCCGCTGACCGGTCAGCCCCGGAAGGCGGCCGTCGTGAGCTGGACGAACGAGCGGATCAGCGGGTTGGTGTCGCCCTCCTTCCACGCCGTCACCACGCGGCTCGGCGGCATGTCGGCCAGCGGCACCACGGTCAGTCCCTCCCCCGGCTCGTGGCCGAGGAGAGTCACGCCGACCGTGCCGTTCCAGAGCACGGCCTGCCGGCATTCCTGGACGCCACGCACCACCGCACCCTCGCGGGGCTGTCCGCCGTGCCAGTACGACTGCCAGACGGGGTCGGTGCCCGCCGGGAACCGGAACCAGCGGCGGTCCGCCAGCTCGGCCAGTTCCAGGCTGTCGCGGCGGGCCAGCGGATCGTCGGCGCGCAGCAGTGCTCCCACCGGGTCGGCGCGCAGTTCGCGCACGGTCAGGCCGGTCTCGTCGAACGGCCCGCGGGTCAGGGCGAGGTCGACCAGGCCGGCGCGCAGCCCGCAGGTGGGATCGGTCAGATCCGTCTCGCGGATGTGCACCTCCACGTCCGGGTGCCGCCGCCGGTACGCGCCGGCCAGGCGGATCGCGGCCGGGTCGGTGCTGTCGCCCAGGACGCCGATCGCGATGGCCGCGGTGCCGGCCGCCGCGGCGACGCGGAGGCGGGCCCGCTCGGCCCGCTCCAGCAGGGCGCGCGCCTCTTCGAGCAGCACGGCCCCCGCCGGGGTGAGCGAGACCCCCGCGGGCGAGCGGTCGAACAGAGCGGCACCGATCTCGGTCTCCAGCCGCTTGATCGCCCGGCTCAGCGGCGGCTGGCTCATGTGCAGTCGGACGGCGGCCCGGCCGAAGTGGAGTTCCTCGGCAACCGCCACGAAGTACCGCAGACCACGAAGCTCCATCCTGCGACGATACCGATGCGGTATCGAGGGCGCGGAACGGGTCTTGGACAGCCGCCGCTCCCCCGCAGTGGAATCGGGGCATGACCGACGAACCGAATCCCAGTGAAGCGAAGGCCGACCCGCCCGTGTCGGTGGTCGGCCCCCAGGACGGGGAGACGATCCTCCTGGGCACCACACGCATGCGCGTCCTCGAAGACGGCAGCGGCACCGGACACCGGCTCGGGATCGCCGAATCCGTCCTCCAGCCGCACACGCCCGGACCGCCCCAGCACCGCCACGCCCGGCACGACGAGGGTTTCTACGTCATCTCCGGCACCGTGCGGTTCACGGTCGGGGACAAGGACTACGACGCGACGGCGGGCACCCTCGTGATGGTCCCGCCCGGAGCCCCGCACACCTTCGCCAACACGACCGACCGACCCGCCGTCATGCTCAGCACGTTCACACCCGACCTGTACGTGCAGTACTTCCGGGACCTGCAGGACATGATGGCCGACGGCCGGCCCCCGAGCCCGCAGGCGCTCACCCGCACGATGAGCCGCTACGCCACCGAGCCCGCCACGGACCTCGCCTGAAGGCCCGTCTTCGCAGTCGCGGCGGCCGGCCGGTCGCCCCGCTCAGGACCTGGCCCGGGCGATGAGGAGGGCGACGTCGTCCTCGCCACCGGGCGAGCGCAGGGTCTCCAGGATGTGCTCGCAGGTGTGCGTCAGATCGTGGCCCTGTGTCGCGCTGAGGGCTTCGAGGAGGGTGCCCAGGCGGGCGTCGATGGGTTCGCTGCGGGTTTCGACCAGGCCGTCGGTGTAGAGGACCAGCACGTCGCCGGGCCGGAAGGCGATGGTGGTCGCCTCGAAGGGCACTCCGCCGACGCCCAGCGGCGCGCCGGTGGGCAGGTCGAGCAGCCGCGCCGTCCGGCCGAGCCGCATCAGGGCCGGCGGCAGGTGGCCGGCGAGGCAGATCTCGCACTGGCCCCGGTGGGGGTCGTAGACGCAGTAGATGCAGGTGGTGATGGTCTGCTCGATCCCCTGGGTCAGATGGTCCAGGTGACGCAGGGCCTCCGCGGGAGCGAGGGCGAGTTCGGCGAACGCGCGGGCGGCGGTGCGGAGTTGGCCCATGGTGGCGGCGGCGTTGATGCCGCTGCCCATGACGTCGCCGACGACCAGGGCGGTCCTGTCGCCCTGGAGGGGTATGGCGTCGTACCAGTCGCCGCCGATCTCGCTCGTGGCGCCTGCCGGCTGGTAGAGGCAGGCGACCTCCAGGCCGGGCACGTGTGAGGGGGGCTCGGGAAGCAGGCTGCGCTGGAGGGTGAGGGCCGCGTGGCGCTGGGTCTGGTAGCCGCGGGCGTTGTCGATGCAGACCGCGGCCCGGGCGGCCAGCTCCACGGCGAGGAACGCGTCGTCGTCGTCGAACGGTCCGCGGTCGCGGGTGCGTATGAGGTCGAGGGCGCCGAGGACCTCGCCGCGGGCCACGAGCGGTACGGCCAGGTAGGAGTGCACCCCCGCTTTCTCGAGGAGGGCCGCGGCCTCGCCGTGCCGGGCGATGCGTGCCAGGTCCTGGGGCGTGGTGCGGGGCACCAGCACGGGTCGGCCGGTGCGCACGCACCGGGTGATCAGGCGGTCACTGTCGTAGGGGGCGACCCTCCCGGGCGGGCCGGCCGCGTGGACCGCCTCGGTGGAGTGGGCCGCGCTGACGGCGAGGGCGTGGAAGAGGGCCGGGCCGTCGGGCGGCGGGGTACGGCCGGCGAGGGCGCTGTCGAGCATGTCCACGACCGCCACATCGGCCAGCACGGGGACCACGACGTCGGCCAGCTCGCAGGCCGTCGTCTCCAGGTCGAGGGTGGTGCCCACGGAGACGGAGGCCCTGGCGATCAGGGCCAGCCGCTGCCGCGCCTGCGCCGCCTCGGCGGCGGCCCGGTGCTGCTCGGTGACGTCGATGACGGAGTAGGCGAGCCCCAGCACCCTCCCGCCGGAGTCCTCCAGCCGGTAGTAGGAGACGGACCAGGCGTGCTCGTGGTCCGGATCGTTGGGGGGACGGCAGATGATCTCCCGGTCCACCACCGACTCCCCCGTCTCCAGGACGCGGCGCAGACGTGCCTCGGGGTCCGTGTTCAGGAAGCTCAGGATCTCGCCGGCCTGCCGGCCGAGACGCTCGGCCGCGGACTGGCCGGTGATGCGTTCGAGGGCGGGGTTCACGGCCACGTACCGCAGGTGTGGGTCCAGGATGGCCAGGCCGACGGGGGACTGGGAGACCAGTCGTATGGCCAGGGCGGAATCCCGCTCGATCCGCTCCACGGCCGCCTGGTCCGCGGCGAGGCCGAGGACGTAGGTGTCGCCGAGGTCGTCCAGCAGCCGCATGTTGCGGAACTCCACCAGACGGGTGCTGCCGTCCTTGTGCCGGATCGGGAAGGCGCCGGCCCAGTCGGTGCCGGACTCGATGACCTCGGCGAACAGCCTGATCACCTCGTCCCGGTGCTCCTCGTGGACGGTCAGCGGGGCCGCGTACTGTCCCAGCGCCTCGGCCGCGGTGTAGCCGAACAACTCCTCGGCCTTGGGGCTCCAGAAGACGACCTGGCCCTGCGCGTTCAACACCACCGCGGCGACGCTGAGCAGGTCGAGGAGGCCACTGGGGGGCGCGGCGGGAACCGCCAGTGGCCGGCCGTCGCCTGCTCGGGAGGAGTCCGTCGGGCCCATGTCTCATTTTCCCTCCCGCCCGGCGCCCCGGCTCGTGCCGTACCGGCGGGCGTGCTGCCTCCATCCATGGTCGTCCCCCGGCCCGGGCGGCGCACACCTGGACCGGCCGGCCGCCCGCTACGGTGTGCGGCGGAGTCGGCTGCGGACCGTGCACGGCCGACCGCCGACCTGCGCGTTCTCCGGCGCGCGGCCGTCCCGGCGCTGGGTGCCGGGTTCCGCTCCCCGGGCGGGCCTCGCGTTCTGGGCGAATCCCTAGGGACGGGCCGTCCGGGCCTCCCCGGTAACCAGGGGCGGCCACACTGGGCTCATGGCCTCTGTCAATGGAGTGCGCGCGTCCGTGGAGCAGATGATGTCCCTCGCCCTGGCGAACTACGGGCATTTCACGACGATGCGCCTGGAGAACGGAAGGGTCCGCGGACTGTCGCTGCACCTGGCCCGGCTGGTGCAGGACTGCGCCACGGTGTTCGGCGCGCGTCTGGATCCGGAGCGGGTCCTGTACTGCGTACGGCACGAGGTGGGTCCGCGGAGCGGCCCGCTGGTCGTACGCGTGACCGTCTTCGACCCCGCACTGGACATCACGCGTCCCGCCGAGAAGGCGGATCCGCACATCCTCGTGACCACACGCCCGGCGGCCGCCCTTCCCCCGGCTCCCCTCAGGGTCTGCTCGCGCACGTTCCACCGGGACAGTGCCGCCGTCAAACACGTCGCGCTCTTCGGCCAGCTCCAGGCCCGGCGTGCGGCGCAGGCCGACGGGTTCGACGACGTCCTGTTCACCGACGCCGACGGCCGGATCTCGGAGGGCTGCACCTGGAACGTCGGCTTCGTGGACGCGGCCGGACAGGTGGTCTGGCCGGACGCCGACGTCCTGCCGGGCGTCACCATGCGCCTGCTCCGGTCGGCCCGCGGGAGGAGCGCGGCACGTCCGGTCGGGATCGGCGAACTGCCGTCCATGCGCGCCGCTTTCGCCACGAGCGCCGCCGTGGGAGTGCGCGCGATCCATCAGGTCGACGAGGTGAGGTTCCCGGACGGCGACCCCGCGCTCGCCGAACTCCGGCAGGCCTACACGGCGATCCCGCCGGAGCGCCTGTAGCGGTACTACGAGTTTCCCTGACGGGACGTCCCTACGGTCGGAACGAACCAGAGCGGGCCCCGTGTCGCGGGGTCCTCCGACCGGCGAAGGGCATGGGGAACATGGCTGCAGCAGGAGACCCGGGCGCACGGGGACTGCTCTCGTGGGTGACCGAACTCCACTCGCTCGGCGCCGCGTTGCACCCCGGGCCCGACCCGGCCGACGAGGACGGCCGCGACGCGGACACCGGTCCGGAGCCCTTGGCCGATGCACCGCAGGACCGGCCGGCCTGGGCGCCGGCGCTGATCCGCGCCTGGACCTGCATCGACGGGTGACCCGGGCCTCCCCCGAGGTGAGCGGGCCGTGGAGCGCGCGGGTCCGGTGACCCGTGCCGGTGACCGCGTCCGGACCGCTCCGGGCACGGGCCGCGCGTCCGTCGACGCGCGGCCCACGCCGTCAACCGCCGGGGGGCGCCGACCGTCCGGAGCCGTCCCGGGCCGGGGCACTCACTTGACGAAGTCCTGCGCCACCCTCGGCGGCCAGGTTCCCACCTTGAGCACGCCCATCGAGTAGGCACGGGAGACGAGGGCGGCCCGGTTGGGGACGCGGAGCTTACGGAACAGGCAGGTCACGTGGTACTCGACGCCCTGCCGGCTCAGATACAGGCGTGCCGCCAGGGGAACGGTGGAGACGCCCGCGGCTATGCCCTCCAGGATGCGGGCGTCGACCTCGCTGAGGATCTTCTTGCGGGGTGTGGCCATCGCCGGCTCCGCGGTGTCGCCGGATCCGGCCATCATCAGCCAGATGGCGCAGATGTCGGGCGTGCCGCCGCGCACGGCGAACGCCGTAAGGAACGTCCGGAACGGTTCGCCGTCGGGTCCCACCGCGATGACCTCGGTGGTGAACCGGTCGCGCCGGCCGTCGGTGAGCCCGGCGAACTGCCTCAGCAGCGGCTCCTGGCCGCTGGGGTGGACGAGGTCGACGAAGGAGCGGCCGACGAGCTGGGGGGCGGAGCCGCCGAAGCGGCGGAAGAACTCCTGGTTCGCCTGCTGGAGATCGAGGTTCCGGTCGAGGCAGGCCGTGGTCAGGCCGGGCTGGTTGAACAGGGGGTGCGTCTCTGCCGGTCCGGCGGGCTCCGTCGGAGAAGTCGGTACGACGGTGGGGACGAGATCGGCCGGAACGGGAGCGGAGATTGCCAAGGAACTCATTTCCTCTCATGGCACGGGGGGGTGGCCAGAAATGCGTCGCCGAGTGGCGGGATAACTCCGGGCGCCCATGGGGAGTGGCGCTCACCGGATTCTGTATTGAACCCTAAATACGTCCGATCGGGCTGGTCAACGGCGACCGGCACCGGTACGGACAAGTTCGTGGCCGTACCTTCGAAAGGTGCGGTCCGTACCGGCGGCTTCGGTGGTTCGGTACGGTGCGGTGTTCACAGCGCACCAGTTCAGGCCTGTACTGGGGGCCTGACGGGGCGCCTACGGAGGACACCGACCGTACCGCCGAAGCCGTGAGCGGAAGGACCGCACCACGGATGGGTGACCGAAGGACCGGGCACCCCCGGGTTATTGACCGGAATTCAGTCCGGAATCCTTCAGCAGGCTGACCAGCTCGCGACGGCCCGAGATTCCGAATTTTCGATAGGAATTGGTGAGGTGTTTTTCCACCACACGCGTACCTACGCCGAGTTCAACGGCGATTTCCTGGTTGGTCAGACCGCTGCACGCCAGGGTCGCCACCCGGGACTCGGTGGGGGTGAGGGCCGCGGCCGACGACACCACCACGGTCCGCGGGGCCTGGCCCTCGGTCCGGACCGCGGGCCAGACGACGCCGCACCGGGCGGCAAGACCGGTCGCCTCCCCCAACAGGGCGCCGGCCTCGGGTCCCTGCCCTAGAGCCAGCCCCAACGCCCGCAGCGCGCGCGCCAGTTCCAGCTCATGGCCGGATCCCCGCAGCACCTCGACCGCGTCGCGCAGCAGGGCGATGCCCTCGCTGTCGCCGCGCAGTGCGCCTCTCAGCCGCTGGGCGCGCCCGAGGGCGACCTGCGCACCCCACACGGTGGCCTGCTTGTACTCCTCCTCGGCGAGGGCCCGGGCCGAGCGGGTGTCGCCCAGCCTGCCGAGCAGTCCGATCGCCCTGGGCCGCCAGGGGAAGAGGACGGGGTTGCGCCAGCCGGACGCCTCCAGCCGACGGCCGCAGTCCAGCACCGTGTCCAGGGCCCGGGCGGTCTCACCGCGCTGCGCCTCGGCCGAGGCCTCCAGGAGCCGCAGCATCGTGGTGAAGCCGAGGCCGACCGGCCGGCCCGCCAGCGCACGGGCCCGTACCCGCTCGCTGAGCGCCGGGTCCCGGGTCTCCAGGGCGACGGCGCCCAGCACCACCGTGGCGACGGCCCCCTCCTCCGGCCGGCCGGACCCGGCCGCCCCGAAGACGCGCTCGGCCCGCTCCCTGGCCTGGGTGAGCCGTCCGCGCGCGAGGTACAGCAGGGCGTGCGCGAGCGCCACCAACGGGTCGGTTCCGGCGGCCCGCAGAGCGTGCGCCTCCTCCACGCCGAGCCACGACTCGAACTCGTCCACCGCGTCGGCCGCCACCAGGGCCGACAGCACGAGGGGCAGCACGCTGTGGTCCCCGGGAGACCGCACCGGCTCGCGGTCCAGGACCCGGACGGCCTGCCGGGTCACCTGTGACGCGGGCAGGCTGCCGCTGAGCGAGACGGAGTGCAGCAGCACGGCCAGCCATTCGCGTTCCGCGGAAGAGCACACCGGCAACTGCCGCCGCTCGTCCCCCAGCAGCCGTACGGACAGCCCGAGTTCGGCGGGGTCCTCGCGTCCGCAGTGACTCAGCCGCGCCTCCAGGCGCAGTGCCAGCTCGCGCGGTGTTCCGCTCAGCTGGGCGTGGGGTCCGAGGTCGTCGGCGGCGCGCCGCAGGATGTCGAGTGCGGAGGCGCTGGTCGTGTCCAGGAAGCCGGGTGACACGTGCAGCGCGGCGGCAGCCCGGTCGCGGGCGGTGCCGAGGAGCGACATGGCCTGGGCGATGTGGCGTTCCGCGGCGGCGGGGTCGAAGTGGCGCTCGGCGCCCGCCAGATGGATGAGCAGCCGGGCGCGTTCCTCACCCTGTTCCGAGCTGTCCAGCAGCGCGCGTCTGAGATAGCGGGCGGCCGTGTCCGGCGCCCCCCGGTACAGCGCGGTCTCGGCGGCGGTGCGCAGTACGGTCGCGGCCCAGCCGGTGCCGGAGGCGGGCACGGCCATGAGCTGGGCGGCGACCTGCTCGGCGGGATGCCCGCTGTCGTAGAGCAGGGCGGCGGCGGCCTCGTGCCAGTGCTGCCGCTCGGCGAGGGTCAGGCAGGCCTCGGCCGCGTCCTGCACCACCCGGTGGACGAAGCGGGGTTCGTCCACGCCGGTGAGGAGGCCGAGTTGGTGCAGCGCGCGCGCCGCACCCGTGTAGCCGACGGTGTCGAGCCCGGCCAGCCGGGTGACCAGTTCGGGGGTGCTGCGCTCCCCCAGTGCGGCCGCGGCCGCGACGAGGTCGCGTTCGGGCTGCGGCTGGTTGCGCAGGCAGCCCGTCAGGCGTTCCCTGAGGTTCGAGGGGCACAGCGACCTGGCCGTGCCGGCCTGCTCGGCGGTGGGGCGGTGGCCGTCCATCACCATCGAGAGGACCACGGCCATGAGGAACACCGGGTTGCCGCCCGAGGTCTCGTGACAGGCCCGGACGAACTCCTCGTCGCCCGGCTCACCGAACTGCTCCCGGACGATCTCGGCGGTGGCCGCCCGCGACAGCGGGGCGAGGCGCAGCGTGTCCGTCGCCGCCTCCACCACCTCGCGCAGCAGCGGATCGCGCGCCCTCGACTCGCCCTCCCGCAGGGAGCAGACGACGACCACCCTGAGACCGTGCAGCCGCCTTGCCAGGTAGGCGAGCCAGCGCAGCGACCCGTCGTCCGCCCAGGGCAGGTCGTCGACGAGGACGAGCAGCGGCCGGGCCGAGCCGAGCCGCTCCACCATCGCCCTGAGGTCGTGCAGGACGACATAGGGAGCCGCACCCGCGTCGGCCTCCGCGGGCGGGCAGGTGTCGTAGCCGAGCGCCGGCCGTGCGGCGCCCGCCTGGTGCAGCAGGGTCTCTCGGGCCTGCTCGGGCATGTTGGGCGCCAGGCTGTCGAAGAGCTGCCGTACGACACCGAAGGCGAAGTCCTGTTCCATGGGCGCCGCGTGGGCGCGCAGCACGTACACGTCCTGCTCCGGCAGGCAGGTGGGGAGTTCCCTCAGCCAGGCCGAGCGGCCGATGCCGAGCGGACCCACGGCCAGTAAGAAGGAGGACCGGCCGTCGGCTGCGGCGCGCAGCGCTTCGCGGACCCGCTCGATCTCGGCGTCTCGTTCGATCAACATCCGTCTCGCCTTCCTTCCCTCGCACGGACGAGCGCCCGCAGTTCCTGCCGGCCACTGATGCGAAGCTTGGTGTAGGCGCGACTCAGCCGGAGTTCGACGGTGCGCCGGGAGACCGAGAGCATCTCGGCGATACGGCTGTTGCTGTGGCCGTGGGCGGCGAGCAGTGCCGTGCGCGCCTCGCTCGGCGACAGTTCGGCCCAGTCCGGGGACGCCGCGCCGAGCGGCTTCGGCCGCGGCTCCGTCCGCCGCGCGAGCAGCCGCGCCTGGGCGGCCATGGGGCTGTGCGGATGGGTGGTGGTGAGCACCGACAGCTCGTCGAGGGCCGCGGTGGCCGCGTCCCGGTTCCCGCCGCCGGACATCTCGGCGGCCGCCAGATCCGCAAGTGCCCTCAGGTGCCCGGGACTTGCTGGGACGTCTTGGAGCAGGCGCACGGCGTGCCGGGCTCTGGAGAGGCGATCGCGCCCGTTGCCCGGGCCCGCGTTGAGTTCGGCCCAGCCGAGGGCGCCGGGCGCCCCCCATCCGCGGGCGAGCCGAAGCTCCTCGCGGCTCAGCCGCTGTGCCTCGGCCCGGTCACCGGTGACGCGCAGGAGGCGGGCGGCGTACGAACGCCACGGTATGAGCGCCGGGTTGGGCTGGTGCCGGTTCAGCAGCTGCCGCCCGCACTCCTTCAGGAGGCCCACCCCCGCCCGCGGGTCGCCCTCGGCGGCGTGCGCGAGACCCCGCGCGAAGAGCAGCCAGGGCCAGTAGCCGCTGCGCCGGGTGGCCGGGGGCACCGGCTCCAGGGCGAGCGATGCGCCCTCGCGTTGGTGGCCGCTCTCCAGATCCACGAGCAGCCGGACGGCCGCGAAGTAGGGCATCGTCATCGGGTGCCGGGCGGCTGGCGGCAGGGCCGTCTCGGCTGCGGCGACGTCCCGTTCGGCGGCGGCGAGACGGCCGCGGCGCAGGTGCAGTTCGGCCCGTGCCGTGAGGACGTGGGCGACGGCCACGCCCATGTCGCGGCGGTGGAGTTCCCCGATAAGCGAGCCGAGTCCGGCCTCGGACTCCTCGTAGTGCTCGGTGAGACACAGGGCTCTGCAGGCGGCGAGGCGCGGCAGGATCAGGGCGTGTCCCGCCGGTGCGGCGAGGGCGGTCCGGGCGAGCCGTGCGACGACGGGCAGGTCCACCCCGCGCATCGCGAGCTGCCAGGCGCGCTGCCCGGCCTGGGCGGCCGGGACCGGTCGGTCGGGCAGGGCCGGCACCTCGGGCACCATCATCTCCGCACGGCCCGGCGCGGCCTGGTCGGCCGCCCAGAACAGGGCGATCAGGTCGTCGCGTTCGGGACCGGTGGCGGTGGGCAGGGCCTCGGCGACGGCCTGGCGCAGGGCGTCCGAGCCGCCGTCGGCCAGCGCCAGATCGAGCGCCCGGACGCGCAGGTCGGGGGCTGTGCCGGGTGACCGGACGAGGTCGCCGAGCCGTCTGCGGCCCGCCTCCGGAAGCGTGACCAGTTCGGCGGCGGCCAGATCGAAGGTGAGCCGCGCCCGCCGCTCCGGGCCGACCGGTTCCCGCAGGGCCCGCGTCAGACAGGCGGTGGAACGGGTGTGGTCGCCGTCCCGGCGGGCGAGCCGGCCGGCGCGTCTCAGCGCGTGCACGGCCCAGTCGGCCCCTACGGGCCCCGCGCCCAGCAGCAGTTGGGCCACGGACCGGTCGTCGGCGGCGGCGCGATGGGCGAGTTCGGCGGCACGGGCGTGCAGGTCGGCGCGCGCCGGGTGCGTCATCGCCTCCAGCACCCGGGTGCGGACCTGCCGCCGCAGCCGTGGCCCGGCGGGGGTGGCGGTGACGAAGCCGGTGGCCGCCACGGCGGCACGCAGCCGGGCCTCGCCGAGGTGTGCGAGACCGGCGAGGACGCAGACCAGGGGGAACTCCAGTACGTCGCCGCACACGGCCAGGGCCCCCAGCAGCACGACTGTCTCCTCGGGCAGGCCGCGCAGTCCCCGCTCGACGTGCTCGTCCAGGACGGCCGCGGCGATCGCCAGGAGCTCCGGCACGCGGGTCGCGTCCGGCGGGTGTCCCTGCCCGGCGAAGCGGAGCAGTGTCTCGTGGAGCACGGCCGGGTTCCCGGCGGTGGCCCGGTGGGCGGCGGCGAGCAACACCTCGTCGCCCGGCGCGCCGCAGGCGTCCAGCACCGCGCCGGTGACGTCGGTGGCGGTCAGCGGGCCGAGCGCGAGTTCGTGCACGCTCTGGGAGCCCGGGGACGAGGCGGCGACCTCGCGCCAGTCGGGTCCGCTGACCGTGGCGGCGCTGCCGACGGTGAGCAGGACCACCGGGGCGGCGGCGACGCGGCGTGCGAGCAGGTGCAGCCAGCGCAGCGACTCGGCGTCGAGCCAGTGGGCGTCCTCGACGGCGACCAGGGTCGGCTGCCGGCGGCAGCTGTGCAGCACCTCGGCCAGTCCGGGTGCGCAGGCGGCGCCGGCCGGGAGCGGGCGGCCTCCGTCGAGGTCCGCGCGCAGTCCGGGTACGGCGGCCAGGAGCTGGGCCACGACCCCGTAGCGCAGTTGGCTCTCGGCCACGCTCGCCCGGGCGCTGAGCACGCGCAGTCCATGGGCCGCGGCGCTGCGGGACGTCCAGCGGGCCAGGGCGTTCTGCCCGAAGCCGGTGCCGCCGGTGACGCTGACGACGGCGGAGCGGCGTGCGCTCAGGCCGCTGAGCACGGAGGCGAGGACGGCCTGTTCGCGTGCGTGACGGCGCGCGGCGGACGGGGCGGCATCGGAGACGGGTCGGCCGGCACGGAGGGGAAGGGGACGGGGGAACGCCGAAGGAAACATGGTGATACCGGATCTTCAGGTCGTCGAGGTCGAACGGTGCGGCGAGGGTCCCGCGTCGCTCAGCTCGCCCTGGCGGTGGGGCCGGGCTCGGCGGCCAGGCGCGGTACGAGTGTCCCAGGCGCGCGCAGGACCGCGGCGAGCTGGTCCCGTCCGTTCACGCCCAACTTCCGGTAGACACTGGTCAGATGGGTCTCGACGGTGCGTACGGTGACGCACAGCCGCTGGGCGATCCTGCGGTTGCTCGTGCCGAGCAGCACCAGGCCTGCGATCTTGCGCTCGGCCGCGGTGAGCAGGTCGGCGCGTGATCCGGTGATCGCGCTCATGCGTCCGCCGGCCGCTATCAGCATCCGCCGTGCGGAGCGCGCGAGCGGCAGCGCGCCGCAGCAACCGGCGAGGTCGGCGGCGGCGCGCAGGTGCCGGCGGGCCGCGCGCTGGTCACCCTGGCGCAGCAGGGCCCGGCCCAGCTCGTACTCGGCCCGGGCGTGGTCGGCCCGCGCGGGCGAGCGTCCGAGGGCCGTGACCGCCTCGGTGAGCAGGCCGGTCCGCGCGGCCGGGGAGGCGAGGACGCCGCGGGCGAGGGCGGCCAGGCCGAGGGCGCGGGGAGTGCCCCACCGGCGGGCCGCCTCGGTGCCGAACTCGGCGTGTTCGCGGGCCTCTTCTGGACGGTGCAGGGCGGCCAGGATGCGGCAGGCGTCGGCCCACCAGGGCGCGAAGACGGGGTTGACCACGCCCGCCTCCTGCTGGGCGCGTCCGCCGGCGCGCAGCAGCACGAGGGCCGCCTCGCCGTCGCCGAGGACCCAGCGGGCGCGGGCGCGGGCCATCAGGTACAGGTGCTGGTACGGCCCGGCGGCGGTGAGTCCGGCAGGGCCCGTGTCGGCGAGCACCTCCTCGCCGTGGGCGGCCTCGCCGCGGTCGGTGAGCGCGGTCGCGAGGACGAGCCGCGGCAGCACGAGCCGTACGCCGCTCGCCGCCTCGTCGGCCGCGGCCAGCGCGGCCCGCGCGGCGGCGACGCTGTGGTGGAGGGCTCCGGTGCCGTACAGGACCACGGCGCGGGCGGTCAGGGCGAGCGGCCCGGGCCGGCCGGTCGCGGCCTCCTCGGGACACGCGTGGCCGTCCAGGGCGCGCAGCGCCTCGTCGGGCTCTCCGGCGAGGGCGAGGGCGGTGGCCGCGGCGAGCAGCGGCCATCCGTCGCAGGAGGGCGTGTTGAGGGCCTGGCGGGCGTACCGTGCGGCCAGTTCCGGGCTGCCGCCGTACAGGGCGGCCGCGAGCGCGCCGAGCGCGTCCGGGTGCGGTTGCACGGGGCGGGGGTGCTCGGGGAGGTGTGCGAGCTGTTCCAGGACGGCGGACGCGGCCGGTCTCGCGGCGGGGCCGGTGAGGAGCAGGACGCACTCCAGCGCGGTGCGCAGCCGGTGTTCGGCCGGGCCGGGCGCGGTCCCGCCCCGGGCGTTCAGGGCCCGCAGCACGGCGGCGGCCGCCTGCCGGGCGGCCCGCGGCTGTTGCGCGGTGAGGCACGTCGTGGCGTAGGGCACGGCGACACCGGCCCGGGTGGCCGGGTCACCGGCGCGCTCCAGGGTGTCCCGGAGCACCGGGACCGCCTCGAAGGGGTCGGTCCGGGCCAGGAGGTTGCCGAGCCGCAGCCGTACCGTGGAGTCGTCGGGTTCCGCTTCGAGGACGCGGTGCAGATAGCGGGCCGCCGCCTCGGGTGCGCCGCGGTCCTCGGCCTCGCCGGCCGCGTCGCGCAGGATGCCGGACATCCACGGCTCGGGGGTGCCCGGCACTCCCAGCAGGTGCCGGGCCGCCTCCTGCGCGGGGCGGCCCGCGTCGCTGAGGAGCAGTGCGGCCCGCTGGCGCAGGTGAGCCAGGTCCCCGGCGCCGAGCGGGGCGAGAAGGGCCGCGCGTACGGCCTCGTGGACCGGTGCCGTCCGGTCCGGGAGCAGGGCTCCGGCCTCGCGCAGCAGGGCGACGGCTCGCTGGGCGAGCGGGACGGACACCCCGGCGAGGGCGGCCGTGTGCCCCGGCGCGGCCCCGTCGAGCACCGCGATCGCGGTGGCCACAGCGCGCAACCAGGCGGGCTTCTCGTCGAGCAGGTCCCGGACGGCGGCGGCGATCATGGCCGTGCCGAGTTCGAAGGCGCGGCGTCCGCCGTCGGCGTCGGGGCGGACGCCCTCGCGGCGCAGTGCGTGCAGCAGGCGGGCGGCCGTGCCGGGGGCTCCGCCGCAGACGCCCGTGACCTGCAGGACGAAGGACGGGGCGACCGGTGCGGCGAAGACCTGCCGGGCCATCCGGCCTATGGCCTCCTCGTCCAGCGGTCCGAGGGGCAGCCTCGTGCAGGCGGGATGGGCGTCGAGATACGGCCACACGCCGGTGCCCGCGGGGTCGCCGTCGCCGCGCCGGGCGAGGACCACCAGCAGGGGCAGGCCGTCGGCCCGGCGTAGCAGGAACTCGAACCAGCGCAGCGAGTGTTCGTCGCAGAGGTGGGCGTCGTCGAGGACGAGCGCGAGCGGACGCTCCGTCACCAGGGCCGCGGTGAGCCGGTAGAGCCCCTGGAACACCGGGTAGGCGGAGTCGGCGGCGAACGGGCCGCCGTCGCCGGCCGCCGGGCGGAGTGCGGGGACGGCGTGCCGTGCGGCACCCACCAGCAGCGGATGGCCCGGCGCTCCCCCGCCGGCCGCCACGAACGGGCCGTAGAGGGCGCGCACGCCGGAGTACGGCGGCACGTTCTGCGCATTGTCGGCGCATTTGCCGCTGAGCACGGTCATGCCGGTGACGCCCGGCCCCTGGGAAAACGCTTCCAGGAGACTACTTTTCCCCATTCCGGCGGGCCCCGAAACCATTACGACACCGGCCTGACCGGCGCATGCTGCCCGAGCCCGAGCGGAGAGCATCGAGATCTCGCCAGTACGGCCGAACGCCGCATGGCCGTTGGAATGGTCGGGCGCCGTTTGGCTGAAAACCACGTTCCCCCCGCTATCCGCAAAGACGCCGGCCCCCGTCGAAGCTCCTTGCAGTAAGCCCCAAAGCTGCTTGAACCAGGCCAGGTTACCTGATCGAGATGTGGCCGACTATATGGGAGCCATTAAGAAGCGTCGGCCAAGAACACCTGAACATCAGGGATGGTTGCATCTTGAACAGTTGCGGGTTGGACATGCTCCGGCCGCGCCCTCCGACTCTAAGGAAATCCCGGGCCGGGCCATGAGACCACAGTGGTTGTGCAGCCAACCAGCCACCCGGTCATGCCCCAAGGAGTCCGATGAGTGCCCCGCACCGGCCCATCCTGTTCGTGAGCCTCCCGGAGAGCGGCTTGCTCAACCCGCTGCTCGTGCTGGCGGCCGAACTCTCCCGGCGTGGCGTGCCGGGCCTGTGGTTCGCCACGGACGAGCCGCGGCGCGCGGAGGTCGAACGGCAGGCCCACGGCAGCTCCGTCGAGTTCGCCTCCCTGGGCGAGGTGTTCTCCGAACTGTCCGCGGTCAGCTGGAGCGACGAGGTCTACCGGGAGGTGACCCAGACGTCGCGCTTCCGGGCGCACCGCGCCGTCGTCCGGCAGTCGTACCGGCCGGACCTCCAGGCGGAGAAGTACCGCCGTCTGGAAACCGTCGTGGACAAGGTCGAGCCGGCACTGATGGTCATCGACTGCGTGAGCGGATTCGCCGTGGACCTGGCGGTCCGGCGGAACATTCCCTTTGTGCTCAGCGTTCCGTTTCTGCCCAGCAATGTCCTGACGTCACTCAATCCTTTCGGACCCTCCGGAACGCCGCGCGGCTTCCCTGTGCCCCACTCGGGACTGCCCTTCGAAATGAGCTTCGGGCAAAGGCTGCGCAACGAACTTTTCAAGTGGCGCACACTGGCGATGTTCTTCAATCCGGCCATGGGAAAGGTGCTTTCCGAGGACGCGCGCATACGCAAGGAACTCGGGCTGCCGAAGCCCAGCCCCATGACCCGGATCGACCGGGCCGAGATGATCCTCTGCAATTCCGTCGCGGAACTGGATTACCCGTTCACGGTTCCCGGGAAGATGAAGCTGGTCGGTGCGATGGTGCCGCCGCTGCCCGAGGCCGGACCGGCCGACGACGACACCGGGGTCACGGACTGGCTCGACGCCCAGTCCTCCGTCGTCTACATGGGGTTCGGCACCATCACCAGGCTGACCCGCGACCAGGCCGCGGCGCTGGTCGAGGTCGCCCGGCGGATGGCGGACCGGCACCAGTTCCTATGGAAACTGCCCCGTGAGCAGCAGCATCTGCTGCCGCCCCGGGAGTCGCTGCCCGGCAACTTGCGGATCGAGAGCTGGCTGCCCTCCCAGCTCGACGTGCTCGCCCACCCGAAGGTCGGCGCGTTCTTCACGCACGGCGGCGGCAACGGCTTCCACGAAGGCGTCTACTTCGGCAAGCCCCTGGTGGTGCGCCCGCTCTGGGTGGACTGCTACGACCAGGCCGTGCGCGGCCGGGACCGGGGCATCAGCCTGACCCTCGACCGGCCCCGGGACATGGATCCGGACGACGTCGTCGACAAACTCACCCGAATCCTGGAGAACCCCGCCTTCCGTGAACGCGCCGAGCGAATCGGTGAGTTGCAGCGCGCCGCGGGCGGCCGGACCACCGCCGCCGATCTCCTGCTCGCACTTCCCGCCCTGGCATGACGAGCCCCCGCACCCGAACAGAACGAGGATCGGATGTCGTACAAGTACCCCGTTTCCCGGCCCACGCTCGGCGGACGGGAGCTCGAATATGTCACCGAAACAGTCCGCGGTGAGTGGATTTCCTCCCAGGGCCCGTTTGTCAAGCGATTTGAGCAGGCGTTCGCCGACTACAACGGAATCGCGCACGGCGTGGCCTGCTCCTCGGGGACGGCCGCACTGACCCTCGCGCTGCGCGCACTGGACATCGGGCCCGGCGACGAGGTCATCGTCCCGGAATTCACGATGATCGCCTCCGCCTGGGCGGTCACCTACACCGGTGCGACACCGGTGTTCGTCGACTGCGCGGACGATCTCAACATCGACGTGACCAAGATCGAGGAGAAGATCTCCCGCCGGACCAAGGCCGTCATGCCCGTCCATGTCTACGGCAGGCGCTGCGACATGGACGCGATCATGGACCTCGCCCACCAGTACAACCTGCGCGTGGTGGAGGACTCGGCCGAGGCTCACGGGATCCGCCCGGTGGGCGACATCGCCTGCTACTCCCTGTACGCGAACAAGATCATCACCTCGGGCGAGGGCGGCATCTGCCTCACCGCCGACAGCCGGCTCGCCGACCAACTGGCACATCTGCGGGCGATGGCGTTCACCAAGGACCACAGCTTCCTGCACAAGAAGCTGGCCTACAACTTCCGGATGACCGCCATGCAGGCGGCCGTCGCCCTCGCCCAGGTGGAGCGCATCGACGAGATCCTCGCCGCGCGCCGCGAGATCGAGAGCCGCTACGAGCAGGGCCTCAAGGACGTGCGCGGCATCACCCTGATGCCGCCCCGCGACGTGCTGTGGATGTACGACATCCGGGCCGAGCGCCGCGAGGAACTGCGCGCGTACCTGAGGGCGGAGGGCATCGAGACCCGGCTGTTCTTCAAGCCCATGAGCAGGCAGCCCGGCTACCACGACCCCGTGTGGCCCTATCTGAACGCGACCCGGTTCAGCACGGACGGCCTGTACCTGCCGACGTACGTCGGACTGACCGCCGCCGACCAGGAGTTCGTGACCGCGACGATCCGCGCCTTCTACGGCGCGGCCTGACCGCCCGGCACCGGCCAGGAGGAAGAAAATGAGCATGCCGAACGCCGAGTCCTCCGCCGCGCCGCCCGTGGTGGACTTCCCGCTGCGGGTGCCCGGCGAGCCGTTCCCGCCGCCCCGCTACCAGGACTACCGCCGGCGCCCGGGACTGGTCGTGACCCTCCTCCCCAACGGGAACAAGGTCTGGCTGGTGACGCGGCACGAGGAGGTCCGCGCCGTCCTCACCGACAGGAGGATCAGCTCCAACCCCGAGCACGAGGGCTTCCCGCACATCAGCGACACCATCGGCGTGCCCCGCCAGGAGCAGATCCCCGGCTGGTTCGTCGGGCTGGACTCCCCGGAGCACGACCGTTTCCGCAAGGCCCTGATCCCCGAGTTCACCGTGCGCCGGGTCCGCTCCATGCGCCCGGCCATCGAACGGACCGTCGACGAGCGCATCGACGCCCTCCTCG
The DNA here is from genome assembly GCF_055605965.1 of Streptomyces sp. NPDC037126. Taxonomy (NCBI): domain Bacteria; kingdom Bacillati; phylum Actinomycetota; class Actinomycetes; order Kitasatosporales; family Streptomycetaceae; genus Streptomyces; species Streptomyces sp. NPDC037126. The sequence goes on from NZ_JBVJTD010000009.1 coordinate 315,341, forward strand.
CCTCGGGCGACTCGGCCGACCTCGTCGCCGACTTCGCGCTGCCGATCCCCTCCCTGGTGATCTCCTCGCTGCTCGGCGTGCCGCCCGTCGACCGTGACTTCTTCGAGTCCCGCACCCGCACCCTGGTGGCCATCCGCACCTCCACCGAGCAGCAACGGGACACGGCCTCACGGGAGTTGATGCGGTACATCAACCGGCTCATCGCCATCAAGCAGAACTGGCCCGGCGACGACCTGGTCAGCCGGCTGCTGGCGACCGGCGGCATCCACCCCCAGGAGCTGACCGGGGTGCTGATGCTGCTGCTCATCGCGGGACACGAGACCACCGCGAACAACATCGCCCTCGGCGTGGTGACCCTGCTGCTGAATCCGGAGTGGATCGGTGACGAGCGCGCGGTCGAGGAGACCCTGCGGTTCCACTCGGTGGCCGATCTCGTGTCCCTGCGCGTCGCCCTGGAGGACGTCGAGATCGCCGGGCAGCTGATCAGGGCCGGCGAGGGCATCATCCCGCTCGTCGCCGCGGCCAACCACGACCCCGAGGCGTTCGCCTGCCCGCACGCCTTCGACCCGGCCCGCGCCGAGCGCCACCACGTGGCCTTCGGCTACGGCGTGCACCAGTGCCTGGGCCAGAATCTCGTACGGGCGGAGATGGAGATCGCCTACCGCAGGCTCTTCGAACGCATTCCGTCGCTGGAACTCGCCGTTCCCGTCGAGGAACTCCCGCTGAAGTACGACGGCGTGCTGTGCGGACTGCACGCGCTGCCCGTGCGCTGGTAACCCCCAGGAGAGAGAACCCATGCGGATCACCGTGGACACCGACCGCTGCGTCGGCGCCGGGCAGTGCGTACTGTCCGCCCCCGAAGTGTTCGACCAGGATGAGGACGGACTGGTCACCCTGCTCACCCCGCACCCCGAACCGCAGGACCACGACGACGTCCTGCGGGCGGGCGACCTGTGCCCGGCACACACCATCACCGTCCACGAGGACTGAACCCCCTCGGACGGAAACCCCGGAAAGGACCGACACTTTGAACAGCACGGACCGTGCCAACGCCCTCTGGCTGCGGCGCTTCCACCCGGCCGCGGACGCACCCGTCCGGCTGGTCTGCTTCCCCCACGCCGGCGGGTCCGCCAGCTTCTACCACCCGGTGTCGGCGCGTCTCTCCCCGGGCGTCGACGTGGTCGCGGTGCAGTACCCCGGCCGCCAGGACCGGCGCAGCGAGCCCTGCGTGCTGGACATCGGCACCCTGGCCGACCTGATCACCGACGAACTGCTGCTCCTGGACGACAGGCCCACCCTGTTCTTCGGCCACAGCATGGGCGCGGTCCTGGCCTTCGAGACGGCCTGGCGGCTGGAGCAGAAGGGCTCGCACGCCCCCGGGCACGTCATCGCCTCCGGCCGGCGCGGCCCCTCGACCGTGCGCACCGAGGCGGTGCACCGACGCGACGACGACGGCATCATCGCCGAACTGCGGCTGCTCAACGGGACCGACGCGGACCTGCTCGGCGACGAGGAGATCCTGCGCATGGCGCTGCCCGCGATACGCGGCGACTACGAGGCGATCGAGAAGTACACCTGCCCGCAGGACCGCACCGTCGCCTGCCCGATCACCGTGCTCACGGGCGACGCCGACCCCCGTACCGCGCTCGCCGAGGCGAAGGTCTGGCAGCGGCACACCCGGGACGCCTTCCGCCTGGAGGTGTTCCCCGGCGGGCACTTCTTCCTCAGCGAGCACCCGTCGGCGGTCGGTGACGAGATCGACCGCGTCCTCGGGACGTTGTGATGCGCACGCTCCTCGTCGACAACTACGACTCCTTCACGTTCAACCTCTTCCACTACCTGGCGGAGGTCAACGGGCGGGAGCCCGTGGTGATCCGCAACGACGACCCGGACTGGCACGAGGCGCTCCTCGACGGGTTCGACAACGTCGTGCTGTCGCCCGGCCCGGGCACGCCGCACCGCCCGGCCGACTTCGGCCTGTGCGCCCGGATCGCCGAGGAGGCCCGGCTGCCCGTGCTCGGTGTGTGCCTCGGCCACCAGGGCATCGCCCTCGCCCACGGAGCCGACGTCGGCCGGGCACCCGAACCGCGCCACGGCCGGTCCTCACTGGTACGGCACGACGGCACCGGGCTGTTCGACCGGCTGCCCGACCCGCTGGAGGTGGTGCGCTACCACTCGCTCACCGTCACCGGCCACTCCCCCGGCCTTCAGGTCATCGCCCGGTCCGTGGACGACGACCTGGTGATGGCGGTGCGCCACCGTGAACTCCCGCTGTGGGGAGTCCAGTTCCACCCCGAGTCCATCGGCACCCGGTGCGGTCACCGGCTGCTGGCCAACTTCGCCGAGCTGACCCGGCGCCACGGCAGGCGCCCGGTCCCCGCCCGCCCCGCCGCCCCGGCCGCCGCCACCGCGCCGGGCGCGGCGGAGCAGCGCCGCCCGGTTCGCCGACTGCGCGTGCTGGCCGACCAGGCCGCCACCGGCTGGGACGCCGAAGTGGTCTTCGACCACCTCTTCCGCCCTGGCCCGCACCCCTTCTGGCTGGACAGCAGCAGACCGGACGGCTCACTGGGCCGGCTGTCCGTGCTCGGTGACGCCTCCGGCCCGCTCGCCCGGATCGCGACAGCGGACGTGCACGAGGGCACGGTGACCGTCACCTCCGCGGACGGCGGCCGGACCGTCGAGAGCCCCTTCCTGGACTGGCTGGAGCGGGACCTCGCCCACCTGCACACGGACGTGCCCGAGCTGCCCTTCGACTTCGCCCTCGGCTGGGTCGGCTACCTCGGCTACGAACTGAAGGCCGAGTGCGGCGGCGACCTGGCGCACCGGTCGCCCGACCCCGACGCCGCCATGGTCTTCGCCGACCGCGCCCTCGTACTCGACCACCTCACCGGCACCACCCACCTCCTCGCCCTCGCCGAGGACGGGGACGAGGACGCGGCCCGCGCCTGGCTCACCGCCACCGGCGCGGCACTGCGCTCCCTCGCGGGCCGGCGGCCCACGCCCGGCGGGCCGCCCCCGCGCGAACAGGACACCGAGCTGCGGCTGCGCCACGACCGCGACGCCTACCTGAAGCTCATCGACGTCTGCCAGGAGGAGATCCGCGCCGGCGAGACGTACGAGGTGTGCCTCACCAACATGATCGAGGCGCGCACCCCTCTCGACCCCTGGGAGGCCTACCGCCGGCTGCGCAGGGCCAGCCCCGCGCCGTTCGCCGCGTTCCTCGGCTTCGGGGAGCTGTCCGTGCTCAGCACCTCCCCCGAGCGCTTCCTGCGGGTCGACCGGCACGGCACCATGGAGTCCAAGCCCATCAAGGGGACCAGGCCGCGCGGGGGCACACCCGCCGAGGACGCCGGGCACGTCGCCGACCTGGCGGCCAGCGAGAAGGACCGTGCCGAGAACCTGATGATCGTCGACCTGGTGCGGCACGATCTCGGCCGGTGCGCCGAGGTGGGCAGCGTCGTGGCCGATCCGGTGTTCCAGGTGGAGACCTACGCCACGGTCCACCAGCTGGTCAGCACCGTACGGGCGACGCTGCGGGACGGGGTCGGCGCCGTGGCGGGGGTGCGGGCGGCCTTCCCCGGCGGCTCGATGACCGGGGCGCCGAAGATCCGCACCATGCAGATCATCGACCGCCTGGAGGACGGGCCGCGCGGCGTCTACTCGGGCGCCATCGGCTACTTCTCGCTGACGGGCGCCGCCGACCTGTCCATCGTCATCCGCACCGTGGTGATGAGCGGTGGCCTGCTGCGCTACGGCGTCGGCGGTGCGGTCATCGCCCTGTCCGATCCGGACGAGGAGTTCGAGGAGACCGTGGTCAAGTCGGCACCGCTGCGAGCGCTGCTCGGCGTCCGGATCCCCGGGCAGCGGACCGGCACGGACGACTGACGCACGACGGGCCGGCCACCGGCGGAAGGGCCGGGCTCCAGGGCCTGTCCGACCATTCGCGTCGTCGCCCGAGGGGCGGCCGCGCGGCGTCAGGTGCGTGCCCTCGGCGTGCATGGCGTCGCGCGGCAGACGCGAATCGTCAGACAGGACCTAGGGCTTTTCCAGTGGTCGCGGGCCCAGCATGGGGCCGACCGCCAGTGGCCGGCTTTCTCGGGAGTGATGGTGTCCGTCCATGTCGATGATTTCCAAACCGCTGCCCTCCCCGACCCGCAGGGGCTGCTGCGCGGCCTGACGCTCCCGGCGGTCTTCGAGGCCGCCGTGGCGGCGGCACCGGACGCCCCGGCCCTGACCGACGGCGCACGGACGTGGACCTGGGGCGGCTGGAAGGCGGAGGTCGACGCCCTGACCCGCGGACTGCAGGAGCTGGGCGTCGGCGTCGGTGACGTGGTCGCCGTCCAGCTGCCCAACTGCTGGGAGTTCCAGACCCTGCACCTGGCCCTCGCGGCGGCCGGTGCCGTGATGATGCCGGTCCACCAGGGCAACGGCAGCGCGGACGTGCTCGCGCTGCTGGAGCGGGTCGCCCCGGTGGCCGCCGTACTGCCCGCCGGATCGGATCACGCGACCGCCGCCGGCGGCGCCCTGCGGTCGGCGGTGCCGTCCCTGCGTACCGTGCTCGTGGCGGACGGAGCCCCCGGGGACTCCGGTGCGCAGACGGTGGAGGCGCTGCTGCAGCGGTGGGCGGGCCGGGCTCCGCTGCCGGTGGAGCTGCGGCCCGGCCTGCCGTTCGTGCTGCTGCCGTCCTCCGGTACGACCTCCGCGCGGCCGAAGATCTGCCTGCACAGCCACGACGGCCTGCTGTCGAACACCGCGGCCGTGGCCGAGGAGAGCGCGGCCTCCTTCGCGGGCGCGATCGTCACCGCCTGCCCGCTGACCCACCTGTTCGGTCTCCAGTCCCTGCACACCGCGCTGTTCACCCGCTGCCGGCAGGTCCTGCTGCGCGCCTGGGACCCGGACCGCTTCCTGGAACTGGCCCGCGCCGAGCAGCCCGCCGTCGTCTTCGCCGTACCCGCGCAGCTGCACGACGTCGTCAACAGGCTTTCCGACAGCGGGGATCCTGCGGGTTTCCGCCCCCGCCAGGTCCGCACGGCGGGCGCGGCGATCCCGGGTGCGCTGGTCACCGGGGTGCGCGAGGCGCTGGGCAGTCCGCTCGTCGTCGTCTGGGGGATGTCCGAGGTCGGCACCGGCACCTGCACCCGCGCCGACGATCCGGCCGACGTGCCGGAGCGCAGCGTGGGCAGGCCGACGTACGGTGCGAGCGCCCGGGTCGTCGCCGAGGACGGCACCGAGTGCGCGCCGGGCGAACCGGGCGAACTGCACTACCGCAGCCCCGGAATGTTCCGCGGCTACCACCGTGAGCCGGAGCTGACCGGGGCGGCGGTCACCCCGGACGGCTGGCTGCGCACCGGCGACCTCGCGCGCGTCGGCGACGACGGGCGGATCACGTTCCTCGGGCGGTCGGCGGAACTGATCAACGTGGGCGGCCGCAAGTTCAACGCCACCGAGGTCCAGGGCATCCTGGCGGACCTGCCCGGCATCGGGCCGCTCGCCGTGGTCGGCAGACCCGACCCCCGGCTCGGCGAGTACCCCTGTCTGGTCGTCACCGGACGCGCGGACGCCTCCCTCGGTCTCGCCGAGGTGACCGGCTTCCTGCAGGAACGCGGGGTCGCCGAGTACAAGATCCCGCTGGAACTCCTCGTCGTCGACGACCTGCCCCGGACCCCGGCGGGCAAGCTGCACCGCCGCGCCCTGGAACAGCGGCTGGCGGCGGGCGACCTGTCGGCCCGCCCCGCGCGCCGGCCCGGCGCCGCCGCGCCACGGGGCTTCGGCGAGGCACTGGAACTGGTGCGCTCCTGCATGGCCAGGGTGCTGTCGCCCGGAACCGCCGGGGAGTCCCACACCGCCGGGGAACCCGGTCCCGCCGGGAAGTTCCACACCGCCGGGGAACCCGGCGCCGCCGGGGAGTTCCACACCGCCGAGGAATCCGGTGCCGCCGAGGGATCCGGTGCCGCCGGAGAATCCCGCCCAGCCGGGAAATTCGGCGCCGCCGGAGAACCACGCCCAGCCGGGAAATTCGGCGGCGCTGAGAAACCCGGTGCCTTCCTCGCGCCCGACGTCACCTTCCGTGGCCACGGGCTGGACTCGGTGCGCTGCATCCGGCTGCGCAACCTGCTGGCCGAGGCCACCGGTCTGCCGCTGCCCGCCTCGCTCGCCTTCGACCACCCCACGCCCGCCGACGTGGCACGCCTGCTGACGGGGGATCAGGTCGACGATGCCGACGAGCCGTTCCCCTCCGCCTCGGAGGACGACCCGGTGGCCGTCGTCGGCATGGCATGCCGGCTGCCGGGCGGGGTGAGCGGCCCGGACGACCTGTGGCAGTTGGTCATCGGCGAGTCCGACGCCGTCTCGGACTTCCCCACCGGCCGCGGCTGGGACCTCGAACACCTCTTCTCCGACGATGCCGACCGGCCCGGCACGTCCTACGCCCGGCAGGGCGGCTTCCTCCATGACGCGGGCGACTTCGACGCCGCCTTCTTCGGGCTCTCCGACCGCGAGGCCCTGGCCACCGACCCCCAGCAGCGACTGCTCCTGGAGACGGCATGGGAGGCCCTGGAACGCGCCCGGATCGACCCGAGGTCCCTGCGCGGCAGCCGGACCGCCGTGTTCACCGGGGCCATGTACCACGACTACGCGGCCAACGCCCGGGCCGCGGCCGGCCCGTTGGAGGGCCTGCTGGGCGTAGGCACGGCGGGCAGCGCCCTGGCCGGCCGTATCGCGTACACCTTCGGTCTGCAGGGACCGGCCGTCACCGTGGACACGGCCTGCTCGTCCTCCCTGGTCGCCCTGCACCTGGCCTGCCGGTCACTGCGCGCCGGGGAGTCGTCGCTCGCGCTGGCCGGCGGTGTGGCGGTGATGGCGACCCCGTCGTCGTTCACCGAGTTCTCCCGGCTGCGCGGTCTGTCACCGGACGGGCGCTGCAAGTCCTTCGCGGACGCCGCCGACGGCGCCGCCTGGTCCGAGGGGGCCGGTCTGCTCGTCCTGGAGCGCCTCTCGGACGCCCGCCGCGCCGGTCACCCGGTGCTCGCCGTCGTCCGCGGCTCCGCGGTCAACCAGGACGGCGTGTCGAACGGCCTCACCGCGCCGAACGGCGGCGCGCAGCGCCGGGTCGTCCGGCAGGCGCTCGCCGACGCGCGGCTGACGGCCGCCGACGTGGACGCGGTGGAGGCCCACGGCACGGGGACGACGCTGGGGGACCCGATCGAGGCGCAGGCCCTCCTCGCCACGTACGGGCGGGCACGCCCGGCGGACCGGCCTCTGTGGCTCGGTTCCGTGAAGTCGAACATCGGGCACGCGCAGGCCGCCGCCGGGGTCGCCGGAGTGATCAAGACGGTACTGGCGCTGGAGCACGGCGTGCTGCCCCGCACGCTCCACGTCGACGCGCCGTCCTCCCGGGTGGACTGGTCGGCGGGCGAGGTGCGGCTGCTCACCCAGGCCCACCCGTGGCCCCGGACCGCCGGCCGGGTCCGGCGCGCCGGGGTCTCCTCCTTCGGCATCAGCGGGACCAACGCCCACGTGATCCTCGAAGAGGCACCGGCCGAGGCGACGGCCGGCCGTCCCGGGGACACCGCCTGCGTACCGTGGGTGCTGTCGGCGCGGACCCCGGACGCGCTGCGCGCGCAGGCACGCGGGCTGGCCGAGCACATCGCCGCGCGTCCCGGCCTCGCGCCGGGCGACATCGCCCTCTCCCTGGCCACCACCCGGGCCGTGCACGCGCACCAGGCGTACGTCGTCGGCACGGACCGCGGCGAACTCCTCGACTGTCTGACCGAGTTGGCTGAGCGCCCGACCGGACCGGAGGGCGCCCGCACCTCCGCGCAGGGGCTCGGGTTCGTCCTCACCGGACAGGGCAGCCAGCGGCCCGGCATGGGCCGGCAACTGGCGCGTGCCTTCCCCGTCTTCGACGCGTCGCTCACCGAGGTCTGCGCGGCGTTCGACCCGCTGCTGGGCAAATCGCTGCGGGAGCTGATGTGGTCGGGCCCGGCGGAGCCGCTCGACCGCACCCGGTACGCCCAGCCCGCGCTGTTCGCGTTCGAGGTGGCCCTGTACCGGCTGGTCGAGTCCTGGGGAGTGGTCCCGGACCGGCTCGTGGGCCACTCGGTCGGCGAGATCGCCGCGGCGCACGTGGCAGGGCTGCTGACCCTCGGGGACGCGTGCCGGCTGGTCGCCGCGCGGGGACGGCTGATGGACGCGCTGCCCGCGGGCGGTGTCATGACGGCGGTGGAACTGCCGGAGGAGGAGATCACCCCCCTGCTCGACGGCTACCGGGGCCGCGTGGCGGTGGCCGCGGTCAACGCCCCGCGTTCCGTGGTCCTCTCCGGGGAGGAGGAACCACTCGCCGAACTCACCGGCCGACTGACGGCCGCCGGGCACCGGACCAGGCGCCTGACGGTCAGCCACGCCTTCCACTCCCCGCTGATGGACCCCATGCTGGAGGACTTCAGGACGGCGATCGGCACGCTGGACACCGCCGAGCCCTCGGTTCCCGTCATCTCCTGTCTCACCGGGCGCCCGCTCACCCGGGAGGAGGCACGGGACCCCGGCCACTGGGTCCGGCACGTGCGCGAACCGGTCCGGTTCGCGCAGGCGGTGGACCGGCTGCTGCGCGAGGGCGCCGACGTCTTCCTGGAGATCGGCCCGCGGGCCGCGCTCACACCGATGGTCGACGCGTGCGCGGCCGGCACGCCCGGCGTCGACGTCGTAGCGGCGGCGCCCGGCGACCAGGACGGCCGGGACGAGCGGCGCGACCTGCTCGCTGCCGTAGCCCGGCTGCACCTGCGGGGCGTCCCGGTGGCGTGGCGGTCGGTCCTGCCCGGCACGGCCACCGTGCCGCTGCCCACCTACCCGTTCCAGCGCCGTACCTACTGGCTGGCGTCCCCGGCCGACGCCGCCGTACGGGCGGCGGACGGACCGGCCCCCGGCCCCGTGCCCCCGGCACTCGCCGAGCGGCTCTCCGGGCTCGGCGCGAGCGAGCGGGGCCGCGCACTCCTCCGCCTGGTGCTGGACGAGACCTCGGCCACGCTCGGCGGACGGCACCTGGCGGATTCCGAGGGCGGCACGTCCTTCACGGACCTGGGCATCACCTCGGTGAGCGCCGTCGAACTCCGTAACCGGATCACCTCGGCCACCGGGGCGCGCCTGGCCGCCACCCTGGTCTTCGACCACCCCACGCCCGCCGCCGTCGTGGGCCTCGTACGACAGCACCTCACCCGGCACCCGACGGCGGCGCCGCGGCCGGCCGCCGACCTCGTGGACGAACTGGACCGCGCGCTCGCGACCGGACCCGGCCTCGACCCGGTGACGGCGGCACGGCTCAGGGAGCTGGTGAAGCGCTCGGCTCCGGCCCCCTCGGGCGGGCCGGCCGGCGGTCTCGATCTCGACTCCGCCTCCGACGAGGACCTGTTCCGCCTCATGGACGGCGCCGCGGACTGAGGCCGCGCGGAAAGGGCCGCGACGGGCCGCCGGTCCGCCGCGGGCCCGTCGTGGCCGGTCCGCGGCCACACGGCAAAGCCGCGGCCCTTCAGGGGCATGCCGCCCGCAGGGGACCTCACCGACCCCGTTCGACCACCCACCCGTCCCCCGTCCGCAGCCGACCGGCGACCCTCCTGCCGGTCGGCTTCTTCCATCCGGCAACCGAACCATGGGAGTTCACCGATGACCCGGCTCTTCGAGCCCCGCACCGTCCCCCGCACATCGGCGGATCCGGACATCATGATCGAGACACAGGACCTGAGCAGGACGTTCGGATCCGTGCGCGCGCTGGACTCGGTCACCGTGTCCGCGCGGCGCGGCACCGTACTGGCGCTGCTCGGCCACAACGGCGCCGGCAAGACGACCCTCGTCGGCATCCTCACCGGCGCCCTGCCACCCACCTCCGGACGGGCCGCGGTCGCCGGGTTCGACGTCACCGGACAGCCGCAGGAGGTCCGCCGCCGCATCGGCCTGACCGGCCAGTTCGCCTCCGTCGACGGCAAGCTGAGCGGCCGGGACAACCTGGTGCTGATCGCCCGGCTGCTCGGCGCCGGCCGCAGGGCCGCCCGGGCCCGGACCGACGAGCTGCTGGAGCTGTTCGCCCTCCAGGAGGTGGCGGACCGCCGGGCCCGGACGTACTCCGGCGGTCTGCGCCGGCGGCTCGACCTCGCCGCCAGCCTCGTCGGCCACCCCGAAGTGCTCTTCCTCGACGAACCGACCACGGGTCTGGACCCGGCGAGCCGCCTGACGCTGTGGGAGATCGTGGAGGGGCTGGTGGCACAGGGGACGACGGTGCTGCTCACCACGCAGTACCTGGAGGAGGCGGACCGGCTGGCCGACTCGGTCACCGTCCTGTCCTCGGGATCCGTGATCGCGAGCGGAACACCCGCCGAGCTGAAGGCCAGAGTGGGACGGCGCACGGTGACCGTCACGCTGGACGACGACACCGCCGCGGCCGTCGCCGCGCTGCGCGGCGCCGGACTGCAGCCGATGGCGGGCCCGCAGCCGAACTCCGTGGTCGTGCCCATCGAGGCCACCAAGGAGGTGGCGACCGTGATCAGGACGCTCGACCAGGCGGGCGTCGAGGCCGGCGAACTCTCCTTCGGCGAACCGACCCTCGACGACGTGTACCTGACCCTCGCCGGGCAGCGGCCCGAGCACCTCGTCCCCTCGCTCTCCGGAGGTCCGGCGGCATGACCACGACCGTCCCGTCCGCCGCCCTGTCCGCCCCCGACCGGACGCAGTGGCAGGGCAGTTCCGTGTTCCTCCAGGTCTGGGTGCTCACCGGCCGCTCGCTGCGCTCCCTGGTGACCGACCCCGGCGTGATCCTCTTCGGGCTGCTGCAACCGGTCGTCATCCTGTTCGTCCTGACCCAGGTCTTCAGCAAGATGGGCGCGCCGCCGCACTTCCCGGCCGGCATCAGCTACCTCGACTTCATCCTGTCCGCCGTTCTCGTGGACAACGCCGTGCAGTCCGCCGTGCAGTCGGGCGTGGGACTGGTCGACGACCTCAAGAACGGCGTGGTGGCCCGGCTCCGCTCACTCCCCATCGTCCCCTCCACGCTCCTGCTCGCCCGCAGCATCGCGAACCTCGTGCGCAGCGCCGTGCAGGCGGTGGTCATCCTCGTGCTGGCCGTCGGCGTGCTCGGTTACGCACCGCGCGGCGGACTGACCGAGGTCGCGGCGTCCGTCGGGCTGACGCTCTTCATGAGCTGGTCCATCGGCTGGGCGTTCATCGCCGCGGGCGCCTGGCTGCGCCGTGCGGAACCGATGCAGAACCTCGCGGTCATCGCGATCCTGCCCCTGATGTTCGCCTCCAGCGCCTACATCCCGGTCGCGGACCTGCCCGCCTGGCTGGCCGCGGTCGCCGAGGTCAACCCGCTCACCTACGCCATCGACGCCACACGCGCCCTCGCGCTGGACATCCCGGGCGGGGACGCGATCGTACCCGCCCTGCTCACCGGTGGCGTCGTCGCCGTCGTGGGCGGGGTCCTCGCGGTGCTGGGATTCCGGCGCCCGATGTGACGGACGGGCGGCACAACTGAAACGCCCGGGGCCCGGCCCTCCGAGGAAGTCTCGGAGGGCCGGGCCCCGGGTTTTCCGGCGGGTACGGCGGGTGCGGGACCGGGGGGTGGCCCCGCGACCCGCCCGCCCCCCGGGCTACAGGCCGAGCTGCTTGTCGAGCAGGTCGAACACCTCCTCGTCGGAGGCCGCGTCGAAGTCGAACGCGTCCTCGCCCGACCCGTCCCCGGCGGAGCCGCCACGGGCGGCCGCCCTCAGGGAGCTCCACTTCTCCCGCAGGACGTCCAGCCGTCCCGCGACCTGCTCGAACAGTTCCTCGCTGACCTCGGCCTCGCCGAACGCCCGCTCCAGCTCGCCCAGTTCGGTCAGCAGCGCCGCGCCGGCGGTCTCCTCGGCCGGCGGCGCCAGGTCGAGCTGCGCGTACAGGTGGTCCGCCAGCCCCGCGGTCGTCGGGTGGTCGAAGACCAGGGTGGCGGGCAGCCGGACCCCGGCCAGCGTGCTGAGCCGGTTGCGCAGCTCGATCGCGGTCAGCGAGTCGAAGCCCAGGTCCTGGAAGGACCGCTCGGGGTCCACCTCGGCCGCCCGGGCGTGCCCGAGCACGGCCGCGGCCTGTCCCCGCACCTCCTCCAGCAGCGCCCCGTGGCGTTCGGCCTCCGGCAGTGCCGCCAGCCGTACGACGAGTGCGCCCTCCGCACCCCCGGCCGCACGGCGTGCGGGCGTACGGATCAGGCCGCGCAGCAGGGCCGGCACCTCGCCCCGGGCGCGGAGCGCCGCGAGGTCGAGCCGCACCGGGAGCAGGTCCGGCAGGTCAGCGCCGAGAGCGAGGTCGAACAGCCGCAGTCCGTGCTCCGGGGTGAGCGGCGGCATCCCGGCCCGCGCCGCCCGCTCGGCCTCGGCCTCGCTCAGGCCGCCCGTCATCCCGCCGCCCGTGCCCGTCCACGGGCCCCAGGCCAGCGAGAGACCCGGCAGGCCCTGGGCCCGGCGGTGCAGGGCGAGCGCGTCGAGGTAGGCGTTGGCGGCGGCGTAGTTGGCCTGGCCCGGATTGCCGAGCGTGCCCGCAGCGGAGGAGAACAGGACGAAGGCGTCGAGATCCAGCCTCTCGGTCGCCTCGTGCAGGTTCCAGGCGGCGTCCGCCTTGGCCCGCAGGACCCTCGCGAGCCGTTCCGGGGTGAGGGATCCGAGGACCCCGTCGTCCAGGACGCCCGCGGTGTGGACGACCGCCCGCACCGGGTGCCGGGAGACCAGGTCCGCCACGGCGGCGCGGTCGGAGACGTCACACGCCTCCACGACGGCCTCGGCGCCGAACCCGGTCAGTTCGGCGACGAGTTCTTCCATGCCCTCCGCCTCGGCACCGCGCCGGCTGACCAGCAGCAGACTCCGTACCCCGTGCTCGGCCGCCAGGTGCCGGGCCAGCAGCCGGCCCAGCCCGCCCGTGCCACCGGTGATCAGCACGGTGCCCTCCTCGCCGCCGAGAACGGCGGCCGGCCCCGTCTCCGTGGCGGCCCGGGCGAGCCGGGCCGCCAGCACCTCACCGTCGCGCAGGGCCAGTTGCGGTTCCCCCTCCGCGAGAGCGGCCAGGGCACGCGGCAGCAGCGCCGCCGCGTCGGGACCGTCCAGGTCCAGCAGGCCGAAGCGGTCCGGGTTCTCCGAGTGCGCCGAACGCACCAGCCCCCACACCGCGGCCCCGGCCGGATCCGCGCCGGACGTGGCCCCCTGGGTCACGAACACCAGCCGGGAAGCGGCGAATCGCTCCTCGGCCAGCCACGCCTGCGCCAGCTCCAGGGCGTGCGCCGTCAGGGCGTGCACGGACCGGGGCGACCCGTCGGGCCCGGCCTCGCCGGACACCGGCGCCAGGACGACCCGCGGCGACTCGGTGTCCGCCGTCAGCTCCTTGAGATCACCGCGCACCGGGTACTCCCCGAGCAGCGCCGCGAAACTGTCCGCCCCGACGACGACGATCCGCTCGTCCAGCGTGTCTTCGGCGTCGACCGGCGTCCAGTCGAGCCGGAACAGCGCGTCGTGCGCGGCGCCCCGTGCGCCGGACAGCTGGTCCGCGCTGATGGGCCGGACGACGAGGGACTCCACGGACGCGACCGGAGCACCGGCCGGGTCGACGAGCGCCAGCGACAGGCCACCCGACGCGCTCCGGCCGAGCCGGGCCCGCACCGCCGAGGCACCGGCCGCGTGCAGGGACACGCCGGACCACGAGAACGGAACACCCGCCTGCCCGTCCCCGCCGCCCAGCGCGACAGCGTGCAGGGCCGCGTCGAACAGCGCGGGATGCAGCCCGAACCCGCCGGCCCCTGTGCTCTCCGCACCGCCGGGCAGGGCGACCTCCGCGAACACGTCGTCACCGAGCCGCCAGGCCGCGGTCAGGCCCTGGAACACCGGACCGTAGTCGAAGCCGAGGTCCGAGAACCGGTCGTACGCCCCTGCCACGTCGAGCGGTTCGGCACCGGCCGGCGGCCAGACCGAGGTGTCGAAGGCCGCGGGAGCGAGCGCCTCCGGCGCGAGCACGCCACCGGCGTGCCGCGTCCACGGCTCCTCGTCGCCCTGCCCGGGCCGGGAGTGCACGGTGAACGTCCGACGCCCCGACTCGTCGGGCGCCCCGACACCCACCTGCACCCGCACTCCCCCACCCGCACCGGGCAACGTCAGCGGCGCGGCGAGGGTCAGCTCCTCCACGGTCCCGCAGCCCAGCTCGTCGGCCGCGCGCACGGCAAGTTCGAGGAGCGCGGTCCCGGGCACCAGGACCGAACCCATGACGACGTGGTCCGCCAGCCAGGGATGCGTCGCCACCGACAGCCGACCGGTGAACAGGAACCCGTCGGAACCGGCCAGTTCCACCGCCCCGGAGAGCAACGGGTGCTCGGCTGACTTCAGTCCGAGAGCCTCGGCGCCCCGTCCGGCGGGCATGCCGGTGGGCCAGTAGCGGCGGTGCTGGAAGGCATAGGTGGGCAGGTCGACAGGTCGGGCTCCGGTGCCGGCGAAGAGGGCCGCCCAGTCGACCTTCACACCGTCCACGTACAGGCGCGCAAGCGCCTGGAGAGCGGTCGTCTCCTCGTCCTGGTTCTTGCGGAGTACGGCGGCGAACACCGCGTCGGCGGACTCGGCGGCCATGGCGGTCAGGACGCCGTCCGGGCCCAGCTCCAGGAAACGGGTCACGCCCGCGTCGGAGAGCGTGCGGATGCCGTCGGCGAAGCGCACCGCCTCACGGACGTGCCGCACCCAGTACTCCGGAGAGCACAGGTCCTCGGCGACCGCGCCGGTCAGGTTCGACACCACCGGGATGACCGGATCCGCGAAGGACAGCCCCTCCACCACCTGGCGGAAGCCCTCCAACATCGGGTCCATCAGCGGAGAGTGGAAGGCGTGCGACACCCGCAGACGGGTCGCCTTACGACCCTCGAAGCGGGCACGGATCTCCTCCACCGCCTCCTCGGCGCCGGACACGACCACCGAGTTCGGGCCGTTGACGGCCGCGATCGACACCGACCCGCCCAGCAGCGGGCGTACTTCATCCTCGGTCGCCTGGAGGGCGAGCATCGCCCCACCCTCGGGCAGGGCCTGCATCAGACGGCCACGCGCCGCAACCAACGCACACGCATCCGCCAGCGAGAACACGCCTGCTACGTGTGCGGCCGCGACCTCACCGATCGAATGCCCGGCGACGAAGTCCGGGCGCACACCCAGCGATTCAGCAAGCCGGAACAGCGCCACCTCTACGGCGAACAGGCCCGCCTGCGCATACATGGTCTGGTTGAGCAGCTCCTCGCTCTCACCCCAGACGACTTCTCGGACCGGCCGCTCCAGGTGCTCGTCCAACCCCGCACACACCGCGTCGAACGCCTCCGCGAACACCGCGAAACGACCGTACAACTCACGCCCCATACCCAGCCGCTGCGAACCCTGGCCGGAGAAGAGGAACGCCGACTTGCCGGTCCTCGCCTGCCCCTGGACGGTCTCGGTGCCGTTGAGCACCACGGCGCGGTGGTCGAACACCGATCGACCAGCGGCGAGGGACAGACCCACGTCCACGGGACGTTCCACGTCAGCCGCGAGCAGGCGCGCGACCTGGGCCCGCAGGGCGTCCTCCGTCCTGCCCGAGGTCACCCACGGCACCACACCCGGCACCACCACAGCCGCCTCGCCCGAGACCACCTCCCGCGGCTGCTCCAGGATCACGTGCGCGTTCGTCCCACTGATCCCGAACGACGACACACCCGCGCGACGCACCCGGCCCGTCTCGGGCCACGCCGTCCGCCGCGTCAGCAACTCCACCTCGCCGGCGCTCCAGTCCACATGCGAGGACGGAGCATCCACATGCAGGGTCTGCGGAGCGATACCGTGCCGCATCGCCATCACCATCTTGATCACACCCGCGACACCCGCCGCGGCCTGGGCGTGGCCGATGTTCGACTTCACCGACCCCAGGAACAAGGGCTGTTCGCGGTCCCGGCCGTAGGTGGCGAGGAGCGCCTGGGCCTCGATCGGGTCGCCGAGGGTCGTGCCCGTGCCGTGCGCCTCCACCACATCGACATCAGCCGTCCCGAGGCCGCCGCTGGCCAGCGCCTGACGGATCACCCTTTGCTGGGAGGGACCGTTGGGGGCGGTGAGGCCGTTGCTGGCGCCGTCCTGGTTGACCGCCGAGCCACGCACCACCGCCAGCACCCGGTGCCCATGGCGACGCGCGTCCGACAACCGCTCCAGCACCACCATCCCCACGCCCTCGCCCCAGCCGACGCCGTCCGCCGCTTCGGCGAATGCCTTGCAGCGGCCGTCCTGCGACAGACCGCGCTGCCGGGAGAACTCGACGAACGTGGTCGGGGTGGACATCACGGTCACACCACCGGCGACCGCGAGGGCACACTCCCCGGACCGCAGGGCCTGGGCCGCCAGGTGCATGGCCACGAGGGAGGAGGAGCATGCGGTGTCCACCGTCACCGCCGGACCCTCAAGCCCGAACGTGTACGACACCCGGCCGGAGGCCACGCTGCCGGCACTGCCGCTGCCCTGGTAGCCCTCGAACTCGCGACCGCCGAGAAGGTTGGCGTAGTCGTTGTACATCACGCCCGCGAAGACGCCGGTCCGGCTGCCCCGCAGCGACACCGGGTCGATCCCCGCCCGCTCGAACGCCTCCCACGTCGTCTCCAGCAGCAGACGCTGCTGAGCGTCCGTCGCCAACGCCTCACGCGGACTCATCCCGAAGAAGTCGGCGTCGAAGTCACCGGCCCTCTCCAGGAAGCCGCCCGAGCGGGTGTAGCTGGTGCCGGTGTGCTCCGGGTCCGGGTGGTACAGCCCGTCCACGTCCCAGCCGCGGTCCGTCGGGAATCCGGTGACCGCGTCGACGCCGTCGGCGACGAGCCGCCACAGGTCCTCCGGCGACTCGACGCCACCCGGGTAGCGGCACGCCATACCCACGATCACCACGGGGTCGTCGGCCGTCGTGCGCGCCGGTGCGAGTTCGGCGGGCGTGGTCGTCGCGGTCCCGGTTCCCGATCCGAGGATTTCGTCGAGCAGGAAGCGCACGAGCGCGTCCGCCGTCGGGTAGTCGAAGACCAGCGTGGCCGGCAGGCGCAGGCCGGTCGCCGCGTCCAGGCGGTTGCGCAGCTCGACCGCCGTCAGCGAGTCGAAGCCGAGGTCCTGGAAGTTCCGGGACGGGTCGACCTCCGCCACTCCGGTGTGTCCGAGCACGAGCGCGATGTGCGTGCGCACCTCGTCGAGCAGCGCCTCGCGGCGCGCCTCCCCGACCAGCCCGCGCAGGCGGGCGCTGAAGCCGGAAGCCGCCGTTCCCGCCGGCCGCCGGGACTGTGCACGGATCAGGCCCCGCAGGAGTGCGGGTACGGCGTCACCGCCTCGGCGAAGTGCCGCGAGGTCGAGCCGGACCGGCAGGATGTGGGGACGCACGCCGGAGACCGCCGTGTCGAACAGGGCCAGGCCCTGTTCGGGTGCGAGCGGAGGCAGGCCGGCCCGCGTCATCCGCTCGGCCTCGGCCTCGGTCAGGGCTCCGGTCATGCCACCGCCCGTACGGGTCCACGGCCCCCAGGCCAGGGACACGCCGGGCAACCCCAGCGAGCGCCGGTGCTGCGCCAGTCCGTCGAGGAAGGCGTTGCCCGCCGCGTAGTTGGCCTGTCCCGCGTTGCCGAACACACCGGCCACCGAGGAGAACACGACGAACCGCGAGACCTCGTGTTCCCGGGACGCCTCGTGCAGGTTCCACGCGGCGTCGGCCTTGGGCCGCAGCACGGCGTCGAGCCGCTCCGGGGTGAGCGAGCCGATCACGGCGTCGTCGAGCACACCGGCGGTGTGGACGATCGCGCGTACCTGGTGGCCCGCCATCAGCGCGTCCACGGCCGCGCGGTCTGCGAGATCGCACGCCTCGATGTCCACCCGTGCGCCCAGCCCGCCCAGTTCACGGGCGAGGTCGGCCGCTCCCTCGGCGTCGGCGCCCCGGCGGCTGACGAGCAGCAGGCTCCGTACGCCGTGCGTGGCGACCAGGTGGCGGGCGACGAGCCTGCCCAGGCCGCCCGTACCGCCGGTGATCAGTGTCGTGCCCTCGCCGTCCCACATCGGTTCGGCACCGGACTCGGCACCACCCGTCGCGCGGGCCAGCCTGGCCGCGAGCACCCGTCCGTCGCGAACCCGCAGCTGGGGCTCGTCGAACGCGAGCGCCGAACCCAGCAGGGCGTGGCCCTCGTCGCCGTCGACGTCGACCAGACCGAACCGGCCCGGGTGCTCCGACTGCGCCGACCGCACCAGACCCCACGCCGCGGCGGCGGCGAGATCCCCGCCGGTCGTCGCGCCCTGTGTGACGAACACCAGGCGGGAGCCGGCGAACCGGTCCTCCGCCAGCCATGATTGCACCAGGCCCAGCACCCGAGTGGTCGTCGCGTGCACCGCACCGACCAGGTCGGTCGCGCCAGCCGCGGCCCCCGCGAGCCGGACCGCCACCACATCCGGTACGGGCTCGTGGACGGGCAGTTCCGCGGGCAGTTCCAGTTCGGTGAACGCGACGGCATCCTGGGCGGCCGCGGCGAGCGGCGACCACTCCACCGTGAACAGGGAGTCGCGCCCGACCGCGGAGGCGGCACCGGCCTGGATGTGCTCCGCTGAAATCGGACGCACCACAAGGGACTTCACCGAGGCGACCGGTTCCCCGGCGGCATCGGCGACGGCGACGGTCACCGCTCCGTCTCCGGTGCGCGACAGCCGCACCCGCACCGCGGACGCGCCGGGCGCGCACAGGGACACACCGTTCCAGACGAACGGCACACCGCCCGGCTGCCGCTCCTCGGCCCCTTCCGCGCCCTCCGCCCCCGCCGCCGCGAGGGCGTGCAGGCTCGCGTCGAGCAGGGCCGGGTGCAGGGCGAAGGCCGCGCCGTCCACGTCCTGCGGCAGGGCGACCTCGGCGTACACCTCGGTGCCGCTCCGCCAGGCGGCCCTGAGCCCCTGGAACACGGGTCCGTACGCGAATCCGGCGTCCGCGAACCGCTCGTACACGGCGGTCACGTCCAAGGCCTCGGCCGCGGCCGGCGGCCACACCGACGCGTCGAAGCCGACGGCCGCGCCCGTGCCGCCGCCGAGTGCCCCGGTGGCATGGAGGGTCCACACGGAACCCTCGTCCTCATCGGGCCGTGCGTGCACGCGCACCGCGCGGCGCCCGGCCGCGTCGGGCTCACCCACCCAGACCTGCAGCTGTACGGCGCTCCGCTCGGGCAGAACGAGCGGGGCCGCCAGAGTCAGCTCCTCGACCTCGGGACAGCCGACCTCATCGCCCGCGCGCAGGGCCAGTTCGACCAGGGCGGAGCCCGGTACCAGGACCGCGCCCATCACCTCGTGGTCGACGAGCCACGCGTGCGTCTGGGCCGACAGCCGACCCGTGAACAACTGGCCCTCGGACTCGGCCAGTTCGACGGCACCCGTCAGCACCGGGTGCTCCGCGGGCCGGAGCCCGACCGACTGCGCCGTACCGGCGTGAGCCATCACGGCCGGCCAGAACCGGCGGTGCTGGAACGGGTACGTCGGCAGCTCGGCCCGGCGAACACCGGAACCCGCGTAGAAGGCCGCCCAGTCGACGCCGACGCCGTGCATGTGCAGCCCCGCCAGCGCTTCGACGAACGAGTTCTCCTCGGGCCGGTCGCCGCGCAGAGCCGGCAGGAGGACGGCATCCGAGACCGTCTGCTGTGCCATGGCGGTGAGTACGCCGACCGGGCCCAGCTCCAGGAAGCGGGTCACGCCCGCGTCGGAGAGCGTGCGGATGCCGTCGGCGAAGCGGACCGCCTCACGGACGTGGCGCACCCAGTACTCCGGAGAGCACAGGTCCTCGGCGACCGCGCCGGTCAGGTTCGACACCACCGGGATGACCGGGGCCGCGAAGGACAGGTTTTCCACCACTTGGCGGAAGTCGTCCAACATCGGGTCCATCAGCGGGGAGTGGAAGGCGTGCGACACCCGCAGGCGAGTCGACTTACGGTCCTCGAAGCGGGCGCCGATCTGCTCCACCGCCTCCTCGGCGCCGGACACGACCACCGAGTTCGGGCCGTTGACCGCCGCGATCGACGCCGACTCGCCCAGCAGCGGCCGTACTTCATCCTCGGTCGCCTGGAGAGCGAGCATCGCCCCACCCTCCGGCAGCGCCTGCATCAGCCGACCACGCGCCGCCACCAACGCACACGCATCCGCCAGGGAGAGGACGCCCGCCACATGCGCGGCCGCCACCTCACCGATCGAATGCCCGGCGACGAAGTCCGGGCGGACGCCGAGTGATTCGGCCAGCCGGAACAGCGCCACCTCTACGGCGAACAGGCCCGCCTGCGCATACATGGTCTGGTTGAGCAGCTCCTCGCTCTCACCCCAGACCACCTCCCGCACCGACACGTCCACGTGCGCATCCAACCCGGCACACACCGCGTCGAACGCCTCCGCGAACACCGGGAAACGACCGTACAACTCACGCCCCATACCCAGCCGCTGCGAACCCTGGCCCGAGAACAGGAAGGCGAGGGGTGCGGAGACCGCTGTCGCCGTGGGCACGGCCTGGTCGCCGCGGGCCACCGCTTCGAGAGCCGACAGGAGTTGGTTCCGGTCGGCGGCGACGAACGCGGCCCGGTGGGTGAGGGCGGCCCTGGTGGTCGCGAGGGAGTGGCCGAGGTCGGCGGGACGCAGCCGGTCCGCCGTGCGGACGGCCGTCAGCAGGCGGCCGGCCTGGGCGCGCAGGGCCTCGGGGCCGGCCGCAGTCACGACGACCGGCGCCACGACCGGGGCCGGGATGTCGGCGGCGCCCGTCACCGGTTCGGCGGTGGCCGGGGCCTCCTCGACGATCACGTGTGCGTTGGTGCCACTGAGCCCGAAGGACGAGACGCCCGCACGGCGCGTGCGGTCGCCGGCCGGCCACGGCCGGGCCTCGGTGAGCAGGCGCACCTTGCCCGCGGTCCAGTCGACCTGGTCGCTCGGCTCGTCGACGTGCAGCGTGGACGGCAGCACACCGTGCCGCATCGCCATGACCATCTTGATCACGCCCGCGACACCCGCGGCGGCCTGCGAGTGGCCGATGTTGGACTTCACCGAGCCCAGCCAGAGGGGACTGTCGTCGGCGCGGCCCTGGCCGTACGTCGCCAGCAGGGCCTGGGCCTCGATCGGGTCGCCCAGGGTCGTGCCCGTGCCGTGCGCCTCGATCGCGTCGATCTGGTCGGCGGCGAGCCGCGCGTTCGCGAGCGCCTGGCGGATCACCCGGCGTTGGGAGGGGCCGTTGGGCGCGGTCAGGCCGTTCGAGGCGCCGTCCTGGTTGACGGCGGAGCCGCGGATGACGGCGAGCACGTCGTGGCCGTTGCGTACGGCGTCCGAGAGGCGCTCGACCACGAGGAAGCCCGCTCCCTCGGCGAATCCGGTGCCGTCGGCCGCCGAGGCGAAGGACTTGCACCGGCCGTCGGGGGCGAGACCGCCCTGGCGGCCGAACTCGGCGAAGACACCCGGGGTGGCCATGACGGTGACACCGCCGGTCAGCGCCAGCGAGCAGTCGCCCTGGCGCAGGGCCTGCACCGCGAGGTGCAGGGCGACCAGGGAGGAGGAACAGGCGGTGTCCACGGCCACGGCGGGCCCTTCGAGACCCAGCTTGTAGGAGACGCGGCCGGACACGACGCTGCCGTTGCCGTCGCTGCCCGGGTAGTCGTGGTACATCACGCCGGCGAACACGCCGGTGCGGGTTCCCTTGAGAGTGGTCGGGTCGATGCCGGCCCGTTCCAGCGCCTCCCAGGACAGCTCCAGCGTCAGCCGCTGCTGCGGGTCCATGGCCAGAGCCTCACGCGGGGAGATGCCGAAGAAGGCCGGGTCGAAGTCCGCGGCGCCGTCGAGGAATCCACCGGTGCGCGTGTAGTAGGCGTCCGGGCCTTCCGCGTTCGGGTCGCGCAGGGTCGACAGGTCCCAGCCGCGGTCCGCCGGGAACGCGGAGATCGCGTCGTCGCCCGCGGAGACGAGCCGCCACAGGCCCTCGGGGCTGGTCACGCCACCGGGATACCGGCAGGCCATGCCGACGATGGCGATCGGCTCGTGCCGCTGGGCGGTGAGCCTGCGGTTGTCGGCGCGCAGTCGTGCGGTCTCACGGCGGGCGGCCGCCAGCGCGTCTCCGTCCTCGTCGGGTGACGCGACGGGTTCCTCGTCGTCCGTGCGCTCGGCCAGGTCCGCCGGTGTGACGCGCACCTCGGCCAACTCCAGCAGGCTGTCCATGAGTCCGGCGTCGCGCAGCCGGCTCACCGGGATCGACCGGAGCGCGTGCCTGAGTTCCTCGTCACCGGAGTCGACACCCGAGTCACCGCCGAACTCGCCGAATTCTTGCAGGACTTGTCCGGTGACGGCTTCCGCGTTCGGGTGGTCGAAGGCGAGCGTGGCGGGCAGCCGCAGGCCGGTGGCCCTGTTGAGCTGGTTGCGCAGCTCGGTGGCGGCCAGGGAGTCGAAGCCCAGCTCCTGGAAGGGCCGGTCGGGGCCGATCGCCTCGGCCGAGGCGTGTCCGAGGACGGACGCCACCTCGGAGCGCACGATGTGCAGCACCACGCGGTGCCGTTCACCCGCCGACAGTCCCGCGAGCCGTTCCCTCAAGCCTGGCTCCAGTGTCGCGGAACCACCGGCCGCTGCCCGCCGTACGACGGGAGCCAGGCCGCGGAGCAGCCCGGGGACCTCGTCCGTACGGGTGCGCAGGGCGTTGCTGTCGACGCGCACGGGGACGACGTTGGTGAGCCCCGACCGCAGCGCGGCCGCGAACAGGGCGAGGCCGGTCTCGTGGTTCATGGGCGGTATGCCCTGGGTCGTCATCCGTTTGCGGTCGACGTCCGTCAGGAACGCGCCGAGTCCGCCGCCGACCTCCCAGAGGCCGAAGGCCATGGCGGTGGCCGGTAGTCCCTCGGCGGCGCGGCGGGCGGCGAGGGCATCCAGGAAGACGTTCGCCGCCGCGTAGTTGCCCTGCCCCGCGGTCAGCACGAGCCCGCCCGCCGAGGAGAACATCACGAACGCGGCCAGATCCATCCCCCGCGTCAACTCGTGCAGATGCCAGGCCGCATCCGCCTTCGGCGCGAACACGGTGTCCAGCTGGGCGGGTGTCAGCGCGCTGGTCAGGGCGCTGTCGCCGACGCCGGCCGCGTGGACGACGGCGGTCAGCGGCCGCTCGGCCACGATCCCACCGAGCAGCCCCTCCAACGCCTCCCGATCCGACACGTCACAGGCCAC